>NZ_JBHVOC010000003.1:0-429682 GCF_044142145.1 Streptomyces sp. BK79
GGGCGTGGGGGGGGGGGGGGCGGGCGGGGCGCCGCCCCCCCCCCCCCCCCCCCCCCCCTGGACAGGCACCTGAGGGGTACTCAGGACATCAGGGAAGCCGTCGGTTCGGGACTGGCACGGGTGGGCCCGGACATGAGTCATCTCCTCAGGGGTTGCCGGTGGGGGGTCGCACGGGCGTGGGGGGCACGGGGGTCTCGGGACAGATCCCCGTGTGCCCGGGCGAGCGGCACGTGCTCACGCTAGAACCGGCGGCGGGGAGCGCCCAATGAGGGGAGACCCTAAGGGAGCCGGGCAGGGAAAACCCTCGGTTTCCGCTCGGTAAACCCCGTGCTTCTCAGCCGGGTGGCCGGCCCGCCGCCAGCCGGACGAGGTCGACCCGGGAGCGGATCCCGAGCTTGCGGTAGACCCTGGTCAGGGTCGCCTCGACGGTCTTGACGCTGACGAACAGGCGGGCGGCCGCCTCCCGGTTGGTCGCGCCGTCCATGACCAGCGCGGCCACCTGACGCTCCATCGAGGCGAGCCCCGCCAGCCCGTCGGGCACGGCGGCCGGCCCGGGCCGGGGTCCGGCGGCCCGCGCCACGGCGGCCGCCTCCACCTGCCGCAGCCAGGGCAGTGCCCGGCAGCGCCGGAACAGCCGCGCCGCCTCGTCGTACGACGCCGCACCCGGCGCCGCTCCCGCACGTCCGGCGTGCAGCGCCGCCAGCGCGAACGCGGCCCGCGCCTCCTCCAGGCCGAAGCCGAGCCCGGCGAGGCGGTCCCGCGCCGACGCCAACCGGGTGACGGCGGCCCGGTGTTCGCCGCGCGCCGCCCGCAGCTGCGCCTCCGCGCGGTCCAGTACGGCGAGCACGCTCTCCCGCCCGAGCCGCAGCGCGTGCGCCCGGGTGGCCTGGATGACGTCCTGGGCCTCGGCCGCCTCCCCGGTGCGCACCAGCGCCTCGGCGAGGTCGCCCTGCCACCGGCCGCGCGCCGGGTCGGTGATGCCCGCGCCGGTCTCCAGCTCCCGCACCCGGCGCAGCGCGCCCACCGCGGCCGGCGCGTCGCCCGCCACCAGGCTCGCGTGGCCGAGCGCGGCCAGGGCCCGCGACAGGTACACGGCGTCGCCGTCCTCCTCGGCCCGCCGCACCGCCTCCCGCGCCAGCGCCAGCGCGCGTTCCACGTCGCCGCCGGCGGCCTCGGCGAGCGCGGCCTGCATCGCGCCCGCGCCCTCCCCGATGCCCGCGTCCCGGGCCAGCGTCAGGCTCTCCCGGGCCAGTTCCAGCGCCCGGCCGCAGTGCCCGGAGTGCAGTTCGGTCTCGGCGAGGAAGCGCAGGTAGTGGACCTCGCTCTCGGCCATGCCGCGCCGGCGCGCCTCGCGCAGCAGCGCCGTGGCGGTGGTCCGCGCCTCGGCCAGCCGGTCGCTCATCACCAGCCACCGGAACCGGGAGGATCCGGCCCCGTTGTGATGGCACGCGACCCGCGCGTCCTGCGGCTCCTCCAGGGCCCGCCGGATGGTCGCCGGGGCGTCCGGGTGCCCCATCAGCGTCTCGGCCTGCGCCTGGAAGGCGAGCGCGAGCAGTTCGGTGCGCCGGTCCCCGGCCCGCGCCGCCAGCCGGGCCGCGTGCGCGGCCTCCTCGCGGCCCTGCGCGAAGTCGCCCTGCACCACCAGCCCGCGCCAGGCCAGCTGGTAGTGGACGAGGGCGAGCAGCCGCGGGTCGTCGCCGGCGTCGGCCAGGGCCTGCGGGAAGACCGCGTCGACCTCGCCGATGGCCTGCCCGGCCGCCTCGATCACCACCATCCAGGCCCGCACGCGTTCGCCCGGTGAGGCGGCCCGGGTCAGCACCTCGCGGGCGATGTCCCGGGCGAGGTCGGGCTCGCCCGCGGTGATCGCGTCCTCGGCGGCCGTCAGCCGGCGCTCGTCCGGGGCGGGTGTGCCGTCCGCCGGGGTGTGCCGGGCGGCGAGCAGCCCCAGCGACGCCGCCACCGAGGGCGCCCCGCGGTCCCGGGCCAGCGCGGCCGCTCCGGCCAGCCGGGCCGCCACCTCGGGGTCGGTGCCGGTGGAGGCGAGGGCCAGGTGGCGGGCGCGCTCGATCGGGTCGCTCGCCGCCGTGGACAGCGCGGCGTGCGCGGCCCGCCGCTCCGGCGCGGGGGCCTCGGCGTACAGCGCGGCCGAGATCAGCGGATGCGCGAACCGTACGGCCGGACCCTCCGGGTCGGGCGCGAGCAGTCCCAGCGCCATCGCCTGGGCGGTCTCGGCCTCGGCGTTATCCCGGCCGGCCGCGTGCAGGAGGGCGGGGGTGGGGCGGGCGCCGGCGCTCGCGACCAGCAGGGTGCGGCGGGCCTCGTCCGACAACATCTCCAGGCGGGTCAGGACCAGGGCGCGCAGCGAGGTCGGCACCGGCAGGGGCTCGCCCGGCCGGGGCGGTGTGGGGCCCTCGGCGAGGGCCCGGCCCAGCTCCAGCGCGAACAGCGGGTTGCCGCCGCTGGTGCGGTGGATCTCGCGGACCGTGGGGCGGGGCAGGCCCGCGTAGCCGCGTTCGTCGAGCAGCGCCGCGACCTGCGGCCGGGTCAGCGGGCCGAGCCGGACCGCGCGGGTGTCCGGCGGGGACGCGCGCAACTGGCGGTCGTACGCCGCGTCCCGCCCCTGCGGTTCCCCGGTCCGCACCGCGCACAGCAGCCGTACCGGGGTGTCGCCCAGGCGCCGCGCGGCGAAGCCGAGCAGCTCCGCGCTGGCCGGATCGAGCCACTGGAGGTCGTCGGCGACGACGAGGACGGGTCCCTCGGCGGCGAGCGCGCGCAGCGCGCCGAGCACGGCCAGGCGCAGCGCGAGGCCGTCGCGCTGGAGCGTGGACTCGCCGCGGCCGGTGAGCGCCGACTCCAGGGCGGTGCTCTGCGCGCCGGGCAGGGCCGGCGCCACCTCGCCCAGGACCGGGCCCAGGAGGTCGGCGAGGGCGAGGAAGGGGAGGTGGGACTCGGACTCGGTGGCCGAGCAGCGCAGCACGGTGCGTGCCGTTGGGGCCTGCTCGGCGGCCAGGGTCCGCAGCACGGTCGACTTCCCGATCCCGGCGGGTCCGTGCAGCAGCACGCTCCCGCCCCGGGCGAGCTGTTCCCGCGCCGCGTGGAACGTCTCCTCCCGCCCGATGACCAGGTCGGAACGGCACCCGGCAGACTCCGCGAAGTCCCGTCGCACGGTGACCGCTCCCCTCCGCATGTCGTGTCCCGGCCAATATTAGGCACCCACCGACCACCCCCACCCCGCCGCTGCCCGGCCGGTCCTCCGGCCGCATCTCATCCCGCCCACCTCGACGCCACCCGCCCCACCCCCGGGCCGCCGGGCCGCCCCGCCCCCGGGCCGCCGGGCCGCCCCGCCCCCGGGCCGCCGGGCCCAGCTCGCCCCGCACCGGCCGCCCCGCTCCCGGCCGCCGGGCCCAGCCCGCCCCGCCCGTCCCACCACCCGCATCGGTGCCGCCCGGCCGTCCCGTCGCAACCTGGCATGCCGAGCCCGCCTCGCCACAACCCGCCCCGCACCGGCCGCCCGCACTCAGCCGCCGGGCCCAGCCCGCCCGGTCCCAGTACGCCACTCGCCTCGCCGCCCGGTCCGCACCGGTCGAGTCGTTCCCGGTCGGCGCGCCCGGCGAGTGCCTCGGCACTCCGTCCCACCGCCCGCCTCGCCGCAGCCCGGCCCGCACCGGCCGACTCGCACCCAGCCGCCGGGCCCAGCCCGGCCCCCGCAGCCCGTACCGACCGCCTCAACCCGACCCACTCACCCAGGCCACCCGACCCACTCACCCAGGCGCGACCGACCCACTCACCCAGGCCACCGACCCGCCCCCGCCCTGCGCCCGGCCCCGTGTCCCGGCGTACGGGCTACGGCAGCCAGCCCGCTCGGCGGGCCGCGGCGACGGCCTCCCCGCGGGTGTGGGCGCCGAGCTTGCGCATGGCCGAGCGGAGGTAGCTCTTGACGGTCTCCGGCCGCACGGCCAGCCGTTCCGCCGCCGCCGCGTTCGTCGCGCCCGCCGCCACGCAGGCCAGGACATCCAGCTCGCGGGGGGCCGGCCGGGCCTGGTGGGCGGGGCCGCCGTCCGCCGCCAGCAGCCCGCACGCGCGCAGCACCTCGTCCCGCAGCGCGGGGTCCGCGATCCTGGGCGCCAGGGCCCGCAGCGCCGCGTGCGCCTCGCGCACCCGTTCCCACGCCGCGTTGTCCGCCGGGTCGCCCGCCGGCCGGGGCCGGGCCGCCGCCGGCGGCTCGCCCGCCCGCTCCCACAGAACCAGCGCCTGTTCCCGCAGCGTCCGCGCCTGCTCGCGCAGCACCAGCGCCTGCTCCACGTCCCGCGCCGCCGCCACCGCCGCGTCCAGCGTGCGGTCGCCCAGTGGCTGGGCCGTGCGCAGGGCGCCGTAGAGCACTCCGCGCACCCGGCGCCGTACGACCACCGGGACCGCCAGCACAGAGCGCAGCCCCTCGGCGGCGACGGGCAGGTCGTACTCGTGGCTGATCTGCCGGGAGACGGAGTAGTCGGTCACCGCGCACGGCCGCGACAGCGCGACCGCCTTGCCGCCCAGGCCGTTGCCGGAGGTCACCGCGAGGGCGCTCAGCGCGGCCGTGGCGGTGCCGCTCAGCTCGCTGATGCGCACCTGGTGCCGCCCGGACTCCACCAGCCCGCCGAAGGCGACCGGCAGCCCGGTCGTCCGCCGCAGCCGCGCCAGCGCGCCGCGGATCTCCACGCCGTCGGCCGCGTCCACCACCACTCGTCCGCCCTCCTTCGCGCCCGTCCGCGGGGCGCACACCCCCGTTCGGGGGTAGTGAGACCTCCGTCACGGATTAGACGATGGCACCGAGCCGCCCGGCAAGGTCCGGCACGAAGGAGGACGGATGACGACGGCCACGGAGCTGTTCCGCAGCGCACGGGACTTCCTGCTGGAACACCGTGAGGACTACACCGCCGCGTACGAGGGATTCCGGTGGCCCCGGCCCGAGTACTTCAACTGGGCGCTGGACTGGTTCGACGCCATCGCCGACGGCAACGGACGCACCGCCCTGCACATCGTCGAGGAGGACGGCTCCGAGGTCCGCGTCTCCTTCGCCGAGATGTCCGCCCGCTCGAACCGGGTGGCGAACCGGCTGCGCGCCTGGGGCGTCGGCCCCGAGGACCGCATCCTCGTCATGCTCGGCAACCAGGCCGAACTGTGGGAGACCGCGCTCGCCGCCATGAAGCTGCGCGCCGTCGTCATCCCGGCCACCCCATTGCTCGGCCCCGCCGACCTGCGCGACCGTGTCGACCGCGGCCGGGTCAAGCATGTGATCGTCCGCTCCGAGGACACCGGCAAGTTCGCCGACGTGCCCGGCGACTACACCCGTATCGCGGTCGGCGGCACCACGGCCCCCGGCTGGCAGCCCTACGAGGACGCGTACACCGCCTCCGACGCCTTCACCCCGGACGGCCCGACCGCCGCCGACGACCCGCTGATGCTGTACTTCACCTCGGGCACCACCGCCCGCCCGAAGCTGGTGGAGCACACCCACACCTCGTACCCGGTCGGGCACCTGGCGACCATGTACTGGATCGGCCTGAAGCCCGGCGACGTCCACCTGAACATCTCCTCGCCCGGCTGGGCCAAGCACGCCTGGTCGAACCTGTTCGCGCCGTGGAACGCCGAGGCGACCGTCTTCCTGCACAACTACACCCGGTTCGACGCGGCCCGCCTGATGGCCGAGATGGACCGGGCCCGGGTGACCACCTTCTGCGCCCCGCCGACCGTGTGGCGCATGCTCATCCAGGCCGACCTGACGCAGCTCGCCACCCCGCCGCGCGAGGTCGTCGCCGCCGGCGAGCCGCTCAACCCCGAGGTGATCGAACAGGTCCGCCGCTCCTGGGGCCGCACCGTCCGGGACGGCTTCGGGCAGACCGAGACCGCCGTCCAGGTCTCCAACAGCCCCGGCCAGGTGCTGAAGACCGGCTCGATGGGCCGCCCCAGCCCCGGCTACCGCGTCGAACTCCTCGACCCGGTCACCGGCGCGCCCGGCGCCGACGAGGGCGAGATCGCCCTGGACCTGTCCGAGCGCCCCGTCGGCCTGATGACCGGCTACCACGGCGACCCCGACCGCACGGCGGAGGCGATGGCGGGCGGCTACTACCGCACCGGCGACATCGGCGCCCGCGACGCCGACGGCCACCTCACCTACGTCGGCCGCGCCGACGACGTCTTCAAGGCGTCCGACTACAAGATCTCCCCCTTCGAGCTGGAGAGCGCCCTGCTGGAGCACGAGGCGGTCGCCGAGGCGGCGGTCGTCCCGGCCCCGGACGCCCTGCGCCTGGCCGTGCCCAAGGCGTACGTCGTGCTGGCGGCGGGCTGGGAGCCGGGCGCGGACACCGCGAAGGTGCTGTTCGAGCACTCCCGCGAGGCCCTCGCCCCCTACAAGCGCATCCGGCGCCTGGAGTTCGGCGACCTGCCCAAGACCGTCTCCGGCAAGATCCGCCGCATCGAGCTGCGCGAGGCCACGGCGGCGGGCTCCGACGCCGAGTACCGCGAGGAGGACTTCCGGTGAACTCGTACACCCACGGGACCGGCGACACGCCTCTGCTCGGCGACACCATCGGCGCCAACCTGGACCGCGCCGTCGCGGCCTGGCCGGATCGCGAGGCGCTGGTCGACGTGCCGTCCGGGCGGCGCTGGACGTACGCCCAGTTCGCCGCCGACGTCGACGAGTTGGCGTACGCGCTGCTCGCGAGCGGGGTCGCCCGGGGTGACCGGGTGGGCATCTGGGCGGTCAACTGCCCCGAGTGGGTGCTCGTCCAGTACGCGACCGCCCGGATCGGCGCGGTCATGGTGAACATCAACCCGGCCTACCGCACCCACGAGGTCGAGTACGTCCTCAACCAGGCCGGTGTCTCGCTCCTGATCGCCTCCCTCAGCCACCGGACCAGCGACTACCGGGCGATGGTCGGCCAAGTGCGCGGCAGGTGCCCGCGACTGCGGGAGACGGTGTTCATCGGGGACCCGAGCTGGGAGGCGCTGATCGCGCGCGGGACGCCGGTGCCGTTCGAGGAGCTGTCCTGCGACGACCCCGTCAACATCCAGTACACCTCCGGGACGACGGGCTTCCCGAAGGGGGCGACGCTCTCCCACCACAACATCCTCAACAACGGTTACTTCGTCGGGGAGTCGATCGCGTACAGCGAACAGGACCGGGTGTGCATCCCGGTGCCGTTCTACCACTGCTTCGGCATGGTGATGGGCAATCTCGCCGCCACGTCCCACGGCGCCTGCATGGTGATCCCGGCCCCCTCGTTCGACCCGAGGGCCACACTGGAGGCCGTCCAGCGGGAGCGCTGCACGTCCCTGTACGGCGTCCCCACCATGTTCATCGCGGAGCTGAACCTCCCCGACTTCGCCTCCTACGATCTCACCTCCCTGCGCACCGGCATCATGGCGGGCTCGCCCTGCCCGGTGGAGGTGATGAAGCGGGTGGTCGCGGAAATGCACATGCGCGAGGTCTCCATCTGCTACGGCATGACCGAGACGTCGCCCGTCTCCCTCCAGACCCGGATCGACGACGACCTCGAACACCGCACCGGCACCGTCGGCCGGGTCCTGCCCCACATCGAGGTGAAGGTCGCCGACCCGGTGACCGGGGTGACCGTGCCGCGCGGCGAGGCCGGGGAACTGCGCACCCGGGGCTACAGCGTGATGCTCGGCTACTGGGACGAGCCCGAGAAGACCGCCGAGGCGATCGACCGGGGCCGCTGGATGCACACCGGTGACCTCGCGGTGATGCGCGAGGACGGGTACGTGGAGATCGTCGGCCGCATCAAGGACATGATCATCCGAGGTGGCGAGAACGTCTACCCGCGCGAGATCGAGGAGTTCCTCTACGCCCACCCGAAGATCGCGGACGTCCAGGTGGTCGGCGTCCCGCACGAGCGCTACGGCGAGGAGGTCCTCGCCTGCGTCATCCCGCGCGACGCGGCCGACCCGCTCACCCTGGAGGAACTGCGCGCCCACTGCGAGGGGCGGCTGGCCCACTACAAGGTGCCCAGCCGCCTGCAAATCCTCGACTCCTTCCCGATGACCGTCTCCGGGAAGGTCCGCAAGATCGAGCTGCGGGAGCGGTACGGCGCGTAGCCGTACGGAGGTGACACGTCAGCCGGCCGTGGCGTCCAGCGCCACGGCCGGTGCGTTGACCGGGCGCGGCACGCCCGTCGGCTCGAGGACGAAGAGCGGGACGCCCAGCAGGTCGGCGCGGGCGCGCGCCTGTTCGGCGTACCCGGTCAGGGAGAAGTAGACGCAGCTCGCGGACTCCGCCATGGCCGTCAGCCACAGGCACTCCACGTCCCGCGCCGAGGCCGGGCCCGCCGTCGGGTCGACCTGGACCACGATGCCGGGTGCGGCCAGCCCGACGCCCGCCACGGGCCGCTGGTCGGCGCGGCGCACGTCCCGGTGGCCGAGCCCGCGCAGGTACAGGACGGCGGCGGTGACCGCGTCGCGGGCGGTGCGGATCGGCACGGCCCGGTGAGCGGGCACCCGTGAGCCCGGCGTACGTCCCGAGCGGCCCGTGGCCGCGCGGTCCACCGGCACGCACAGCACCGTCCCGCACGGGCAGCCCACCTCCGGCCGCGGCCACCGGCTCTCGGTCCCGCAGGCCGCGCAGCGCACGCCGATCCACTCCTCGTCCCACGCGCGGTGGGTGACCGCGGTGACGGTCCCGCGCGGATCGAGCGCGGGGGCGACGGACGCCCCGCAGGCGCAGGGGTACGACGGTGCCGTGTAGCGGTGCCGGCGCCCGCAGGCGGTGCAGCACACCGGGACGGTCTCGGACATGACCCCCATCGTCCTCTCTTGACGGCCCTCGGCCACCCCCTTACATTACTTCCAGATCGTAGAAAACAAATTTCGCTATACGGAAGTTGCTACGGAAGAAGCTCACCGCGGGGCGCGACGGGAGTGCGAATCCGACAGCCGACAGCAGGAGTACTCGATGGCTCGTATGACCGCTGCCCGAGCGGCAGTTGAGATTCTCAAGCGCGAGGGCGTCACGGACGCGTTCGGCGTGCCGGGCGCGGCGATCAACCCCTTCTACGCCGCCCTCAAGGCATCCGGCGGCGTGCAGCACACCCTCGCCCGGCACGTCGAGGGCGCCTCGCACATGGCCGAGGGCTACACCCGCACGCACGCCGGCAACATCGGTGTCTGCATCGGCACCTCGGGACCGGCCGGCACCGACATGATCACCGGCCTGTACTCGGCGATCGGCGACTCGATCCCGATCCTGTGCATCACCGGCCAGGCGCCGACCGCGGTGATCCACAAGGAGGACTTCCAGGCCGTCGACATCGCCTCGATCGCCAAGCCGGTCACCAAGATGGCCGTCACCGTCCTGGAGGCGGCGCAGGTCCCCGGCGTCTTCCAGCAGGCGTTCCACCTGATGCGCTCCGGCCGTCCCGGCCCGGTCCTCATCGACCTGCCGATCGACGTCCAGCTCACCGAGATCGAGTTCGACCCGGAGACCTACGAGCCGCTGCCGGTCTACAAGCCGGCCGCGAGCCGCGCCCAGATCGAGAAGGCCATCGGCATGCTCAACGCCGCCGAGCGCCCGCTGATCGTGGCCGGCGGCGGGATCATCAACGCCGACGCCGCCGACCTCCTGGTCGAGTTCGCCGAGCTGACCGGCACCCCGGTCGTCCCGACCCTGATGGGCTGGGGCCTGCTCCCCGACGACCACGAGCTGAACGCCGGCATGGTCGGCCTGCAGACCTCGCACCGCTACGGCAACGCGACCTTCCTGGAGTCGGACTTCGTCCTCGGCATCGGCAACCGCTGGGCCAACCGCCACACCGGCAAGCTCGACGTCTACACCGCCGGCCGGAAGTTCGTCCACGTCGACGTCGAGCCGACCCAGATCGGCAAGATCTTCGCCCCGGACTACGGCATCGCGTCCGACGCCAAGGCCGCCCTGGAGCTGTTCGTCGAGGTCGCGAAGGAGCTGAAGGCGGCCGGCAAGCTGCCCGACCGCTCCGACTGGGCCGCCTCCGCGCAGGAGCGCAAGGCCGCCCTCCAGCGCCGTACGCACTTCGACGACATCCCGATCAAGCCGCAGCGCGTCTACGAGGAGATGAACAAGGCCTTCGGCCCGGAGACCCGGTACGTCTCCACCATCGGCCTCTCGCAGATCGCCGGCGCCCAGATGCTGCACGTCTACCGCCCGCGGCACTGGATCAACTGCGGCCAGGCCGGCCCGCTGGGCTGGACCGTCCCGGCCGCGCTCGGCGTCGCCAAGGCCGACCCGGACGCCCAGGTCGTGGCGCTCTCCGGCGACTACGACTTCCAGTTCATGATCGAGGAACTGGCCGTCGGCGCGCAGCACAAGATCCCGTACGTGCACGTCCTGGTCAACAACTCCTACCTGGGCCTGATCCGCCAGGCCCAGCGGGCGTTCGAGATCGACTTCCAGGTCAACCTGGAGTTCGAGAACATCAACTCGCCCGAGCTGGGCGTCTACGGCGTCGACCACGTCAAGGTCGCCGAGGGCCTGGGCTGCAAGGCGATCCGGGTCACCGACCCGGGCGAGCTGGGCGCCGCCCTGGAGCAGGCCAAGAAGCTGGCCGCCGAGTTCCGGGTGCCGGTGATCGTGGAGGCGATCCTGGAGCGCGTCACCAACATCTCCATGTCGGGCACCAACGACATCAGCAACGTCGTGGAGTTCGAGGAGGTCGCGACCGAGCCCGGACACGCCCCGACGGCGATCCGGACCCTGAAGGTCTGACCCGCACAGGACGTAACGAGGGCGGTCCGTCACCGACGGGCCGCCCTCGCGCGTGTCCGGGGCCGCTCAGTCCCCGCCACCCCCGCCACCCCCGCCGCCCCCCGAGCCGCCGGTGCCCGCGTGGCCCCCGTGACCGGCGCCCCAGTCGCCCGAGACCGAGTCCTCGTACTCGTCGCGCCACCTCAGGAACCTGCCCCGGCCCAGGGAGAAGCGCCCTGCCCCGGCCGGGGCACCCGGCTCCGTCAGCCCGGCGCGCAGCGCGAAGCGCGGCAGGAGCACGCGCAGCGCGGCATCGCCGTGCAGGGCGACCGCGAGCAGCGTGCCGTCGTCCGACAGCCCGTGCCCGACCGCCGGCAACGGGTACCGCGCCCGCCAGAACTCCACCTGCCTGCGGGCGCCGCGGGTCGGCCCCAGACGGGGATAGCGCAGCAACCCCTCCTCCGCGAGCGGGATGCGCGTCAGGGCCACCGCCAGGCGCACGTCGGGATGCCGGACCAGCTCCCGGGCGGTGCGCGGCTCGCGCAGACAGTCCAGGACGGTCCCCTCGAAGGGATGCAGTCCGTCCGGCTCCGGCCCCGTCGCGCACAGCGTCCTGCGCGGACCGGTCTCGACGGCGCCCTTCAGATGCAGGGCGACCACCGCCACCGTGACCGCGCCCCGTGGCCCGCCGCCCAGCAGCGCGACCTCGTGCGGCTCCCGTCCGGTCTCCGTGCCGGCGTCCATGGCCTCACCCCCGTGTGCCTGGGGATGTGCCCGCCGACGGGGGCGCCTACGCCCGCTCGTCAGCGCTCGTGGTGCTCGTGCAGTCCCGGCCAGTCGTCCGGCCCGCCGCCCTGCCACTCGACCAGGTCGCTCTCCTCGACGTCGGTCACGTAGAGGTCGGCCAGGCGCAGCAGCTCGGCGACGTCGTCGACGTGCGAGGCGACGCCGAGCGTCTCGTCGCCCGAGGTGACCCGGCGGGAGCCGTCCAAGGCGGGGGAGTGGACCACGATGTGCGGGTGCTCGGGTGGGTGTGCCGTTGCCATGCCTCCAGGCTGCTGCGCGGGCGGCGGATCCGCACCCCGTGCGGGCCGGGGGATGCCGGTGGACGCCGAAGAGCGCCGGATGCGGGACCGTCCGCATCCGGCGCTCTCCGGCCGGTGAAGGTTCTTCACATGGTGCCCGTCCGGCGGCGCGAGGCTGGGCGCGACAGGTCGTTCGCGCCGCCGGACGGAGTTCTGGGGCCCCCGGGAAAGGGGGGCGGGTGATGGCTGGGACCGCGGCGGTGCGACGGGTCCGGAACGGCTCCTCCCCTCAGGTCGTAGGAGAAGCCTCCGGGCCCTTCACCACCGCACTGGCTCGCAGGCCGCCGCGGTCCTCGCCCTGCCCGCGCCTGCTCCGTGCGGTCACCCCTCATCCGGGCCGCTCCGGTGCCTGCGCGGGCCGCGCACACGGTCCCGGCCTCCCCGCCGGGGCCCGTGCGCGAGCTTTCTCGCCGGTCAGTCCTCGCGCAGGGCGCGGACCGCCTCCTCCACGCGCTTGCCGTACTCCGTGTCGGCGGCGTGGAAGTGCGCGAGGTTCCTCTCGACCACGTCATTGCGGGAGACCTGGGACAGGCCGCCGGCGATGTTCGCGATCAGGCGCTTCTTCTCGTCCTCGGACATCAGGCGGAACAGCTCACCGGCCTGGAAGAAGTCGTCGTCCTTGGTGTGCTGCGGCGCCTCGTGGGTGCCGGTGTGGCCGGACACCGCGAGCGGGGCGGCCAGCGGGCGGCCGGTCTCGACCGGGCCGTCGTACGAGTTCGGCTCGTAGTTCTTGGCGTCCCGGCCCTGCCCGTTGGAGGCCATGAAGCCGTCCCGGCCGTAGTTGGCGGCGCCGCCGGGAACCGCCTTCGGGGCGTTCACCGCGAGCAGGGTGTGGTTGACGCCCAGGCGGTAGCGGTGCGCGTCCGCGTAGGCGAACAGACGGCCCTGGAGCATCTTGTCGGGGGAGGGGCCGATGCCCGGAACGAAGTTGTTCGGGGAGAACGCGGCCTGCTCGACCTCGGCGAAGACGTTGTCCGGGTTGCGGTCCAGCACCAGCCGGCCCACGCGCTTGAGCGGGTAGTCGGCGTGCGGCCACACCTTGGTCACGTCGAACGGGTTGAAGCGGTAGTTCGCCGCCTCGGCCACCGGCATCAGCTGCACGTGCAGCGTCCAGGACGGGTGCACGCCCCGCTCGATGGCCTGCACCAGGTCCGTCTGGTGCGAGGTCGGGTCCTCGCCCGCGAGCTTGGCCGCCTCCTCGGCGGTCAGGCAGCGGATGCCCTGGTCCGTCTTGAAGTGGTACTTGACGAAGAACGACTCGCCCTTGGCGTTCGTCCACTGGTAGGTGTGCGAGCCGAAGCCGTCCATGTGGCGGTACGACGCCGGGATGCCGCGGTCGCCCATCAGCCAGGTCACCTGGTGCGTGGCCTCGGGGGAGTGCCCCCAGAAGTCCCAGACGTTGTCCGGCTCCTGGCGGCCCGAGAACGGGTCGCGCTTCTGCGAGTGGATGAAGTCGGGGAACTTGATCGGGTCCTTGATGAAGAACACCGGGGTGTTGTTGCCGACGAGGTCGTAGTTGCCCTCCTCGGTGTAGAACTTCACCGCGAAGCCGCGCGGGTCGCGGACCGCGTCCGCGCCGCCGAGGGAGTCGGCCACGGTGGAGAAGCGCAGGAAGACCTCGGTGCGCTTGCCGACGGTGCTCAGGAAGTCGGCGTGCGTGAAGCCGGTGACGTCGTCGGTCACCTCGAAGTGGCCGTAGGCGCCGGAGCCGCGCGCGTGCACCACGCGCTCCGGGATGCGCTCGCGGTTGAAGCGGGCGAGCTTCTCCAGCAGGTGCTGGTCCTGGATGAGGAGGGGGCCGCCGATGCCGGCGGAGGCGGAGTTCTGGTTGTCTGCGACCGGGGCGCCGGACTCCGTGGTGAGAGTCCGCGTCGTGAGCACGCGCTGCGACATCGGGGACCTTCCGTGCGAGGGGTCAGCGGAAAACCATTTCCGCTTCGTGGAGCCTAAGTTCGGGTGACGAGCACGTCAACAGTTTGTTGAAGTGGTTCCGGGCGACGCCGCCGCTCGGGCGCGACAGGACAGGTGTCAGCGGCGGTGCCGCCCGGAGGTCTCGGGGGGTGCCTGCGGTCAGACCTGGGCGCCGGACAGGCGCTCCACGGCCCGCAGCAGGGCCGAGTGGTCCAGGCCGCCGTCGCCCTGGGCGCGCAGCGAGGCGACCAGCTGGGCGACCACGGCGCCGACCGGAAGCGCGGCGCCGACGTTGCGGGCGGCGTCGGTGACGATGCCCATGTCCTTGTGGTGCAGGTCGATGCGGAAGCCCGGCTTGAAGTCGCGGGCCAGGAAGTTGTCCTTCTTCCGCGTCAGGACGGTCGAGCCCGCCAGGCCGCCGTTGAGCACGTCCAGGGCGGCCTTCAGGTCCACGCCCGACTTCTCCAGGAAGACCACGGCCTCGGCGCACGCCTGGATGTTCACGGCGACGATGAGCTGGTTGGCGGCCTTCACGGTCTGGCCCGAGCCGTGCGGACCGCACAGCACGATGGTCTTGCCGAGCGCCTCCAGGAGCGGCTTGGCCTCGTCGAAGTCGGCCTGCTCGCCGCCGACCATGATGGACAGCACGGCCTCGATCGCGCCGGCCTCGCCGCCGGAGACGGGGGCGTCCAGGACGCGGATGCCCTTGTCCTCGGCGGCCTTCGCGAGGTCCACCGAGGTCTGCGGGGTGATCGAGGACATGTCGACCAGCAGGGCGCCGGACCTCGCGTTCTCCAGGATGCCGTCGGGGCCGTAGGCGATCGCCTCGACCTGCGGCGACGCGGGCACCATGGTCACGACGACGTCGGCGTCGCGCACGGCCTCGGCGATCGAGCCGGCCACGGTGCCGCCGGCGGCGGACAGGCGGTCCAGCTTCTCCTGCTCCAGCGTGTAACCGGTGACCTGGTAACCCGCCTTGATCAGGTTCTCCGACATGGGGGAGCCCATGATGCCGAGACCGATCCAGGCGACCTTGGGAAGCGTGCTCATGATGGGTACCTCTCTGAAAATCTCTGGGACGTTCCTGCGGTGCGGCGCTCAGCGGGCCGCGCGGGCCTCGGCCGGCAGCCAGGAGAAGGACTCGGCGCTGGGGGCGTCGCCCGGCTTGTACTCCAGGCCGACCCAGCCGTCGTAACCGGCCTTCCTCAGGCGGTCGAGCAGGTCCTCCAGGGGGAGGGAGCCCGTGCCGGGGGCGCCGCGGCCGGGGTTGTCGGCGATCTGCACGTGGCCGGTCTTCGCGGCGTACGCGTCGATCACCTGCTGCAGGTCCTCGCCGTTCATGGACAGGTGGTAGAGGTCCATGAGGAACTTGGCGTTGCCCAGCCCTGTGGCCTCGTTGACCTTGTCGACGACCTCGATCGCGGCCGGCGCCGACACCAGCGGGTACCGCGGCGACTCGGGCTCGTTGAGCGCCTCGACCAGCAGGACCGCGCCGATGCGGTCGGCCGCGCGGGCGGCGAGGACCAGGTTCTCCAGCGCGAGCCGGTCCTGCTCGGCGGGGTCCACGCCCTCGACGCGGTTGCCGTACAGGGCGTTGAGCGCCGTGCAGCCCAGGGACTTCGCGAAGTCGGCGGCCACGTCGACGTTGGCGCGGAACCGGTCCGACTCCTCGCCCGGGACCGACAGGGCGCCGCGGTCGGGGCCCGGCAGCTGTCCGGCGTAGAAGTTCAGCCCGGTGAGCTGGACGCCCGCGTCCTCGATGGCCTGCTTCAGGGCGTCGAGCTCGGACCGCTCGGGGGTGGGGGAGTCGATCCAGGGCCACCACAGCTCGACCGCGGTGAAGCCGGCCGCGGCGGCGGCCGCGGGACGCTCCAGGAGCGGGAGTTCCGTGAAGAGGATCGACAGGTTGACGTTGAAGCGCTGATCTGCGAAGCCCATCGGGTGCCGCGCTCCCTTCCGTTTCGATCGATGTTCCGCATTACGGAAGTTCGTTTCTGCGTAATGGAAGATTGCCGTCGGCCGGTGGAGCTTGTCAAGAGGGGGCGGCGGAAAACGGTCACCGCGCGTTAGGTTGACCGGGTGCGATTGAGAGTGGAGTTCACGACCGAGCCCTTCGACCTGGACGAGGCCCCCGCGCACGCGGTGGTCGCCCGGGAGGTCGTCGAGGCCGCCGCGCTGGACGAGGTGGACGTCGGCCCGTTCGGCAACACCGCCGAGGGCGGCGCCGACGCGGTGCTCGCCGCCGTGGACGCCCTCCTGCGCCGGTCCCTCCAGGCGGGCGCCACCCGGATCTCCCTCCAGGTGAACGTGGTCGAGGCGGGCGAGCGGTGACCGGCCCGGGGGAGGAACCCTTCATCGCGGCCGTGAAGCCCCTGGTCGACGCCATCGGCGGCGAGATGCTCCCGCCGGACGAGGCGGACCAGGACGACGTCGTGCTCTCCTGGGAGGGCGCCGACGTGGTCGCCGTACGCCTGCCGCAGCTCGCCGACTCCCTGGACCACATCCTGGCCGCCCTGGAGCGCCGGCGGGGCAGGCCGCTGGCGGAGCTGGACCGCAGGGCCAAGCAGGAGGTGGTGCGCATGCTGGAGGCGCGCGGCGCCTTCTCGGTGCGGCACGGAGTGGAGACCGTGGCGAGCGCGCTGGGCGTCAGCCGCTTCACCGTCTACAACTACCTCAACCGCGAGAAGGGCACCTGACCCGGGACCGCCTCCCTGACCAGGCACGACTCCCTGAACAGCAAGCCGCCGTCCGGTGACCGGACGGCGGCTTTCGTTACCCCGAATTTTCAACAAAGTGTTGACGCGTTGTTTCCGAGGGCGTTAGCTATCGGCACGCCCGTTCAGCACAAGGCCACGGAGGCTCCCGTGACGTCCACTTCCGCGTCGGGCCTGGCCCGTTTCAACGCATCCGAGGAGTCCGCGGCGCTCGCCGAACTCCACAAGGCGTGTGCCTCCACGGCGTGGGCCCGGCGACTGCTCGAAGCCCGCCCCTTCGCCACTGCCGAGGACCTGTACGCCGCCAGCGACGCCGCCATGGCCGAGCTGACGGCGGACGACCTCGCCGAGGCGATGGCCGGGCATCCGCCGATCGGCCGCCCAAAGCCGGGCGACCCGACCTCCTCCCGCGAGCAGGCGGGCATGGCCGGCGCCTCGGAGGACCTCAAGGCGGAGATGCTCGAACTCAACCTGGCCTACCAGGACAAGTTCGGCCACGTCTTCCTCATCTGCGCCACCGGCCGGACCGGCGAGCAGATGCGGGACGCGGTCAAGGAGCGGATCGGGAACTCGCCCGAGCAGGAGCGGGAGATCGTCCGCACCGAACTGGGGAAGATCAACCGCATCCGCCTGAACCGACTCGTCGAACAGGACGCCTGACCATGAGCACCAGCACCACCGCCTCCGTGTCCACGCACATCCTGGACACCAGCGTCGGCCGTCCCGCCGAGGGCGTCGCCGTCCACCTCGCCGCCCGCTCGGGCGGCGATGCGGACTGGCAGAAGCTCGGCGGCTCCGCGACCGACGCGGACGGCCGGTGCAAGGACCTCCCGGCACTGCCGGAGGGCACCACCCACGTACGGCTCGACTTCGACACCGAGACGTACTTCGCCAAGAAACAAGCCGCGGCCCAGCAGGACGCCCCCGCGCTCCGGGACAGCGAGAACGGCCGGCCGGTGTTCTTCCCCGAGGTCACCATCACCTTCGCGGTGGTGCCCGGGGAGCACTACCACGTTCCGCTGCTGCTCAACCCGTTCGGCTACTCCGTTTACCGAGGGAGCTGACCGACACATGACCCGCTTCGTCCTGGGACAGAACCAGTACGGCAAGGCAGAGAACCGCGTTGTCAAGATCACGCGTGACGGCGACACGCACCACATCAAGGACCTGAACGTCTCCGTCGCCCTCTCCGGCGAGATGGAGGAGGTCCACCGCAGCGGCTCCAACGCCAACGTCCTGCCGACCGACACCACCAAGAACACGGTGTTCGCCTTCGCCAAGGAGCACGGCATCGAGAGCGCCGAGGACCTCGGCGTCAAGCTCGCCCGCCACTTCGTGGACAACAACGAGCCGATCCACCGCGCCCGCATCCGCATCGAGGAGTACGGCTGGGAGCGGATCGAGACCTCGAAGGGCGGCGCCCGCTTCGTCGGCTCCGACGAGATCGCCCACTCCTTCGTCCGCAAGGGCCAGGAGACCCGCGTCGCGCAGATCACCTACGACGGCCACGGCATCCAGGTGCTCTCCGGGTTCAAGGACCTGACCGTCCTGAACTCCACCAACTCCGAGTTCTTCGGCTTCCTGAAGGACAAGTACACCACCCTCCAGGAAGACTACGACCGCATCCTCGCCACCACCGTCTCCACCTGGTGGCGGCACAACTGGGACGGCGTCGACTCGCACGCCCCCGACTGGGACCGCTCCTACAGCGGGGTGCGCAAGCACGCGCTCCAGGCGTTCGCCGAGACCTACTCGTACTCGCTCCAGCAGACCCTCTTCGAGATGGGTGTGCGGGTGCTGAACTCCCGCGACGAGGTCGACGAGATCCGCTTCTCGATGCCCAACAAGCACCACTTCCGCTCGGACCTGTCGCCCTTCGGGATGGACAACGAGGCCAAGGACGGCGCCGTGTACTACGCCGCCGACCGCCCCTACGGCCTGATCGAGGCCACCATCCTGCGCGACGGCGCCGAGCAACTCATCCCGGTCGACATGACCAACCTCTGACGCGGAACGCGCGCCACCGGCCCGGCCCCACGGGCCGGCGGCGCGCCACACCGGAGGAAACACCATGGCACTGCCTGCGAAAGGGCCCGCCGACGGCCTGGGTTCCACCCCGCCGGTGCACACCGAGGACGCCGTCACGTCCGTGCATCCGGTCGACGAGAAGCTCCACCCCTCGCGGCTCGTCCCCGCCGCGCTCCAGCACATCGCCGCCATGTACGCGGGCGTCGTCACTCCTCCGCTCATCATCGGCCAGGCCGTCGGCCTCGACATCGAGGGCCGCACCCGGCTGATCGCCGCGAGCCTGCTCATCGCCGGCATCGCCACCCTGATCCAGACCATCGGCGTCAAGGGCTTCGTCGGCAACCGCCTGCCCTTCGTCAACGCCGCCTCCTCGGCCGGCATCGCCCCCATCCTCGCCATCGCCGAGACCAACGGCGACGGCAGCCAACTCCCCGCCATCTACGGCGCGGTGATGGTCGCCGGCGTCTTCTGCCTCGCCGTCGGCCCCTTCTTCGGCCGGCTCCTGCGCTTCTTCCCACCCCTGGTCACCGGCGTGGTCATCACCCTCATCGGCGTCACCCTGATGCCGGTCCCAGTCGGCTGGGCCCAGGGCGGCGACAAGACCGCCGCGGACTTCGGCTCGATGCGCAACCTCGCGCTCGCCGCGTTCACCCTCGGCGTCATCCTCGTCATCCAGCGCTTCGGCAAGGGCTTCCTCAAGCAGGTCGCCCTCCTCTTCGGCCTGCTCATCGGCACCCTGGTCGCCATCCCCTTCGGCATGGCCGACTTCAGCGGCCTGAAGTCCGCGCCGGTCGCGGCCCTGCCCACGCCGTTCGCCTTCGGCGCCCCCGAGTTCCAGCCCGCCGCGATCCTCTCCCTGTGCATCGTGATGCTGGTCCTGATGACCGAGTCGGCCGCAGGCATGCTCGCCCTCGGCGAGATCTGCGACCGCCGCGCCGACTCCAAGGTCATCACCCGCGGCCTGCGCACCGACGGCCTCGCCACCCTGGTCGGCCCCGTCTTCGGAGGCTTCCCCACCTCCGCCTTCGCCCAGAACGTGGGCGTCGTCTCCCTCACCCGGGTGCGCAGCCGCTACGTCGTCGCCGTCGCCGGCGCCACCCTGCTGGTCCTCGGCGCCTTCCCGGTCCTCGGCGCGGTCGTCTCCCTGGTCCCGATGCCGGTCCTCGGCGGCGCGGGCATCGTCCTGTTCGGCTCCATCGCCGTCAGCGGCATCCGTACGCTGTCCGAGGCCGGCCTGGACGACAGCTCCAACATCATCCTGGTGGCCGTGGCGCTCGGTGCGGGCATCATCCCGCTGGCCGCGCCCACCTTCTACGCCGAGTTCCCGGCCTGGGCGCAGACCGTCCTCGGCTCCGGCATCAGCGCCGGGGCGCTCGTCGCGGTCACGCTCAACCTGTTCTTCCACCATCTCGGCACCCGGAGCCGCCCGACGGCCCCGGCACTCAAATCCTCCTAGGGTCCTGCCGTGCCCTCCCCGTGGGTACTCACCCCCGCCCACGGGCCGAACTGAAAGACAAGGAAGCAGCATGGCAGCATCATCGGCAGCCGAGCGCATCGTCATCGAGAACTGTGCCGTCGCGACCGTCGACGCGGGAGACACCGAGTACGCCTCGGGCCACGTCGTGATCGCCGGCAACCGGATCGAGTCCGTCGGCGCGGGGCAGGCACCCGAGGGCCTGGAGAACGTCGTACGCCGGATCGACGCGACCGGTCACCTGGTCACCCCCGGCCTGGTCAACACCCACCACCACTTCTACCAGTGGATCACCCGGGGCCTGGCCACCGACCACAACCTGTTCAACTGGCTGGTCGCGCTGTACCCGACCTGGGCGCGCATCGACGAGCCCATGGCGTACGCGGCCGCCCAGGGCTCCCTCGCCATGATGGCCCGCGGCGGCGTCACCACCGCCATGGACCACCACTACGTCTTCCCCCGGGGCTCCGGCGACCTGTCCGGCGCGATCATCCGCGCCGCCCGCGAGATGGGCGTCCGCTTCACCCTCGCCCGCGGTTCCATGGACCGCGGCGAGTCCGACGGCGGGCTGCCGCCGGACTTCGCGGTGGAGAGCCTGGACGGCGCGCTCGCCGCCACCGAGGCCACCGTCAAGGAGCACCACGACTCCTCCTTCGACGCCATGACCCAGGTCGCCGTCGCCCCCTGCTCGCCCTTCTCCGTCTCCACCGAACTGATGCGCCAGGGCGCCGAACTGGCCCGCCGGCTGGGTGTGCGGCTGCACACCCACGGCTCGGAGACGGTGGAGGAGGAGAAGTTCTGCCACGAGCTGTTCGGCATGGGCCCCACCGACTACTTCGAGTCCACCGGCTGGCTCGGCGAGGACGTGTGGATGGCGCACTGCGTCCACATGAACGACTCCGACATCGCCGCGTTCGCCCGCACGAGGACCGGCGTCGCCCACTGCCCGTCCTCCAACGCCCGGCTGGCAGCCGGAATCGCCCGCGTCCCCGACATGCTCGCCGCCGGCGTCCCGGTCGGTCTCGGCGTGGACGGCACCGCCTCCAACGAGTCCGGCGAACTCCACACCGAACTGCGCAACGCCCTCCTCGTCAACCGCCTCGGCGCCCACCGCGAGGCCGCGCTGAACGCCCGCAAGGCGCTGCGCCTGGGCACCTACGGCGGTGCGCAGGTCCTCGGCCGGGCCGCCGAGACCGGCTCCCTGGAGGCGGGCAAGCTCGCCGACCTGGTGCTGTGGCGGATGGACACCCTCGCCCACTCCTCCATCGCCGACCCGGTGACCGCCCTGGTCTTCGGCGCCGCCGCCCCGGTCACGGCATCGTTCGTGAACGGCCGGCAGATCGTCGAGGACGGCAGGCTGCTCACGGCCGACGAGGACGCCATCGCCCGCTCCACCCGCGACGAGGCGCAGCGGCTGGCGAGGATCGCCGCGCAGGCCTGAACGACCTACGACCGCAACGACGTACGACCGAACACCACTTGATCTCCGGCCGAGAGGGACGGCTTTCGGCCGGTAGCCGTGGACCCGAGCGGGGTCCATGGCGGCCGTCTCCGGGGGCGTGCGTCCATACGCACGCCCCGGGAGCGGTCACCGTTTCCCCAGAACGGTCCGTCACGGTCCCGCACGACCGTCACCACCAGCACCACCTCCCTGACACCCACGTCAGAGCTGACGTGTACCCGACCGGAGGAACGCCGCCGTGGCCGACCACCCTGTAGACGAGAAACTCCCGCCCCTCAAGATGGCGACGACCGGCCTGCAGCACGTGGCCGCCATGTACGCCGGAGTAGTCGCACCACCCCTGATAGTCGGCGCGGCCATCGGGCTGTCCGCCACCGAACTCACCTTCCTCACCGGCGCCTGCCTGTTCACCGCGGGCCTGGCGACCTTCCTGCAGACCCTGGGCATCTGGAAGATCGGCGCCCGCCTGCCGTTCGTCAACGGCGTCACCTTCGCCGGCGTCGCCCCCATGACCGCGATCGTCGCCTCCACCGAGGACAAGGACGACGCGTTGCCGATCATCTTCGGCGCCGTCATCGTCGCCGGACTCCTCGGCTTCCTGTTCTCCCCCGTCTTCTGCAAGGCGATCCGCTTCTTCCCGCCGGTCGTCACCGGCACGGTCATCACCCTCATCGGCATCTCCCTGCTGCCCGTCGCCTTCGGGTGGGCACAGGGCTCCAGCCCGGCGGCGGACGACTTCGGCTCGGCGACCAACCTGGGCCTGGCCGCGATCACCCTGGTGATCGTGCTCCTCCTGCGCCGCTTCACCCGCGGGTTCGTCAAGCAGATCGCCGTGCTGCTCGGCCTGGTCGCGGGCACGATCATCGCGATCCCGTTCGGTGTGACCGACTTCGGACCGGTCACGGAGGCGAGCGTCGTCGGCTTCCCGACCCCGTTCCACTTCGGCGCCCCGCAGTTCCAGCTCGCCGCGATCCTCTCCATGTGCGTGGTGATGGTGGTCTCCATGACCGAGTCCACCGCCGACATGCTCGCGCTCGGCGAGATCGTGGACCGCAAGGCCGACGAGAAGACCATCGCGGCCGGTCTGCGCGCCGACACCCTGGGCTCGGCGATCAGCCCGATCTTCAACGGCTTCATGTGCAGCGCCTTCGCGCAGAACATCGGCCTGGTCGCGATGACCAAGATCCGCAGCCGCTACGTCGTCGCCGCGGGCGGCGGCTTCCTGGTGCTGATGGGCCTGTGTCCGATGGCCGCCTCGCTCATCGCCGTCGTGCCCCGCCCCGTGCTCGGCGGCGCCGGCGTCGTGCTGTTCGGCTCGGTCGCGGCCAGCGGCATCCAGACCCTGGTCCGGGCGAGCCTGGACAAGGACAACAACGTCCTGATCGTGGCGGTGTCCCTGGCCGTCGGCATCATCCCGATCGCGGCGCCGGAGTTCTACCACTCGTTCCCGGAGAACGCGAAGATCATCCTGGACTCGGGCATCTCGACCGGCTGTGTGGCCGCCGTCCTGCTCAACCTGGTCTTCAACCACATCGGCAAGGGACAGGACGCGGAGGACGTGACCCATCCGATGGAGGCCGGGGAGGAGATCACCGGGGCGTCCCGCGCCCCGGCCACCCCGTGAGTCCGGCACCGGGTGAACCCCGGGCGTTACCGGGGCCGGCGCCTCCACCACAGGCGCCGGCCCCACATGTGTCCGGCGCGGAGCCGGGACGTCGGCGTCACGCGTCGAGCAGCGCCGGGTCCGTGGCCAGTTCCTTGAAGCGCTGCCGCGGATCGGCCACCAGCCGGCGGGCCGTCAGGTCCATCAGCCCGCCCACCGCCTCGATCTCGGCCGCGACCGTGCCGTCCGCCTTGCGGACGGTCTGCCGGATCCGGAACGTCTTGCCCTCGCCCCACTCGAACGCGCAGCTCACCTCGACCTCGTCACCGGCGAGCAGCTCCCGCCGGTAACGGATCGTCGTCTCCAGGGCGACGGGGCCCACGCCCCGGGACACGAGGTCGGCCTGGCGGATGCCGGCCGCGCGGAGCAGCGACCAGCGGGCGTGCTCGGCGTAGTTGAGGTAGACGGACTGGTTCAGATGGCCCTGCGTATCGGTCTCGTACCCGCGGACCGTCACGGGTACGGAAAACGGCTCGCTCACCGCTGCTGCCTCTCCTCGTGGACGTACGGACCCCTCGATCCTGGCACGGGGCGTCACACCTTCCGCGGGGAGGCCAGCAGGTAACGGGCCCGGGTACGCGGCTCGGTGTGCTCCCCGACCTGCCAGCCCGCCCGCTCCAGCGTCGCCGCGCAGGCCCGCAGCGCGGTGCCGTCCGGCTCGTACACGGCGACGGCCTCCGGCTGCGGTGTCGCCCGCACCCGGTACCCGTCCGTGCCGGCCGGGCCCGCCGGACGATGCCCGGCCGCCTCCAGGGCGAGCGCGGCGGCCCGCACGAGATGCGTCCGCTCCCACCCGCAGGGCCGGTCCGTGCTCCCGTCGGGATGCGTCATCCGGCGCAGCTCCAACAGCCCCTGCCAGGCGCCGCGCACCTCACGCAGCCGCGCCGGTCCGGCCTCGCCGGGCACCGGCTCCTCCCCGCCCACGCGAGCGGCGAAGACGCCCCCGTCGGCCGGTGCGGAGGTCCCACCGGCCGGTGCGGAGGTCCCGTCGCCCGACGGGCGGGTGCTGGCGGAGGCCGTCGGGGCCTGCCCGGCGGGGGCCTCCCGTATCCGGTGCCCGGCCGGGGTGAGGAAGTGGTCGTGCGGCGGACGGTGGTGCCGGAAGGCGAGCCCGCGCTTCACCAGCGCGGTGAGCTGGGCCTCCGTGCCCTTCAGCCGGCCGGTCACGGGGTCGGCGGCGGCGATGAGGCGCCGCTGCGCCGCGGTCGGCGACAGTGCCACGGCGTCCTCCTTCCGTCGGCCCGCACGCCCTCGAAGACAGCTCTGCGAGACTGCCCTCGAAGACTACGACGGAGGTCTGACATTCCACGCGGCGATCACCGGCCGCCCGTGCTCCGTGCCCAGCCGGCACAGCGTCCCCGTGCCCAGCTGGAACAGCGCGCCGTGCGACGGCGGCAGCCCCAGGTGCCGTGCGGTCAGCACCCGCAGGAAGTGTCCGTGCGCCACCAGCACCACGCACCCCTCGGTGTCGGCGAACGCGGCCTCCACCCGGGCCAGCACCCGGTCGGCCCGCTCGCCGACCTGCTCCGGCGTCTCCCCGGGGTGGTCCGGCGGCCCGGGCTCGACCCCGTCCGTGAACAGGAACCAGTCGGGCCTGGTCCGGTGGATCTCGACCGTCGTGATCCCCTCGTACCCGCCGTAGTCCCACTCGTGCAGGTCCGGATCGATCCGGACCCCGTGCAGTCCGATCAGCTCGGCCGTCTCCCTGGCCCGCTGGAACGGACTGACGAACGCGGCCCCGATCCGGTGCGAACGGATCAGCGGCACCAGACTCCGCGCCTGCTCCCGCCCGTTGTCGGTCAGCGGCACGTCCGTCAGCCCGGTGTGCCGCCCGGACCGCGACCACTCGGTCTCCCCGTGCCGCACCAGAAAAAGATCACCCATGCCCCCAGACTACGGCCGGGGTTCGCCCCGGGCCGATTGTCAGTGGCGTCTGCTTCAGTGATCCGTATGAGCGACCACTACCTGACGGTGATCCCGACCGACCCCTGGTGGCAGCCCGGCGAGGAGGCCGCCGGCCGTGCCGCCGCGGTTTTGGCCGGATTCCTGCCGGACCACGACCGCCTGGGGGAGGACGAGGTCAAGTGGCACGACATACCCCGGGTCGTCGTCTGCGGGGAGAATTTGCAGGGGATCAGGTGCCCGCGGTGCGGGGCGGACCTGTACACCGGCGAGTGGTTCGGGAAGGAGGTGACGGCCCGGCATGAGGAGGGTTTCGCCACCCTGGGGACCACGACGCCCTGCTGCGGTGCGCGGACCTCCCTCAACGACCTGGTCTACGACTGGCCGTGCGGCTTCGCCCGGTTCGAGATCGACGTGCTGTACCCGGAGCGGGACTGGCTCTCCGAGGAGGAACTCGCCCGCGTGGCCGAGGCGCTCGGCCACCCGGTCCGCCAGATCCTTTCCCACTGGTAGGCCGAAGCCCTCCGGGAGAGCCGGGCCGGGACTACTGCCGGTACCCGCCGAGGAACCGTCCGATCCGCCCCATCGCCGCCTCCAGGTCGTCCGCGTGGGGCAGGGTCAGGATGCGGAAGTGGTCGGGGGCGGGCCAGTTGAAGCCGGTGCCCTGGACGACCTGGATCTTCTCCCGCAGCAGCAGGTCCAGGACGAACTTCTCGTCGTCGTGGATCCTGTGCACCGCCGGGTCGAGGCGCGCGAACGCGTACAGCGCGCCCTTGGGCTTCACGCAGGACACGCCGGGGATCTCGTTCAGCTTCTCCCAGGCCACGTCCCGCTGTTCGCGCAGCCTGCCGCCCGGGGCCGTCAGCTCGCGGATCGACTGCCGGCCGCCGAGCGCGGCCTGGATGGCGTACTGGGCGGGCGCGTTGGCGCACAGCCGCATGGAGGCCAGCATGGTCAGGCCCTCCAGGTAGTCGCGCGCGTGCTGCCGCGGCCCCGTGACGACCAGCCAGCCGGAGCGGAAGCCCGCCACCCGGTACGTCTTGGACAGGCCGCAGAAGGTGAGGACCACCAGGTCGGGGGCGAGGGCTGCGGCCGAGTGGTGCACGGCGTCGTCGTACAGGATCTGGTCGTAGATCTCGTCGGCGAAGACCATCAGACCGTGCCGGCGGGCGAGGTCGAGGATGCCCTCGACGATCTCCTTGGGATAGACGGCGCCCGTGGGGTTGTTGGGGTTGATGATGACGACCGCCTTGGTGCGGTCGGTGATCTTCGACTCCATGTCGGCCAGGTCCGGGTACCACTCCGCCTGCTCGTCGCACAGGTAGTGCACCGCCTTGCCGCCCGCGAGGGTGGTCACCGCCGTCCAGAGGGGGAAGTCGGGGGCGGGGATCAGGACTTCGTCGCCGTCCTCCAGCAGGGCCTGTACGGCCATGGAGACCAGCTCGGAGACGCCGTTGCCGAGGAAGACGTCGTCCACGCCCACCTCCAGGCCGAGGGCCTGGTAGCGCTGGGCGACGGCACGGCGGGCGGAGAGGACGCCGCGCGAGTCCGTGTAGCCGTGCGCCTGGGGGAGCATGCGGATCATGTCCTGGAGGATCTCCTCCGGCGCCTCGAAACCGAAGAGCGCCGGGTTGCCCGTGTTCAGGCGCAGCACGCTGTGCCCGGCCTCCTCCAGCGCGTTGGCGTGCTCGATGACCGGGCCGCGGATCTCGTAACAGACCTCGCTGAGTTTGTTCGACTGCCGGAACTCCATGCGGCGCTTCCCCTCCGGTGATCTGGTGATGCTTGGTTTTACCAAGTAGGAGCTTGGAAAGTCCAACAACTTGTCTACACTGCGTCGCATGTCACCTCGCCGAAGCTACGACCAGTACTGTTCCGCCGCCCGCGCGCTCGACTCCGTCGGCGACCGCTGGACCCTGCTGATCGTCCGGGAGCTGCTGGCCGGCCCGCGGCGCTACACCGACCTGCACGCCGACCTGCCCGGCGTCAGCACGGACGTCCTCGCCTCGCGGCTGAAGGACATGGAGCGCGACGGGCTGACGAACCGGCGCCGCCTGCCCCCGCCGGGAGCGGCGTACGTCTATGAACTCACCCCGCGAGGCCGCGCGTTGCTGCCGGTGCTGGAGGCGCTCGGCGCGTGGGGCGCCGGTGAGCTGGGGGAACGGCGGCCCACCGACGCCGTACGGGCGCACTGGTTCGCGCTGCCCCTGCGGCGCGCGCTGCGGGAGGCCGGAGCGGGCGAGGGGGTCGTGGAGGTCCGGCTGGAGGAGGGGGAGTTCCACCTGCACGCCGGTGCGGACGGCGGGGACGCGGTGTACGGCGACGGTCCCGCGCCGGGGGAACCCGACGCCCGCCTGGTGCTGGACGCCGGGACGTGCGCGGCGCTCAGCCGCGGCGAACTGGGCCTGCGGGAGGCGGTGCGCGACGGCCGCGTCGAGGTGACCGGCGAGGGCGCGGCGGCCAAGGAGCTCAGGGAGGTGTGAAACATCAGGAGGCCCGCCGTCGGCGGGCCTCCTGACCGGTGCTCAGGCGCCCGGCGGCACCCGCGACGGGCGTCCGGAACCGCGCGTCAGCGCGTACCCGCCGATGCCCGCGAGCGCGGCCAGCACGGCACCGATCCCGGTCCACACCCACCGGTCGGACCACCAGCCCGACGACCAGCCGTCCTCGGGCTCGATCTCGGACAGCACCGCGGCGCGCTCCGCGTCGTCGTCCTGTCCGGACGTCATCGCGACGCCCGGCACCAGCGGCTCGGACAGCGAGCCGTCCACGGCGGCCGCTCCGCCCATGTCCTTGGAGTCGACCCGCACCTCGGCGCCGACCGGCACGCCGAGGTCGGACGTCGGCAGGCCCACCACCGTCAGCCGGACGTAGTACGTGCCGGGCAGCGGGTCGTTGGCCCACGGCTCGGACCAGGCGCGGACCGTGCGCAGCACGCACGCCAGCTCCACGGAGGGCGTGCCCTCGGCCGCCGTGCGCGTCTGGGCGCCCCACTGGCAGGCCTGGCGGCGGCGCAGACCGTCGTACACGTCGATCCGCCACGTCTGGGAGGCGTGCGCCCCGGGCAGCTTCACCGTGGCCTTCACGGTCGGCCGCTGCTCCGCGTCCGCGGGGAACGACCAGTACAGGTAGTCGCCCGCGGAGCCGCTCGCCGTGGCCCGCTGACCCTGCTCGATCTCCGTCGCCGTACGGAAGGACGTGCCCGCACTGGTCGGCGCGCCGCCGTCCTCCGACGGGCTCGCGGAGGGCGTGCCCTCGGCCGCCGCGGGTGCGGCGGCGAGACCGAGCAGCAGCAGCGCGGTACTCAGCACTCGGGTGATACGCATCAGTGGGTCCTCCAGACCGCGAACCGCCAGCGCGACAGCCAGCCCCACAGCAGACCGGCGAGGAAACCGAC
Source organism: Streptomyces sp. BK79 (assembly GCF_044142145.1). Lineage (NCBI taxonomy): Bacteria > Bacillati > Actinomycetota > Actinomycetes > Kitasatosporales > Streptomycetaceae > Streptomyces > Streptomyces sp. BK79. The sequence continues at coordinate 28,351 of NZ_JBHVOC010000003.1, forward strand.
GAGCACCAGCACGCCCAGCAGCCACCAGCCGCGTCCGAGGCCGAAGGCGGCCACGTCGTCGGCCTGGTTCGGTCCGTCCACGACGTCGACCGTCAGCTCCAGCGGCAGACCGGGGGTGGTCTTCACGCCGGGCGCGGCGGAGAAGGAGTTGGTGACCTGGAGGCAGACGGGCTCCGCGGCCGGCTTGCCCGCGTCCGCGTCGTCGATCTCCGGCTTCGGGTAGCGCAGACCGGTCGAGACCACGTCCGTGCGGCCGTTGCCCGCCGCCTCGCCGCGCACGATCTCCCGGCCGTGCGCCGTGACCGCCCGCAGCAGCACCCCGTAGGACGGGCTCACGGCACGGTCGGCGCCCACGCTCACCGAGGCGCGCAGTTCCTGTCCCGGCAGCACGTCCACCCGGTACCAGCGCTGCTGCCCGAACTCCTCGCGGTCCGTGTACAGCCCCGACTCCAGCGTCGGCGCCTTCGCGCACGCGTCGGCGCCCTCGGTGGCGACCGGCGTCACCACCGGGTCGGCCGCCCGGTCCACCAACTGGTTGACGCGGTCGGTGAGTTCGTCGGTGTGCTCGATGGAGGTGTAGGTCCCGCCGGTCGCCTCGGCGATGCAGCTCAGCTGCTGCCGCATCGTGGCGTTGGGGACCAGGCCCAGCGTGTCGATGGTCAGCCCGATGCCCTTGGCCGCGATCTCGCGGGCCACCTCGCACGGGTCGAGCGGCGCGCAGGTGTCCTCGCCGTCGCTGATCAGGACGATGCGCTTGGAGCCGTTCCCGCCGTCGAGGTCGTCGGCGGCCTTGAGCAGTGCGGGCCCGATCGGCGTCCAGCCGGTGGGCGCCAGCGTCGCCACCGCCGTCTTGGCCTCGGTGCGGTCCAGCGGGCCGACCGGATAGAGCTGCGCGGTGTCCTCGCAGCCCCTCCTGCGGTCGTCACCCGGGTAGTTCGCGCCCAGGGTGCGGATGCCGAGCCGTACTTCCTCCGGCGTCGCGTCGAGCACCTCGTTGAACGCCTGCTTCGCCGCGGCCATCCGGGTACCGCCGTCGATGTCCCGCGTCCGCATCGAACCGCTGACGTCGAGCACCAGGTCGACCTTCGGCGCGTCCTGGCCCGTGGGTTCGCCGGCGGTCGCCGGGGCCGGGAAGGCTATCCCGGCCGCCAGCGCGGCGAGCAGGGCACAGGCACCCGCCGCCAGCCGTGTTCTTGTGATCATCGGCGGATCTTATGGATCACTGGTGCCGGGCTCCAAAACGAGACCCCGCGCCGCGCGAACCTCACGCCCACCGCAGTGGGTTGGGCAGCCGGGCCCACTGGTCCCCGGTGCCCTCCGGTGAGGTGCGCATCAGCGTGAGCGCCTTCACCGGCAGCGGCTGTTCGCACAGATCCACCAGGTCGGGTGAGCGCGGCAGTTCCCGTACGGCCGCCCCCAGCGCGTCCCGCAACGCCGCCCCCGTGCCCGCGGTGGCCGCCAGCGCACCCCCCACCAGCGAGCCGAACAGCTTCCGGCGCAGCACCGCGGGGTCGTCGGTGAGCATCCGCGCGGGCAGCTCCGGAGCCGCGATGCCGTACCGGGCCAGCCGTGCCGGACTCACCCGGATGTCGGCGAGGTCGCGGTAGACCAGGCGCACGGGATCGCCGGCCGGGGACAGCACCACGAGGAGGTTCTGGCCGTGCGCCTCCAAGGCCACCCCCCGCTCCAGCGCGCGCAGTCCGACACCGAGCGCGAGCCGGGCGAAGGCCGCCAGCCACTTCGGGGACCGGGGCAGCGGGGTGGTCGCCAGCGCCGCCACCGGCACGACGTGCTCGCCGGCCGAGCCGTGGGCGCCCGGCGACTCGCGCAGTACGGCGGCCAGGTCGGGCGAGTGGGCGGTGGCCGCGCCCAGCGCGCGGGTCACGTGCAGCAGGCCCCCCATGCGGGCCGCCAGCTCCTCGCCGAACGACGAGAGGGCCGCCGACGCGGCGACCGACGCGACCGAGATGTCCCGCACCGACGACGTCAGCCGGGCGCTCAGCGCGGTCTTGACGTGCGGGCCGCCGGGCACGGCGAGCGTCCGCAGGGACATCAGCGGGTGCGCGGCGATCCGCTCCTCGCACGGCCGCTTGAGCACGTGCGCGGCCTGCCACGGATGCACCGGGAGCAGGATCCGCGTCCCGTCCCGCAGGTCCCCGGGCCACACCCCCGACACCAGGCACCCGTCGGCCGGTACCGGCACCAGGCCCAGCCCCACCACCGGTCCGTGCTCGGGCCCGTAGGCGAGCTGCTCCGCCACGGAGAAACCCGGCCGGGAACGGCAGTTGGGGTGGTACGGGTGCCCGTCGACCACCCGCCGCTCCCACGCCCAGTCGCTGTCCGGCCACTCGTCCGGGTGATTCTCCCGCGCCCCCGCTTCCCGTGCCCTCTCTTCCCACGCGGCGCGCGACAGCGCCAACGATGCCACGCTGTGCCCGAGTTCCGCGGCGAACCCCGCCGAGTGCGGCACGGCGAGGTCGCCCACCAGGCGCGCCGGGTCGTCGTACCCGGCCCCGTCGAGCCGTACCCCGCGCACATACCCGTCCGTGCGGTACGGGTCGGCCGCCGGGCCCGCCAGGGTGCGCCCGTCCCGCAGGCGCAGGACGAGTCCGTCCCGCACGGCTTCCCGGCCCGCGATCCACGGCAGGGGTTCGTACGCGAACGCGCGCCACAACCGGGACAGCACGGCCGCGCGGGCGCCGGGCAGCTCCCGCGCGAACCGGGCCACGAGACCGGGCCGGACGGCCGCCAGCTCCTCGGCGACCTCGGCCTCTGCACTGGGGGAACGATGCACGGGCGGGCTCCTCGGGTACGAGTAGGACGTCACGGCTCGGGCGCGACGACAGACATACTGATCGTCCCCGCCGACTCCGCCATGGACAGACCGTAGGGAACGAGTGGAACGCGTGGATTTCCTGCCCCCGCCCACCGGCGCCGACGCCGCAGAACCGGACGACATCGCCCCGCGGGACGAGGCACGCCGGGACGACGCACGCCGAGATGACGCACGCCGGGACGACGCACGCCGGGACGGCATCGCCGAACGCGCCGACGCCTGCGCGGCGGTGCCGCTGCTGAACTGCCTGCTGCGCGAGGTCGCCGAACCCGTGCCGCACCCCGGGACCCGGCCGGTGTACCGCCTGCCCGGCGGCAGACTGCTGCGCGTGCGCGCGGGCCGCCGGCCCGCCGAACCGGAGGTCCGCGCGGCGGACGGCTGGCACCGCCTCGGCCACCCCGAGCTGGTCGAACTCGTCGCGGAGGAGCTGCGCCGGCACACCGGCCTGCCCAACCACGAACTGCCCACGGAGATGACCGACAGCCGGGACGCGGTGGCCGCGCTGCTGGCGGCGCGCGCCCGGGCGACCCGGCCCGACGACCCCTACCTCCGCTCCGAGCAGTCCCTCCTCACCGGCCACACCCACCACCCCGCCCCCAAGGCGCGCGGCGGTGGCCCCCAGGCGGGCTGGCTGCCGTACGCGCCCGAGGCGCACGCCCGCTTCCCGCTGACGCTGCTGGCCGTGCGGGAGGACACGGTCGTCGACGAGGGCGACACCACCGCGCTGGACGCCCTCGGCCAGGCCCCGCCCGGCTACCGGCTGCTCCCCGCCCACCCCTGGCAGCTCGGCCTGACCGCCGCCGCCCTGGCCCCGGCCTTCGCCGACGGCCGGCTCCTGAGGCTCGGCGAGACCGGCTTCCTCGCCTGGCCGACGGCCGCGATCCGCACGCTGTACGCGCCCGCGTACCTCCCGGGCCGCGACCTGTTCCTCAAGTTCAGCCTCGACGTGCGCGTCACCAACGACATCCGGCGCCTGTGGCGCCACGACCTGATGCGGCTGCGCCGCACCGACACGGCGGTCACCGAGGCCTTCGACGCGCTCGGGTCCCCGGCGGCCTGGCTCTCCGACCGCGGTCACCGCACCGCCGACTTCGCCTTCGAGGAACTGGCCGTGGTCGTCCGCGACGGTCTGCGCGGCCGGGTCCTGCCCGGCGCCACCCCGCTGCTCGCCGCCGCCCTGGTGGAGGGCTTCCCGGGCAACCCGCTGGCGGGCACCGGGGATCCGGCCGCCTGGTGGGAGGCGTACCTCGCCGCCGTCGTCCCGCCCGTGCTGACCGCCTTCGCCGACGACGGCGTCGTCCTGGAGGCACACCTCCAGAACACCCTGGTCGCCGTGGACGCCGCCGGGACGCCGGTCCAGGCCCTGTTCCGGGACGCGGAGGGCGTGAAGCTGCTGCCGGAGACCTCCCGGCCGGCGGGCTGGGAGCGCCTGGTGTACTGCCTGGTCGTCAACCACCTCTGCGAGATCGCCGCCGCCCTGGCCGAGCACCACCCCGGCCTCGACCCCTGGCCCGCCGCCCGCCGCGCCCTGGCCCGCCACGACCTGCCCGAGATCCCGGCCCTGCTCGCCTCGCCCACCCTCCCCGCCAAGACCAACCTCCTGCTCCGCTGGACGGGCGCCGACGGCGCCGACGCCCGCTACCGTCCGCTGCCCAACCCGCTGCGCGCGACCTGATCCGCGCCGGGCGGGCCGATATTCGGTGCCGCCCCCGGCGGTGAGGGTGCACACTCGCTGCATGGCGGACATGGAGGCGTTCCGGGACGAGGTCACCCGCTGGGCGGCCGGCGGCCCCGGCGCCGCGGCGGGGGAACTGGCCACGCGCCTCGGAGTGCGTACGGCGGTGCTGCTGGAGGGGGCCAGCGACCTCGCGGCGGTCGAGGCGCTGGCCGCGCGGCGCGGCCGGGACCTGGCCGCCGAAGGCGTGGCCGTCGTGTCGATGGGCGGCGCGATGAGCGTCGGACGCTACGCCGGCCTGCTCGGCCCGCCCGGTCTGGGCCTCGGCCTGACGGGCCTGTGCGACGTGCGGGAGCAGCCGTTCTACGAGCGCGCCTGGCAGCGGGCCGGGGCGCCGCGGGCGTTCTTCGTGTGCGTGGCGGACCTGGAGGACGAACTCATCCGCGCGCTCGGCCCGCAACGGGTGGAGGAGATCATCCGGTCCGAGGGGGAGCTGCGTCCCTGGCAGACCTTCCTGGGCCAGCGGGCCCAGCACGGCCGGCCCCGGCAGCAGCAGCTGCGGCGCTTCCTCGGCACCAAGAAGGGCCGCAAGATCCGCTACGGCCGTCTCCTGGTCGAGGCCCTCGGCCCCGACGAGGTACCGGCCCCGCTCGGCGCGCTCGTCGCGAGCCTGTGACCGGCAGGTCCGGTTACCATGTGTTCTTCGTACCGGAGCCTTGAGGGGGCTGGAGAACCGGATGCCAGGGACATGCTGACCGAGGTCACCGCCACCCGCTACGTCGAAGCCCTCACCTCCGGAGGGTCCGTCCCCGCCGTCGTCGAGGCGGACGACCTGGGTACGTACGTCGTGAAGTTCACCGGCTCCGCGCAGGGCCGCAAGGCGCTGGTCGCCGAGGTGATCGTCGGTGAGCTGGCCCGCGCGCTCGGACTGCGCGTCCCCGAGCTGGTCCTCACCCACTTCGACCCGTCGATCGGCGCCGGGGAACCGCACCAGGAGGTGCGGGACCTGATGAACGCCAGCGCGGGGCTGAACCTGGGCATGGACTACCTGCCGGGCGCCGCCGACTTCACCCCCGAGGTGGCCCGGACGTTCCCCGTGGACTCCCTGGAGGCCGGCCGGGTCGTCTGGCTGGACGCCCTCACCGCGAACGTCGACCGCACGGTGCACAGCTCCAACCTGATGGTCTGGCCCACCTTCGGCGCCGTGCCACCGAGGCTGTGGCTCATCGACCACGGGGCGGCCCTGGTCTTCCACCACCGCTGGGACACCTCCGCGCCGGAGCGCGCCTACGACTTCCGCCACCACGCCCTCGGTCACCACGCGCCCGACGTCCGCGCCGCCGACGCGGAGCTGGCGCCGCGGGTGACACAGGAGCTGCTGCGCGAGGTGGTGGCGCTGGTGCCGGACGCCTGGCTGACCCTCGAGGCCGGCTTCGACACCCCGGACGAGGTGCGGGCCGCCTACGCCGGCTACCTGCACGCCCGGGTACGGGCCTCCCGGCACTGGCTGCCCACCGACTTCCCGACCCGCGAGGAACTCGCCGCCGAGCACGCCGCCCGCGCGGAACGCACCCGGCGCGGCCGGCCCGACTGGCTCAAGCGCGTCCCCGACCTGCACGGCAAGCCGCCCGCCGCACAGGACTGGTCCGCGCACCTGGGCTGACGCGCCCCGCCCGGCGTACCCGGCCCGGCGCACGACCGCGTCCCCGGTGCTGTGCGGTACCGGGGACGCGGACGCCTCTGCGCGGGGCGGGGCTCAGCCCTTGAGCTGCTCGTACGCCGGCAGCGTCAGGAAGTCGGCGTAGTCCTCGTCGAGCGACACCGTCAGCAGCAGGTCGTGCGCCTGCTGCCAGTTGCCGGCCGCGAAGGCCTCGTCGCCGATCTCCGCGCGGATGTTCGCCAGCTCCTCGGCGGCGACCTTGCGGGCCAGCTCGGCGGTGACCGGCTCGCCGTTGTCGAGGACGACACCGGCGTTGATCCACTGCCAGATCTGCGAGCGCGAGATCTCCGCGGTGGCCGCGTCCTCCATGAGGTTGAAGATCGCGACCGCGCCGAGACCGCGCAGCCAGGCCTCGATGTAGCGGATGCCGACCTGGACGGCGTTGACCAGGCCCGCGTACGTCGGCTTGGCGTCCAGGGAGTCGATGGCGATCAGGTCGGCCGCCTCGACGTCGACGTCCTCGCGCAGGCGGTCCTTCTGGTTCGGCTTGTCGCCGAGGACCTTGTCGAAGGACTCCATGGCGATCGGGACCAGGTCGGGGTGGGCGACCCAGGAGCCGTCGAAGCCGTCGCCGGCCTCGCGGTCCTTGTCGGCGCGGACCTTCTCGAAGGCGACCTTGTTGACCTCGGCGTCCCGGCGCGAGGGGATGAAGGCCGCCATGCCGCCGATCGCGTGCGCGCCGCGCTTGTGGCAGGTGCGGACGAGGAGTTCGGTGTACGCGCGCATGAACGGGGCGGTCATGGTGACCGCGTTGCGGTCCGGCAGCACGAACTTCTCGCCGCCGTCACGGAAGTTCTTGACGATGGAGAAGAGGTAGTCCCAGCGTCCGGCGTTCAGCCCGGCGGCGTGGTCGCGCAGTTCGTAGAGGATCTCCTCCATCTCGTACGCGGCCGTGATCGTCTCGATCAGGACGGTGGCGCGGACGGTGCCCTGTGGGATGCCGACGTAGTCCTGCGCGAAGACGAACACCTCGTTCCAGAGGCGGGCCTCCAGGTGCGACTCCGTCTTGGGCAGGTAGAAGTACGGGCCCTTGCCGAGGTCGATCAGGCGCTGGGCGTTGTGGAAGAAGTACAGGCCGAAGTCGACCAGGGCGCCGGGGACGGGGCGGCCGTCGACCTGGAGGTGGCGCTCGTCGAGGTGCCAGCCGCGCGGGCGCATGACGACCGTCGCCAGCTCCTCGTCGGGACGCAGGGCGTACGACTTGCCGGTGCGCTCGTCGGTGAAGTCGATGGTGCGGGTGTAGGCGGCCATCAGGTTGAGCTGGCCCAGGACGACGTTCTCCCAGGTCGGCGCGGAGGCGTCCTCGAAGTCCGCGAGCCAGACCTTCGCGCCCGAGTTGAGGGCGTTGATGGTCATCTTGCGGTCGGTCGGGCCGGTGATCTCGACCCGGCGGTCGTTCAGCGCGGCCGGAGCGGGGGCCACCTTCCACGAGTCGTCCGCGCGGATCGCGGCGGTCTGGGGAAGGAAGTCGAGCGTGGAGGTGCGGGCGATCTCGGCGCGGCGCTCCGCACGGCGGGCGAGGAGCTCGTCACGCCGGGGCGTGAACCGCCGGTGCAGCTCGGCCACGAAGGCGAGCGCCGCATCGGTGAGGACCTCCTCCTGCCGGGGCAGGGGCTCGGCGTCGACGATGGCCAGCGGGGACGGCGCTGGTGCGGACATGAGCTGTCACTTCCTTCAGCGGTGGCACCGGGTGCCAACGGGCACGTATGGGGCATAGCGCACTCGCTGTGCGGTCGAGTGCTTCTGGTCAGTGGATAGTAGTTTCCTCATCGTGGAACTTCAATGGTTTGTTGATGTCGAGATTCTCTGAGTCGAGGGACAGTGGCGCCCAGTGCCACGGCCCTCACTCAAGGTGGCGCAGGTCGGCCACGGTGTCGATGTCGTACGGCTGTGCCACGTCGGCGCATTCCACGAGGTCGATCTCCGCCTCGTGGTCCCTCAGGTAGGCGCGTGCCCCCCGGTCCCCGGTGGCAGTCACGCTCACGCCCGCCCAGTGGGCGGCGCCGAGCAGGACGGGGTGCCCGCGCACGCCCGCGTACGCCGCCGAGGCGAGCGTCGTCTCGTCGCGGTAGGCGCCCCGTACCCGCGCCAGCGCCCGCCCCCCGATGCCGGGCTGGTCCACCAGCGAGACCAGCGCGGCGCCCGCCCCCGTACCGGTCAGCGAATCCAGCCCGGCGCGCAGGGAGGACCCCATGCCCCGCTCCCAGTCGGGGTTCTCCACGAGGACGCACCCGTCGAGGGACGCCCGCGCCCGTACGGCCTCCGCGCGCGCCCCCAGGACGACGTGCACGCGGGCGCAGCCGGCGGCGCGCAACGCGTCGACCGCGTGTTCGACGAGTGGATGTCCGCGATGTTCGAGCAGTGCCTTGGGGCGTCCGCCGAGCCGCCGCCCGCCCCCGGCGGCGAGCAGCAGTCCCGCCACCTGGTCTTCGGTGTCCGTCATGCGTCCTGCATACCCGACCGCCCGCCGAACGCTCCGGCGTGCGCGGGGTTTCGGGAGGCTGAATTTCGGTCCGCGCGGTGGCGCGTGGCGTCCGGGGTGGCGTTTACTGGCCCGCGTCCCCGGCGCCCGGCCAGCGCCTCGGGGGCGCTCGGCGCGTTCGCCACGCAGGGGCGCACGACGGGGTGCGAGGGGGAGGGCTGTGGTGCGGAGCTTGGGGCAGAGGCGAGTGACGGTCGGCGACGAGGACGTGAGGGTGGCCGCACTGCGGACCGCGGTGGCCCGCCTGCGCCGCCAACTGGCCGTGCTGCCCGCCGACTTCCCGGACCGGGCGATCGCGGAGGACGAACTGGCCGACCTCGCCGCGATGACGGGTCACGGTGTCCCCGAGGTGCCGCGGCTGCACCGCTCGCTGCTGCTGATAGCCGGCGCGATCGGATCCGTCAGCGCCCTGTCGCCCGGCCTGACGGACGTCCGCCACGCGGTGGAGCTGTTCGGCGACCCTCCGGGCCGCTGAGCCCCGGCCGGGGGCGGGTGGGGCGCGCGCCCCACGCACCGCCGGGGCGCGACCTCAGGCGGCCGGGGTGCCGTTCGAGGTGAGCAGGGCCTGGGAGAGTTCCGCCGCCACCTGCTGGAGCAGCGGCACCATCCGCTCGGTCGCGGCCTCCGTGACCCGGCCGGCCGGGCCGGAGATCGAGATCGCCGCCGCGGTGGGGGAGTTCGGCACCGAGACGGCCAGGCAGCGCACCCCGATCTCCTGCTCGTTGTCGTCGATCGCGTAGCCCTGGCGCCGCACGTCCTCCAGCGCCGCGATGAAGCCGTCCGCCGTGGTGATCGTCTTCTCGGTCGCCGCCGGCATGCCGGTGCGGCCCAGCAGCGCCCGCACCTCCTCCGCCGGGAAGTCCGCGAGCAGCGCCTTGCCGACGCCGGTCGAGTGCGGCAGGACGCGCCGGCCGACCTCGGTGAACATGCGCATCGAGTGCTTGGACGGCACCTGGGCGACGTACACGATCTCGTCCCCGTCGAGCAGTGCCATGTTCGCCGTCTCGCCGGTCTCCTCGACCAGGCGGGCCAGGTGCGGGCGGGCCCAGGTGCCGAGCAGGCGCGAGGCGGACTCGCCGAGCCGGATCAGGCGCGGGCCGAGGGCGTAGCGGCGGTTGGGCTGCTGGCGTACGTAGCCGCAGGCCACGAGCGTGCGCATCAGGCGGTGGATGGTCGGCAGCGGCAGCCCGCTGCTCGCGGAGAGCTCGCTGAGGCCGACCTCGCCGCCCGCGTCCGCCATCCGTTCGAGCAGGTCGAAGGCGCGCTCCAGGGACTGGACGCCGCCTGTGGCGGACCTGGCGGAGTCGGTGGTGCTGGCGCTGGACGTCGGCACGGCACGTTCCTTTCGGGGCTGGCGGGAGGAAAGAAGCGTACCCGGCAGCCGGTTGACTACCGGCTTGTACGTAGCTACGTTCTGCTTGCTGGAATTCTAATTCCGCTTTGTGGAAACGTCCAGGGTGGACCGGAGGGCATGCCCGCACAAAGGGTGCCTCTTGACGGCCCGGAAGCGGGAGTGAAGACTCCTTCAACAGAACGTTGAATTCGGTGGAAGAGAGGGGTTCGGGTGTCCGAGGCTGAACTGGTGCTGCGCTCGACGCGCGTCGTCACTCCCGAGGGGACACGCGCCGCGTCCATCGCGGTGACCGGGGAGAGGATCACGGCCGTCCTGCCATACGACGCCCCCGTCCCGGCGGGCGCGCGGCTGGAGGACGTCGGCGACCACGTCGTCCTGCCCGGCCTGGTCGACACCCACGTCCACGTGAACGACCCCGGCCGCACCGAGTGGGAGGGCTTCTGGACCGCCACCCGCGCCGCGGCGGCCGGCGGCATCACCACCCTGGTCGACATGCCGCTCAACTCCATCCCGCCGACCACCACGGTCGACAACCTGCGCACCAAGCGCGAGGTCGCCGCCGACAAGGCCCACATCGACGTCGGCTTCTGGGGCGGCGCCCTGCCCGACAACGTCAAGGACCTGCGCCCGCTGCACGAGGCCGGGGTCTTCGGCTTCAAGGCGTTCCTGTCGCCGTCGGGCGTGGACGAGTTCCCGCCCCTCGACCAGGAGCAGCTCGCCCGGTCCCTGGCGGAGATCGCCGCCTTCGACGGCCTGCTCATCGTGCACGCCGAGGACCCGCACCACCTGGCCGCCGCCCCGCAGCAGGGCGGCCCCAAGTACGCCCACTTCCTCGCCAGCCGCCCGCGCGACGCCGAGGACACCGCGATCGCGGGCCTCCTGGCGCAGGCGAAGCGGTTCAACGCCCGCGTGCACGTCCTGCACCTCTCCTCCAGCGACGCCCTGCCGCTGATCGCCGAGGCCCGCGCGGACGGCGTCCGGGTGACGGTGGAGACCTGCCCGCACTACCTCACCCTCACCGCCGAGGAAGTGCCGGACGGGGCCAGCGAGTTCAAGTGCTGCCCGCCCATCCGCGAGGCCGCCAACCAGGACCTGCTGTGGCGGGCGCTGACGGACGGCACCATCGACTGCGTGGTCACCGACCACTCGCCGTCCACCGCCGACCTCAAGACCGACGACTTCGCCACCGCCTGGGGCGGCATCGCCGGCCTCCAGCTCAGCCTGCCGGCGATGTGGACCAAGGCCCGCGAGCGGGGCCTCGGCCTGGAGGACATCGTGCGCTGGATGTCCGCGAACACGGCCCGCCAGGTGGGACTCGACGGCCGCAAGGGCGCCATCGCCGCCGGCCACGACGCCGACTTCGCGGTCCTCGCCCCCGACGAGACGTTCACCGTCGACCCGGCCGCCCTCCAGCACCGCAACCGCGTCACCGCGTATGCGGGCAAGACCCTGTACGGCGTCGTGAAGTCCACCTGGCTGCGCGGAGCGCGCGTCGTGGCGGACGGCGCGTTCACCGAGCCGAAGGGACAGCTCCTCACCCGGACCTGAACCGTCCGGACCTCCTGAATCCAGACATCACCTCGAACGACCCGGAAGGAACACCTGATCACCGTGACGGCCCAGCAGAACCCCTCGTTGGCCAGCTTCACCGGAGACGCGAACCCCTACGGAGGCGGCGACCCGTACGCGGACTACCGCACCGCCGACCTCCCCTTCACCCAGTACGCCAACCTTGCCGACCGGCAGCTCGGCGCGGGTGTCGTCGCCGCCAACGACGAGTTCTTCGCCCAGCGCGAGAACCTGCTGGTGCCCGGGCCCGCCGAGTTCGACCCCGAGCACTTCGGGCACAAGGGCAAGGTCATGGACGGCTGGGAGACCCGCCGCCGCCGTGGCGCCTCCGCCGAGCACCCCTGGCCCACCGAGGACGACCACGACTGGGCGCTGATCCGCCTCGGCGCCCCCGGCGTCATCCGCGGCATCGTCGTCGACACGGCCCACTTCCGCGGCAACTACCCCCAGGCCGTCTCCGTCGAGGCCACCTCGGTCGCCGGCTCCCCGTCGCCCGAGGAACTCCTCGCGGACGACGTGAAGTGGACGACCCTCGTCCCGCGCACGGCGGTCGGCGGTCACGCGGCCAACGGGTTCGCCGTCTCGGCCGAGCAGCGCTTCACCCACCTGCGCCTCAAGCAGCACCCCGACGGCGGCATCGCCCGCCTGCGCGTGTACGGCGAGGTCGTCCCGGACCCGGCGTGGCTCGCCGCGCTCGGCACCTTCGACGTGGTCGCCCTGGAGAACGGCGGCCAGGTCGAGGACGCCTCCAACCTCTTCTACTCGCCGGCCACCAACACCATCCAGCCGGGCCGCTCCCGCAAGATGGACGACGGCTGGGAGACCCGCCGCCGCCGCGACCAGGGCAACGACTGGATCAGCTACCGCCTGGTGGACCGCGTCCAGATCCGCGCGATCGAGATCGACACGGCCTACCTGAAGGGCAACTCGGCCGGCTGGGCCTCGGTGTCCGTGAAGGACGGCGAGACGGGCGAGTGGCGAGAGATCCTGCCGCGCACCCGGATGCAGCCCGACACCAACCACCGCTTCGTCCTGCCCGAGGCGGCCGTCGGCACCCACGCGCGCGTGGACATCTTCCCCGACGGCGGCATCTCCCGGCTGCGCCTGTTCGGTTCCCTGACGGAGGACGGCGCGGCCCACCTCGCCGCCCGCCACCAGGAACTCGGCGGCTGACCCACCGAACGGACCGCCGGCCACCAGGAGTCCGGTGGCCGGCCCGCGAACGGACCGGCCGCCCCACCGGAACGGGGTGGCCGGTCCTCCAGGACCCGCGGGGCGCGCCGGCCGGACAGCACCGGCGCGCCCCGCGCTCACGCACGGGGGCGGGCGCGGCGCCTACGCCGCGTGCCCGCCGTCCACCGCGAACTCCGCTCCCGTCACGTACGAGGCGCTCGCCAGGTAGGCCACCGTCGACGCCACCTCGTCCGCCGTGCCGAAGCGGCCCAGCGCGGTCATGGCCGCCTGCCCCTCGGCGTAGGGGCCGTCCGCCGGGTTCATGTCGGTGTCGATCGGCCCCGGGTGGACGATGTTGGCGGTGATGCCGCGCGGCCCCAGCTCCCTGGCCAGCGCCTTGGTCAGCCCGATCAGCGCCGACTTGCTCATCGCGTACAGCGTCCCGCCCGGGCCGGGCACCCGCTGGGTCATGCAGGTGCCGACCGTGATGATCCGCCCGCCCTCGGTCATCCGGGACGCGGCGGCCTGGGAGGTCAGGAAGACGCCCCGGACGTTCACGGCCAGCAGCCGGTCGACGTCGGGGCGCGACAGACTCTCCAGCGGTCCGAGCAGGCCCAGTCCCACGTTGTTCACCAGTACGTCGAGGCCGCCGAGCGCCTGTGCCGCGCGCTCCACCGCCCCCGCCGCCTCGTCCGCGTCGCCGGAGTCCGCCCGCAGGGCCACCGCCCGGCGCCCCAGTGCCTCGACGGCCCGTACGACGTCCTCGGCCGCGTCCTTTCCGTTCACGTAGGTCAGCGCCACGTCCGCGCCCTCCCGTGCCAGCCGCAGCGCGGTCGCCGCGCCGATGCCGCGGCTGCCGCCGGTCACGAGGGCCCTCCGGCCGGACAGGGGGGCCGGGGAAGGGGTGGGGGAGTGGGTGAAGGAATTCGTCTCCGTGTTCATGGGTCCATCCCAGCGGGCCGGGGCCCCGCACGCTGGCGGTGAACGGACCCCGACCTGCCCGGCGGGGCACCGGGTGGCGCGTGAACGCGCGGAAAACACACGGGACGTCCCGGGGAACTCCATCGTCTTGTCATTGACATGCCACTGTCTACGCGCGTCATCATGAGGTCATGCGATTCCCCCCACGCGTCGCTCGGTTCGGCGCAGCCACCGCAGTCCTGTCCGCCCTCCTCGTGGGCGGCACCGTCTCCGCGACCACGGCGGGCGCCGCGCCCGCGGCGGTCGGCGACATCTGCTACAGCGCCCTGCCCCCACAGGCCCACGACACGCTCGACCTGATCGAGCAGGGCGGTCCCTATCCCTTCGAGCAGGACGGGACCGTCTTCCAGAACCGGGAGGGCATCCTCCCCAGCCGGTCCACCGGGTACTACCACGAGTACACGGTCATCACCCCCGGCGCGGACACGCGCGGTGCCCGCCGCATCGTCACCGGGGAGGGCCACCAGGAGGACTACTACACGGCCGACCACTACGCCTCGTTCGACCTCGTCGACCACGGCTGCTGAGGACGGCCGCCGCCGGCCGGAGGCCCGGGACACCCGGGCCTCCGGCTCCGCGTGGTCCGGGCCTCCGGCTCCGGGCGGCGGCCGCCGGTGGGCGGGGCGGACCGCTCACACCGCCGCGGACGCCCCGCCCCCCGGGATCTCCGCCAGCCGCACCGGTCTGCGCTCGCGCCGGGAGACCTCGCACGCCTCGGCGATCCGCAGGGCCTGGAGCGCCTCGCGTCCGTCGCACGGGTTGGCCCGCTCGCCGCGCACCACCTCGACGAAGGCGGCCAGCTCCGCCTCGTAGGCGGGCCCGAACCGCTCCACGAACCCGGTCCACGGCTTGTCCGCGGCCGGCGGTCCGGTCGGTTCCGTCGAGGCGATCGGCGTACGGTCGTCCAGGCCGACGACGATCTGGTCCAGCTCCCCGGCCAGTTCCATGCGCACGTCGTACCCCGCGCCGTTCAGCCGCGTCGCGGTCACCGTGGCCAGCGTGCCGTCGTCCAGCGTGAGCAGCGCCGCGCCGGTGTCCACGTCGTCCGCCGCGCGGAACATCGGCGGCCCGGCGTCGGACCCGGCGGCGTACACGTCGGTGATCTCCCGGCCGGTCACCCAGCGCAGCACGTCGAAGTCGTGGATCAGCGTGTCCCGGTAGAGCCCGCCGGACTGCGGCAGGTACGCGGCGGGCGGCGGCGCCTGGTCGCTGGTCACCGCCCGGACGGTGTGCAGCCGCCCGAGCCGCCCGGACCGCACCGCCTCACGGGCGCCCGTGTAGCCGGCGTCGAAGCGGCGCTGGAACCCCATCTGCAGAATCGTCCCGGCCGTCTCCACCTCGGCGATCGCCTGGAGCGTGCCGGGCAGGTCAAGGGCGATCGGCTTCTCGCAGAACACCGGCAGCCCCGAACGGGCCGCCCGGCCGATCAGTTCGGCATGGGCCGACGTCGCGGTCGTGATCACCACGGCGTCCACGCCCCACCGGAAGATCTCGTCCACTCCCGGCGCCGCCGTCTCGCCCAGCCGGTGGGCCAGATCCTGCGCCCGCGCGAGGTCGGAGTCCGTGAGGATCAGGGACCCGACGTCGCGATGGCGGCTGAGTGTGTTGGCGTGAACGGTGCCGATGCGGCCCGTACCGATGACCCCGATGCGCATGGAATCAAAGTGGGCTCACAGTCCGCACCCTGTCAATGCGTATGTCCGGACAATCGGACTACACAACTTCCCGTCATCAGCGCACGGAGCTACGCTCGCCCCGTGCCGAAACCAGAAGTGGACCCGACCGTGGCGCTGGACCTCAGCGTGGATCGCAGCAGCCCCGTGCCGCTGTACTTCCAGCTGTCGCAGCAGCTGGAGGCGGCGATCGAGCACGGCGGACTCACCCCCGGCAGCCTGCTCGGCAACGAGATCGAGCTCGCCGCGCGGCTCGGTCTGTCCCGGCCCACCGTCCGCCAGGCCATCCAGTCGCTCGTCGACAAGGGCCTGCTCGTGCGCCGCCGGGGCGTGGGCACCCAGGTCGTGCACAGCAAGGTCAGGCGCCCGCTGGAGCTGAGCAGCCTCTACGACGACCTGGAGGCCGCGGGCCAGCGACCCGCCACGAAGGTCCTGGTCAACACCCTCGTCCCGGCGACCGCGGAGGTCGCCGCCGCCCTCGGCGTCGCCGAGGAGAGCGACGTGCACCGCGTGGAGCGGCTGCGGCTGGCGCACGGCGAGCCGATGGCGTACCTGTGCAACCACCTGCCGCCGGGTCTCGTCGACCTGGACACCGGCCGGCTGGAGGCCACCGGGCTGTACCGGCTGATGCGCTCCGCCGGGATCACCCTGCACAGCGCCCGCCAGTCCATCGGGGCCCGGGCCGCCACCGCGGCCGAGGCCGAGCGGCTCGGCGAGGACGCGGGCGCCCCCCTGCTCACCATGGAGCGCACGACGTTCGACGACACCGGGCGCGCGGTCGAGTTCGGCACCCACACCTACCGGCCGTCCCGCTACTCCTTCGAGTTCCAGCTGCTCGTACGCTCCTGACCCGCGCCCGCCGCGCCCGCCGCGCCCGCCGCCGGGCCGCGGTCCGCCGTCGCGCTCGCCGTGCGGGCCGCGCCCCTTGTCCGGACAATGTGACCGGCGTCTGCTCCCCGGCGCCGAGTGATCGTTCGCCATGTCGGACAATGGAGCGTTTGGGGTTTCGAGAACCCGGCTCGGGTTCCGCGGAGCCCCGGCACGCACAGCACAGCACGGCACAGCAAGAAGGGCACGGCCTCGTGGCACGGTTTCGGACATGGGTGGGCATCGCGCTGGCGGGGGCACTGTCGCTGTCCCTGGCCGGGTGCAGCAGTACCGGGGGCAAGCGCGCCGAGGACGCCCGCAAGGCCGCGTCGGCCCAGGGGAAGGCCGCGGTGAACACGCCCCGCTGGACCTTCGCGATGATCACGCACTCGGGTGACGGCGACACCTTCTGGGACATCGTCCAGAGCGGCGCCGAACAGGCAGCGGTCAAGGACAACATCAACTTCCTGTACTCCCACGACGACGAGGCCCAGCAGCAGGCGCAGCTCGTGGACGCGGCCGTCGACAAGAAGGTCGACGGGATCATCGTCACGCTCGCCAAGCCCGACGCGATGAAGTCCGCCCTGGCCCGCGCCCGGAAGGCGGGCATCCCGGTGATCACCGTGAACTCCGGCTCGCAGGAGTCCAAGAAGTTCGGCGCCCTCAGCCACATCGGCCAGGACGAGACCATCGCCGGCGAGGCGGTCGGCGACGAGCTGAACGAGCGGGGGCGCGAGAAGGCGGTCTGCGTCCTGCACGAGCAGGGCAACGTCGGCCACGAGCAGCGCTGCGACGGCGTGGAGAAGACCTTCGACGGCACGGTCCAGCGGCTCTACGTGAACGGCACCAGCATGCCGGACGTGCAGTCCGCCCTGGAGGCCAAGCTCCAGACGGACAAGTCCGTCGACGCCGTCGTCACCCTCGGCGCGCCCTACGCCGACACCGCCGTGAAGGCCAGGCAGGGCGCCGGCAGCAAGGCCGAGATCGACACCTTCGACCTCAACGCCAAGGTGGCCGCCGGGCTGGAGGACGGCACCCTCGGCTTCGCCGTCGACCAGCAGCCCTACCTCCAGGGCTACGAGGCGGTCGACCTGCTGTGGCTGTACAAGTACAACGCCGACGTCCTCGGCGGTGGCCGCCCGGTGCTCACCGGGCCGCAGATCATCACCGAGGACGACGCCGCCGAGCTGGCCGAGTACACCAAGAGGGGCACCCGATGAGCGCCGGCACGGACGCGGCGACCGCCGACGAGAGGCTGCTGCGGACCTCGCCGTTGCGGAAACTCCTCGGCCGGCCCGAGCTGGGCTCCGTCGTCGGGGCGATCGCGGTCTTCGTGTTCTTCGCGTTCTTCGCCGACAGCTTCCTGCGCGCCTCCAGCCTCAGCACGGTGCTCTACGCCGCCTCCACGATCGGCATCATGGCCGTCCCCGTGGCGCTGCTGATGATCGGCGGCGAGTTCGACCTGTCCGCCGGTGTCATGGTGACCTCGTCGGCCCTGGTGTCGTCGATGTTCAGCTACCAGATGACCGCCAACGTCTGGGTCGGCGTCGGCGTCTCCCTGCTGGTCACCCTGGCGATCGGCGCCTTCAACGGCTTCATGCTCACCCGCACCAGGCTGCCCAGCTTCATCATCACGCTCGGCACCTTCCTGATGCTGACCGGCATGAACCTGGGCTTCACCAAGCTGATCGGCGGCACCGTCTCCACCAAGACGATCGCCGACATGGAGGGCTTCGGCTCCGCCCGGGAGGTCTTCGCCTCCACGCTCACCGTCGGCGGCGTCGGCTTCAAGGTCACCATCCTGTGGTGGCTCGCCCTGGTCGCCGTCGCCAGCTGGATCCTGCTGCGCACCCGCGCGGGCAACTGGATCTTCGCGGTCGGCGGCAACAAGGACGCCGCCCGCGCGGTGGGCGTCCCGGTGACGAAGACCAAGATCGGCCTCTACATGGGCGTGGGCCTCGGCGCCTGGATCTCGGGCCAGCACCTGCTCTTCTCGTACGACGTCGTCCAGTCCGGCGAGGGCGTGGGCAACGAGCTGATCTACATCATCGCGGCCGTCATCGGCGGCTGCCTGATCACCGGCGGCTACGGCAGTGCCGTCGGCTCGGCGGTCGGCGCGTTCATCTTCGGCATGACCAGCAAGGGCATCGTCTTCGCCGAGTGGAACCCCGACTGGTTCAAGTTCTTCCTCGGAGCGATGCTGCTCCTCGCGACCCTGCTCAACGCCTGGGTCCGCAAGCGCGCGGAGGCCACCAAGTGACCGGGACCCCAGCACGTACGGCGCTCGTCGAGCTGTCCGGCGTCAGCAAGAACTACGGGAACGTGCGCGCCCTGGAGGGCGTGTCGCTCCAGGTGCACGCGGGCGAGATCACCTGCGTGCTCGGCGACAACGGCGCCGGCAAGTCCACGCTGATCAAGATCATCTCCGGGCTGCACCAGCACGACGGCGGCACCCTCGCCCTCGACGGCGAGGAGACCCGCCTCGCCTCCCCGCGCGAGGCCCTGGACCGCGGCATCGCCACCGTCTACCAGGACCTGGCCGTCGTCCCCCTCATGCCGGTCTGGCGCAACTTCTTCCTCGGCTCCGAGCCGCGCAAGGGCGTCGCCCCCTTCAAGCGCATGGACGTCGACCACATGCGCCGCACCACCCGCGCGGAACTCCTGCGCATGGGCATCGACCTGCGCGACGTCGACCAGCCCATCGGCACCCTCTCCGGCGGCGAGCGCCAGTGCGTGGCGATCGCCCGCGCGGTGCACTTCGGCGCGAAGGTCCTGGTGCTGGACGAGCCCACCGCCGCGCTCGGCGTGAAGCAGTCCGGCGTCGTCCTCAAGTACGTGGCGGCGGCCCGCGACCAGGGCCTGGGTGTTGTTCTCATCACCCACAACCCGCACCACGCGTACCTGGTCGGAGACAGGTTCGTGCTCCTGAAGAGGGGCACGATGGTGGGCAACCACGAGCGCGAGGACATCACCCTCGACGAGCTGACGAGGCAGATGGCGGGCGGGAACGAGCTGGACGATCTCCGCCACGAACTGCAGCGCACCCCGGGGCGCGGGACCGAGTGAGGTGCGCCTCCGTCGCCTGGGCGCGGGGAACCACGCCGCGCCCGCACCCGGCGACGAACCGTCCATGCCACCCTCCGTCCCATTCGGCACCCGGCACAGCCGTGCGGCACAATCGCACCCGATGAGCACCTACCGCGACTTCACCGCCCCCATCGGATCCCGCCGCGCCCCGGTCCTGCGCACCGTGGGCACGAGGGAACGCCGCTCGCACCTGACGGCGCCCCGCGTGCCCACGGTCGGCATCGACATCGGCGGCACGAAGGTCATGGCGGGCGTGGTCGACGCCGACGGCAACATCCTGGAGAAGCTCCGCACGGAGACCCCGGACAAGTCCAAGAGCCCCAAGGTCGTCGAGGACACCATCGTCGAGCTGGTGCTCGACCTGTCCGACCGGCACGACGTGCACGCCGTCGGCATCGGCGCGGCCGGCTGGGTCGACGCCGACCGCAACCGGGTGCTGTTCGCCCCCCACCTGTCCTGGCGCAACGAACCGCTGCGCGACCGCATCGCCGGCCGCCTCGCGGTCCCCGTCCTGGTGGACAACGACGCCAACACCGCCGCCTGGGCCGAGTGGCGCTTCGGCGCCGGCCGCGGCGAGGACCACCTCGTCATGATCACGCTCGGCACCGGCATCGGCGGCGCGATCCTGGAGGACGGCCAGGTCAAGCGGGGCAAGTACGGGGTCGCCGGCGAGTTCGGGCACATGCAGGTCGTCCCCGGCGGCCACCGCTGCCCCTGCGGCAACCGCGGCTGCTGGGAGCAGTACAGCTCGGGCAACGCCCTGGTCCGCGAGGCCCGCGAGCTGGCCGCCGCCGACTCGCCGGTGGCGTACGGGATCATCGAGCACGTCAAGGGCAGCATCGGCGACATCACCGGCCCGATGATCACCGAGCTGGCCCGCGACGGCGACGCCATGTGCGTCGAGCTGCTCCAGGACATCGGCCAGTGGCTCGGCGTCGGCATCGCCAACCTCGCCGCGGCCCTCGACCCGTCCTGCTTCGTGATCGGCGGCGGGGTCAGCGCCGCCGACGACCTGCTGATCGGCCCCGCGCGGGACGCCTTCAAGCGCCAGCTCACGGGCCGCGGCTACCGCCCCGAGGCCCGCATCGTCCGCGCCCAGCTGGGACCCGAGGCCGGCATGGTGGGCGCCGCCGACCTGGCCCGCCTGGTCGCCCGCCGGTTCCGCCGCGCCAAGCGGCGCCGGGTCGAGCGGTACGAGCGCTACGAGCGGTACGCCGAGGCCCGTCGCACGTCCGGGGAGTCGCTGTGACGGACACGCTGCCCCAGCAGGCCGGCTCCCCGGAGCAGCCCGGCGAGGACCGCCGGCACATGATCCGCCGCCGGTCGCTCACCCTGCTCATCATCGTGCTGCTCATCGGCATCCCGGCCGGCTACCTCATGATCTCCGCCAACCAGAGCCGCGACAGCGGCCGGGAGAAGGAGGCGAAGTACGCGGCGACGGGCATGACCGAGGGCTGGCCGTCCAAACTCCAGCGCCGCATCTACGAGGTGCCCGTCCCGGTCCCGTCCGAAGAGGTCGCGTACTACGAGACGAACAACTGGAAGACCAGCCGCCTCTACGTCCAGTTCGAGACCACCGGCGCGGGCCTGGACGCCTTCCTGGCGGGACTGGGCGTCGACCGCGACGCGCTGAAGCGGGACAAGGTCGCCATCAGCGACCGGGCCCAGCGGGTCACCGGCTGGGAGTTCAGCGGGCCCGGACCCTGGTGGGGGCTGGTCAACGAGCAGCGGAACCCGGCGCCCACCCAGGACGTGATGGTGGACATGGAGAACCCGGACTACCCGATGGTGTACGTCGTCTCCCGCACGGTTCCCTGACCGGTTCCCTGACCGCGCCGCGCCGCGCCCGTGCTCGTGCCCGTGGCCGCGCCCGCGCCCGTGCGGCGAGCGGGCCCGGGCAGGCCGCCGGGGCCGATTGTCAGACCCCGCCCTTAGAGTCGAAGACAGCTGATCCGACGGACGGGGCGGGAGGTGACAGAACGTATGCGTGACGTGGCCGTGCTGGGGCCGAGGGACGCCGGACGAGTGGAGCGGCGCGGGCCGGTGAGCGGGCCGGCGACCGGCCCCGGGGAAGCCGTCGCGCCCGTGCCCGTCGGGCTCGCGGCCGTTTTCCTGCCCGCGCCGCTCCCGCGCGACGGACGGATCGCCTTCTGGGACCCCGACGGAGGCCCCGTCGCCACCGTTCTTCCTCCCGGGCACGGGGTGCCCACCGCGTCGGCGGAGGGCGAAGCCGCCACACCCCAGGACCCCTCGGCCGTCGCCGTTCCGGGAGACGGTGGTGGGAGCACCCCCTCCTCGCCTCCCGGACGGAGCGCCGGTCCCCCCGAGGCCACGGAGCTGACCGTCGTACGGCGGCATGGTGCCGGTGTGCGGCGCCGGACGACACCGGCGCTGTCGCTGCCGCTCGCCGAGGCGTTGCCCCTGCTGGTGCGCGCCCGGCACGACCCCGCCGCCCACCCGGCGACCGCCTGCTGGGGCGCCGCCGCCCTGCACGCCCTGCGGCTCACCGCGCGCGGCCGGCTGCTGCCCGGCCTGACCGCGACCGGACACGACGCCTGGCGGGCCGGCCCGCTCGACCCCGACGACATCGCGCACCTGCGGGCCGTGGCCGCCGCCCTGCCCCCGGAGGGCCACGCCGTCCCGCTGGACGGCCCCGGTCCGATCCGGCTGCCCGAGCCGGAAGCACTGGTCCGCGCCTTCCTGGACGCGGTCGCCGACACCCTGCCCCGCACCCCGGCCGCGCCCCACGCCTCGGGCCGCCCCTTCGCGGCGCGCGGCGCGCAGCACCTGCCCGACGCCCACGACTGGGCCGCGGAGGTCGCCGCCGGCATGGACGCGGGCCTGCGGATCTCGCTCCGCCTGGACCTGTCGGCGTTCGACCTCTTCGACGGCGACACGGACGAGGGCGGCGGCACGCGCAGCGCGGGGGCGGCGATCGTGCAGGTGCACAGTCTCGCCGACCCCACCCTCGTGGCCGACGCGGCGGACCTGTGGTCCGGGGCGGCCGACGCCGCCTTCGGACCCCGCGCGCGCGTGGACGCCGCGCTCGCGGTGCGGCGCGCGGCGCGGGTCTGGACGCCGCTCGACCGGCTCACCGAGCAGGACGTGCCCGACGTGCTCAGCCTGTCCGAGGAGGAGGTCACCGACCTGCTCGGCGTGGCGGCCGGCCGGCTCGCCGCCGCCGGGGTCGCCGTGCACTGGCCGCGCGACCTCGCCCAGGACCTCACCGCGACCGCCGTGGTCCGGCCCGCGCCCGGCTCGGCGACGGACGGCACGGGCTTCTTCGAGAGCGAGGACCTCCTCCAGTTCCGCTGGCAGCTGGCCATCGGCGGCGATCCGCTCACCGAGGCCGAGATGGACACCCTCGCCGAGGCCCACCGTCCCGTCGTCCGGCTGCGCGACCGCTGGGTCCTGGTCGACCCGGCCCTCGTCCGCCGCGCCCGCCAGCGCGACCTGGGCCTGCTCGACCCGGTCGACGCCCTGTCCGCCGCCCTCACCGGCAGCGCGGAGGCCGACGGCGAGACGGTCGAGGTGGTGCCGGCCGGCGCCCTGGCCGCCCTGCGCGACCGCCTCACGGCAGGGGTGCGGCCCACCGAACCGCCGCCCGGCCTGCACGCCACCCTCCGCGAGTACCAGCTGCGCGGCCTGGCCTGGCTCGACCTCATGACCTCCCTCGGCCTCGGCGGCTGCCTCGCCGACGACATGGGCCTCGGCAAGACGGTCACGGTCATCGCCCTGCACCTCAAGCGGGCCCGCACCGCGCCGACCCTGGTCGTCTGCCCGGCCTCCCTGCTGGGCAACTGGCAGCGGGAGATCACCCGCTTCGCCCCCGGCGTCCCCGTCCGCCGCTTCCACGGGCCCGACCGCACCCTGGACGACCTGACCGGCGGCTTCGTCCTCACCACGTACGGCACGATGCGGTCCGCCGCGGCGACCCTGGCCGAGCAGGAGTGGGGCATGGTCGTCGCGGACGAGGCGCAGCACGTCAAGAACCCGTACTCGGCGACGGCCAAGGCCCTGCGCACGATTCCGTCCCCCGCGCGCGTGGCGCTGACCGGCACACCGGTGGAGAACAACCTCTCCGAGCTGTGGGCGCTGCTCGACTGGACCACCCCCGGTCTTCTCGGCCCCCTGAAGTCCTTCCGCGCCCGGCACGCCCGCGCGGTGGAGAACGGCGAGGACGAGGAGGCCGCGCAGCGCCTCGCCCGGCTGATCCGCCCCTTCCTGCTGCGCCGCAGGAAGTCCGACCCGGGCATCGTTCCGGAGCTGCCGCCGAAGACCGAGACCGACCACCCCGTCCCGCTCACCCGCGAACAGGCCGCGCTGTACGAGGCGGTGGTGCGCGAGTCGATGCTCGCCATCGAGACGGCCGAGGGCATCGGCCGCCGGGGGCTGGTGCTCAAGCTCCTCACCTCGCTGAAGCAGATCTGCGACCACCCCGCGCTGTTCCTGAAGGAGGACCACCCGCCGGCCGGGCCCGACCGGCTGACCGCGCGCTCCGGCAAACTCGCCCTGCTGGACGAACTGCTGGACACCGTGCTCGCGGAGGACGGCTCGGCACTCGTCTTCACCCAGTACGTCGGCATGGCCCGCCTCATCACCTCCCACCTGGCCGCCCGCGCCGTCCCCGTCGAACTGCTCCACGGCGGCACACCGGTCCCGGAGCGCGAGCGCATGGTGGACCGCTTCCAGAGCGGCGCGACCCCGGTTCTCGTCCTGTCGCTCAAGGCCGCCGGAACCGGCCTGAACCTCACCCGCGCCGGCCACGTCGTGCACTTCGACCGCTGGTGGAACCCGGCCGTCGAGGAGCAGGCCACCGACCGCGCCTACCGCATCGGCCAGACCCAGCCGGTCCAGGTCCACCGCCTCATCACCGAGGGCACGGTCGAGGACCGCATCGCCGAGATGCTCGAGTCCAAGCGCGCCCTGGCTGACGCGATCCTCGGCGCAGGGGAGTCGGCCCTCACCGAGCTCACGGCGCGCGAACTGTCCGACCTGGTGTCCCTGCGGAGGCCGTCATGACCCCCCGCCCCGCCGACGAGGCCCGCCGCGCCCTGCGCGAGGCGCGCGAGCGCGGTGAGGGGCTGCCGGGCCGCCCCCGCGATGCCGACGGGGCCGCCGACCCCGGGGCGGACACACGTGCCTCCACCGGCCGGGACCCCGCTGAACACGACGCGGGGCGTGAGGAGCATGGCCGGGGCCCGGAGCACGGCCGGGGGGAGGAGACGGGCCGGGATCAGGAGAGCGGCCAGGACCAGGAGAGGGGCCAGGACCAGGAGAGCGGCCAGGCACCGGATCAGGGCGGGGGCCGGGACCAGGACCGAGGCCGGGATCAGGACCAGGACCAGGACCAGGTACAAGACGGAGGCCGGAGCGCGGGCCGGGACCAGGGCGGGGGCCAGGACCAGCGTCGCGAAGGGGGCAGGGCCAAGGCCCAGGAGCCGGCCGGAAGGGAGTCCACCGGAGCGCGCCCCGGAGACATCGCACGGGCGGCACTGCGCCGTGCCCGGACCGCACGGCCCACGGGGGCAGACGAGGACGCGTCGGACACCGCGACGGACACCTCGTCGGACACCGCGACGGGCACCTCGTCGGGCACGCCGGGAGGCCCGGACGCGGAAGCGGACCGGTCCGTGGAACCCTCTCGTCTCCCACCGCCGGTCATCGCCGACGGCGCGGCGGCCGGCCCGACGCCCTCTTCGTCCGACGTGACGAGCCCGGCCGTCCGTCCCGGGGCCGTCGACGCCGAGGAGAGCCGGCCCGCGGACGTGGCACGCGAGGCGCTGCGGGCGGCACGTCGGCAGGCGTCGAGGGACACGGCGGCCACGGGAGCGGCGAAGATCCGTCCGTCCCGCCCGGCCCGAGGCACACGCGGACCCGCCGGTTCACCCACCGCCGACGCCCGCGCCCGCCTCGTACGGGACTTCGCCGCGGACGCGTTCCGTCTCCCCCCGGACGCGGACCTTGACGAGGAGACCGCGCCCGCCGGGGCCGAGGAGACCGAACCCCTCGTCGGGCCGGCGCCCTCGCCCACCCCGGCGTACGAACCCGCGCCGCCTCGGCACCGGGCGGCACCGTTCCACGCCGCTCCCCGCACGGCTGCCCGCTCGGCCCCGTACCAAGAGGCGTACGGCGAGGCGACCGCCGGACCGCGCGCGGCCGCCACCTCCTCCGCCCCGCACGACGGACCCCGCACCCCCCGTTCCATGGCCGACCCCGGCCGGGACGGTGAGCTGCGGCGGACCTTCCCCGCCCTCCCGCCCCGCTCGACGGGGGACCAGGGCTTCGCCGGGACGTGGTGGGGGAACGCGTGGGTGACCGCGTTGGAGGAGGGGGCCCTGGACGCCGCGCGACTGGCGCGGGGGCGCGGGTATGCCGAGCGGGGCCACGTCGACGCCATCACCGTGACGCCCGGCCAGGTCCTCGCCTACGTACAGGGCGGCAGACCCCGGCCGTACCGCGTGCAGGTGCGACTGCGCACCCTCGACGACGCCGACTGGGAGCGGTTCCTGGACGCCGCCGTGGAGCGGCCCGGACACATCGCCGCCCTGCTCGACAAGGAGCTGCCCCACTCCCTCGCCGACTGCGGCGTCCCGCTCCTGCCGGGCCCCGGCGACCTCGCACCGCGGTGCAGCTGCCCCGACTCCGGGCACCCCTGCAAGCACGCCGCCGCTCTCTGCTACCAGACGGCGCGCCTGCTCGACGCCGACCCCTTCGTGCTGCTGCTGTTGCGCGGCCGGGGCGAGCGGGAGCTGCTCGACACCCTGTCCCGGCTGAGCGCGGCCCGCGCCGCCCGCGCCGCCCAGGACAGAGGGCCCGCGCCCCTGCCCGGCGTCCGGGCCGGTGAGGCTCTGGCTCGGCGTACGCTGCCGCCCCTCCCGGCGCCGCTGCCCGCGCCCCCGCACCCCGAGCAGCCGCCGGCCTACCCGGCGGCACCGGGCGGTCCCGACCCGTTCGCGCTGGACCAGCTGGCCACCGACGCCGCCGCCCGCGCCCACGCACTGCTCACCACGGGCCGCGATCCGGTGGGCGGGCTGACCCTGTGGCAGGACGCCGTCCGCCACGCCGCGGCCCGCCTCGGCTCCGGGCTCACCGCGGGCACGCGCGCGCTGTACGCGTCACTCGCCGGGGCCACCGGCCGCGGCACGGGGGAGCTGGCGCGCGCGGTGGCCGCCTGGCGTCAGGGCGGGCCGGCGGGGCTCGAGGTACTGGAGGAGCCCTGGGACCCGCCGGCCGGCCGCTTCGACCGTGCCCGCCCCCTGCTGCTCGCCGCCGACCTGCCCGCGTTCCGGCCCTGGCGCAACCGCCTCACGCACCCCCAGGGCCACGTCCAGCTCCGTCTCGGCCGGGCCGGGCTCTGGTACGCGTACGAGTCGGAGCCCGGCCGCGACGACTGGTGGCCGCGCGGCACCCCCGACCTGGACCCGGTCGGCGCCCTGACGGGCCTGGCCGGCACCGGCGACCTCTGACCCGCCGGCGCGGCGGGCTTGTCATCGGCGGACCGGGGCGTGCCACCCACGGCCCGGCGGGGCGAGAACCCCGGCGCCCGCACGGCACAGGGCCCGCACGGCACAGGGGCCACACGGCCCGGCGCCCGCACACCCGTGCCCTCACGGCCCGGTGTCTTCCGCACCGTGCGTCGAGGCTCGCGATGGGTACCCGTGCCCGCGTCCCGGTACCCCGCACGAAAGGGGAGGGAGATGAGGGCCCATGGCTCCCCGGACCGCCTCGGACACCGTGAGGATCCCGTCGGGTCAGGCGGCGCTCGACGGCGACCTGACGCTTCCCGCCGACGCGCGGGGCGTGGTCCTGTTCGCGCACGGCAGCGGCAGCTCACGCCTCAGCCCCCGCAACCGCGCGGTCGCCGCCGGGCTGTGCCGCGCCGGGTTCGGCACCCTGCTGCCGGACCTGCTGACCGAGGACGAGGAGCGCGAGGACGTCGTCACGGCCCGGCACCGCTTCGACATCTCCCTGCTGACCCGGCGTCTGACCGACGCCATCGACTGGCTGGAGCGGCGCCCGGACACCGCACCGCTCGCTCTGGGCCTGTTCGGGGCGAGCACGGGAGCGGCCGCCGCGCTGGCGGCGGCGGCCGAGCGCCCGTCGCGGGTCCGCGCGGTGGTGTCGCGCGGAGGGCGGCCGGACCTGGCCGGCGGAGCGCTGCCACTGGTCATGGCCCCGGTGCTGCTCGTCGTCGGCGGCGCCGACACGACGGTGCTCACTCTCAACCGTGAGGCCGCCGAACGCCTGACGGCACCCCACCGGATCCACGTCGTGCGCGGCGCCACGCACCTCTTCCCGGAGCCCGGCGCCCTGGAGCAGGTCACCGATGCCGCCGCCGACTGGTTCCGCGACCACCTGCCCGCCGGGCGGACGGACGGCGGACGGGCGGACGGCGGACGAGCGGACGGCGGACCCACCGGCTGACGAACGCCGGAGTCCGGGGGGTCGGCGCGGGTGTCGCTGTTTCACCGGCGGCCGGCGGGAAACCCCGGACATGAGCGGCAGCTCTCCGCCCCGCGTGAGGAAGGCGGCATCCAGGCCATGCGTTTTCGTGATCGCGTCGAAGCCGGCCAGCAACTCGCCCTCCGGCTCATGGAATGGGCGTCCGACGGCGAGCTTCCCGACGCCGTCGTGATCGCGTTGCCCCGCGGCGGCGTTCCGGTGGCGGCCCAGGTGGCACGGGCGCTCGGCACGCGGCTGGACGTGCTGGTGGTCCGCAAGATCGGTGTGCCCGGCCGGCCGGAGGCGGGCATCGGCGCGATCGTGGGCGACGATCCGCCCCTGTTCGACTCGCGCGCCCTCCAGATGCTGGGCCTGAGCGAGGACCGCCTCGCCCCGGACGTGGAACGCGAGCGGGCCGAACTCCGCCGCCGCGCCCTGCTGTACCGGGGCGACCCGTCCACGCCCGACGTCGAGCAGCGGACCGTCATCCTCGTCGACGACGGTCTGGCCACCGGCGCGAGCGCCCGTGCGGCCCTGCGGCACCTGCGCCGCCGGCATCCCGCCAGGCTGATCCTCGCCGTTCCGGTCGGCGCGCCCGAGTCCTGCGTCGAGATGCGTGCGGAGGCCGACGACGTCGTCTGCCTGTACCAGCCGCGGGACTTCCAGGCGGTCGGCCTCTGGTACGAGGACTTCGAACAGGTGGGTGACGACGAGGTCAGGGGAATCCTCCGCGAGCACAGCGCCGCGATGCACGGCGGGTGAGGGAGGCAGGGCGCCCCGGGCGCGAGGGGAGGCCGCCCGCGCCCGGAGTCGCGCCCCCTGGATCTTGTCCGCACGAGGGCTCCGAGATCCGTTCGGCAGGGCAGAGAGGTGACGCTCCGGCGGCTCAGGAGCCCATGAGGGCGTCCACCACCGCTCGGGCGACCCTTTCGGCCCGCTCCGGCGTCCAGTGGGCCGGCTCCTCCATGGAGGAGATGTAGTAGCCGCGGGTCAGCAGGGACAGGACGTCGGCGGCGAGGCCGGCGTCGGGCACTCCCGCGGCGGCGGACGCGTCGAGGAACTCCTGGCGTGACTCGCGCGGTTCCTGGCGGTCGATGCCTCCCGGGTCGACGTGCGCCGACGAGAGCATCTCCACCCAGAGCGTGCGCAGCAGCAGGTCCTCGGGCTCCGTGCTGAGGTGCCACTCCACCGTGGCGCGCAGCCGGTCCGCGCCGATCAGGTCACCCAGGCGTGCTTCCAGATCGGTCCGCCACCGGGACTCGGCGGCCCGGACGGCGTTGGTGATCAGGGCCGTCCGCGTCGGCACGTAGTTCGTGACCATCGCCGTGGACCCGCCGAGCTCCTTGGCCACGGCACGGATGGTGACGGCCCGCGCACCGTCCCGGGCGGCGACAGCGAGGGTCGCCTGGGCGATTGCCTCGCGGCGCTGGACTTCGTCGACGTCGATCGGCATGGCAGCAACCTAGCTCAGAGGGGGGTTGACGTGGGACACAGGCGGATGCAACGCTGTTATATCACGTTGTTTTCTAAAGATTCGCCCCCGTGGAGGGCCGCATGAGCCTTGCCGTCCATCGCGTCACCCCGGAACCGGTCCCGCCCCACGCGCGGCAGCACATGGTGCGCATGCGCGACGGAGTGCGCCTGGCCACCGACGTGTACGGCGTCGGCGCCGACGCCGACCAGGGGGAGCCGGCACCGGCCGTCCTGGTCCGCCTCCCGTACGACAAGAACAGCCGGTACGCGTTCGCCGACCGATTGGCGGAAAGATTCACCGCGCGCGGCTACGTCGTGGTCGTCCAGGACGTCCGCGGCAAGTTCCGGTCGGAGGGGCGGACCCTGGGCTGGACCGGTGAGGTAGACGACGGTTACGACACCCTGGAGTGGATCACCCGCCAGCCCTGGTCCGACGGGATCGTGGGCATGTTCGGCGACTCGTACTACGGGTTCACCCAGTGGTCCGCGGTCTCCAGCCAGCACCCCGCCCTGCGCGCCATCGTCCCCCGCGTGACCTGCACGACGAACGCCCCCGGCATCGCCGCCCACGACCCCGGCTCCGGGCGGCAGCCCGTGTGGCTGGAGGGGACCACGTACCAGGCACAGGTGTGGACGGACCGCGACAGCTACGAGTTCCACGTCGACCTCACCCGGCGCCCGGTCGTCGCCGCCTACGAGGAGGCGTTCGACGCGATCGGCAAGCGCTCGCCGGGCTTCGACCTCGTCGTCGGGGGCATCCCCCTCGACGCGTACAACGGGCCGCATCCCTACGACGCGCGCCCCGTGCCGGTGCTGCACTGCGTGGGCTGGTTCGACAACCTCAACACCGCCCACATGCGCGACTACACGGAGCTGGCCGGGCGCCCCGGGTGGGCGGCCGTGCAGTACCTGGTCGCCGACGCGACCGACCACGAGAACTACGTCCTGGAGGACGCCCCGGCGACCCCCGCCACCGACCACCTGACCGACGACGCCGCCCTGGAGCGCATGCTGGACTCCTACACCGGTCCCGCGATCGAGTTCTTCGACGTCTTCCTCAAGGGGACCGCCCGGCCCGACGCACTGCCCCGGGTGCGCTGGAAGCTCGGCCACGACGGCTGGCGCACCTCCGCCGTCTGGCCGCCGCCCGAAGCCACGGCTACCGATCTGTACCTGGCGCGGCCGACCGCCGCGGCCGGCCCGGTCCCCGGCGGAACCCTCGCACCGCACCCGTCCGGTGTCCCGGAATCGGCGCGGTGGCGGTACGACCCGGACGACCTGGTGCCGTCCGCCGCGGCCGACACCTTCCTCCTGTTGCGCGACCACGCCGACGAGCGCCCCACCCTCGACCGGGACGACGTCCTCGTGTTCACGCACCCCGCCTCCGACCGTCCCCTCGACCTCGCCGGGCCGGTGCACGCGGTGCTGCACGTGGAGAGCACGGCGCCCACGTTCGACGTCTTCGTCCGCCTCCTCGACCTGGCGCCGGACGGCACGGCGCGCCTGGTCCTGCGGGGCTGCGCCCAGGCCGACGCGCCCGGCGAGGTGGAGATCGCCCTGGGACACACCGGCTACCGGGTGCGCCCGGGACACCGTCTCGCGCTGATGGTCGCCGGCAGCGACTTCCCGAACCACCTGCCCAACTCCGGCTCGCTGGAGAGCCCGTGGCTGACGACCTCGCCCAAGGCCAGCCTGCAGACGCTCCGGACCGGTCCCGGCCACCCCTCCCGCCTGCGCCTGACCGTCCTGCCCGAGAGCGGCGACCCGAGATGAGCGCGCGCTTCGCCGCCACGCGTCTCGGCATGCTCGTCGTCACCGTGCTGGTCTCCAGCCTGGCCATCTACGGGGCGATGTTCCTCACCCCGGGGGACCCCGCCACGCTGCTCGTCGGCGGCAGCCGCGACCCCGACCCGGCCGTGCTGGCGCAGATCCACCGCGAGTACCACCTCGACGACCCGTTCCTCCAGGGCTACTGGCACTGGCTGGGCAACTGCCTGCAGGGCGACTTCGGGAAGTCCCTCGTCTACCGCGACTCCGTCGCCGGGCTCATCGGCGCACGCGCCGGGGACACCCTGGCGCTCGTCGCCTACGCGGCCGTCCTCGTCCTCGCCGTCGGCACCCTCGTCGGCACCGTCGCCGCACTGCGCGGCGGCCGCACGGAGACGCTCGCGACGACCCTGACGGCGGGCGCGATGGCGGTACCGACCTTCGTGATGTCCGTCCTGCTGATCTGGCTCTTCGCCGTCCAGCTCCCCTGGTTCCCCGTCTACGGTTCCGGCGAGGGCTTCACCGGCACCCTGACGCACCTGACGCTGCCCGCCGTCGCGCTGGCGATGACCTGGATCGGCTACGTCGCCCAGGTGACGCGGACCACCGTCCGCGCGGAGATGCGCGCGGAGCACGTGGAGACCGCCCGCAGCCGCGGCGTCCCCGAGCGCACGGTGATCCGCCGCCACGTGCTGCGCAACGCCTCCGGACCCGTCTTCGCCGTCTCGGGTGTCGGCATCGCCGGCATCATCGCCACCGCGGCCGTCGCCGAGCAGGCCTTCGGCACCGGAGGGCTCGGAGCACTCATGATCGAGGCCGCCTCCAAGCAGGACATGGCCGTCGTACAGGCCGTGTCGCTGATCTTCGTGGTCGTGTTCGTCGTCATCAACACCACCGTCGACCTGGTCAGCGCGGCCCTCGACCCCCGGGCCGCGCGGAAGGGGGCCCGATGACCACCGCCCCGCTCCACCGCACCGCGCCCAAGGGGCGGGCCGTGCGCTCACGCGACTGGCTGACGCTCGGCTCCGGCTGCGTCGTCGCCCTGTTCGTCCTGCTGGCCGTGTTCGGTCCGCTGCTCGCCCCGCACGACCCTAACGCCGTCGACCCCATGAACGTCCACGCCGGACCGTCCGCCACCCACCTCCTGGGAACGGACGACACCGGGCGCGACCTCCTCTCCCGGCTGATGGCCGCGGCCCGCGCCAGCCTCGCCGCCCCCGCCGTGATCATCGCCGTCTCCACCACCCTCGGCACCCTCCTCGCGCTGACGGCCGCCTGGTACGGAGGATGGCTGGACCGGTTCGTCTCGGGCGCCCTGGACATCGTCTTCGGCTTCCCGGGGCTCATCATGGCCGTCCTCGTCGCCGCGGTCTTCGGCGCCGGACTCGCCGCCCCCGTCATCGCCCTGTCGGTCGCCTACCTCCCCCTGATCACCCGCGTCGTACGCTCCGCCGCGCTCAAGGAACGCCACCTGCCCTACGTCTCGGCGCTCCAGCTCCTCGGCGCCCCCACCGCCCGCATCTGGCTGCGGCACCTGCTGCCCAACCTGCTGCCGCTCGTCCTCGTCCAGGCCGCCATCGGCTTCGGCTACGCCCTCCTCGACGTGGCCGCGATCTCCTTCCTCGGCCTCGGCAGCCGGCCCCCGGACCCGGAATGGGGGCTGATGGTGGCCAACGGGGCTCCGTCCATCCTCGCCGGCCGGCCACAGCAGTCGCTGTTCGCGGGCGTCACCATCCTGGTCGTCGTCATCGCGTTCAACCTGCTGGGGACGGGACTGTCCCGACGGCTGCCCGGAGAGCGCGCATGAGCCCCTCACCCCTGCTCCAGATCAAGGCGCTCGGCATCGACCTGCCCCTGCGAGGGGAGCCGCGTGCCGTCGTCCACCGCGCCGACCTCGCCGTTCCCGAGGGGGCGGCGGTCGCCCTCGTGGGAGAGTCCGGGTCCGGCAAGTCGCTGACGGCCCGCTCCGTCCTCGGACTGCTGCCCCCGGGCGCCCGCGTCCGCGGAGACGTGCTGTT
This sequence comes from Streptomyces sp. BK79, assembly GCF_044142145.1. Lineage (NCBI taxonomy): Bacteria > Bacillati > Actinomycetota > Actinomycetes > Kitasatosporales > Streptomycetaceae > Streptomyces > Streptomyces sp. BK79. The sequence goes on from NZ_JBHVOC010000003.1 coordinate 61,471, forward strand.
CGCGGGGGAGTCCGTCGCGCGGATGAGGCCCGAGCGCCTGCGCGCGTTCCGGGCGAGCGAGGTCGCCATGGTGTTCCAGGACCCGAGGGCCCACATCAACCCGGCCCGCGGCATAGGCGACTTCCTCGTCGAAGGGCTGACCACCGCACGTGGTGTCCCGGCCGCCGAGGCCGTCAGGAGGGTCACCGCCATCCTGCGGGAGGTCGGCATCGCCGACGCCGAGCGGCGCATGCGCCAACGGCCCCACGAACTGTCGGGGGGCCTGCTCCAACGCGTCATGATCGCCGCCGCGTTGGCGGCCGAGCCACGCCTGCTCCTGGCCGACGAGCCGTCCACCGCCCTCGACGTGACCACGCAGGAGGAGGTGATGGCCATCATCGGGGAGGCCCGCGAAGCCCGCGGGCTCGCCCTGCTGTTCATCACCCACGACCTGGAACTCGCGGCCGCCGTGACCGACCGGGTGGTGGTGATGTACGCGGGCACGACCGTGGAGGAACTCCCCGCCGCACTTCTGCGCGGGCGGGCCGCCCACCCGTATACGCGCGCCCTGCTCGCCTCGCGCCCTTCGGTCTCCGACCCCGGCGCGGAACTCCGCTCGATCCCCGGCAGACCCCTGTCCGGGTTCGAGATACCCGGCGGATGCGCCTTCGGTGACCGGTGCCCGTACGTCCAGGACCGGTGCCGCGCCGACCGGCCGGCCCCGGTCCCCGCCGGTGACTCCACGGTCGCCTGCCACTACCCTCGCACGTCCGCTCCCGAGGAGGCCGGCCCCCATGCTTGAGGTACGCGGTCTGCGCAAGACCTTCGGTGACTTCGTCGCCGTGGACGGGGTGAGCTTCTCGCTCCCGGAGCGGGGGTCGCTGGCGATCGTCGGCGAGTCGGGATCGGGCAAGACGACCACCGCCCGCATGATCGCCGGACTCGAGACACCCAGCGGGGGAGACGTCACGGTCACGGTCGCGGGCGACGAACGCGGGGAGGGCCGGCCGCGTTCACGGGCACGCCGTGCCCGGAGCCGGCGGATCCAGATGGTCTTCCAGGATCCCTACTCGTCCCTCGACCGTCGGCAGCGCGCCGGTGACGCCGTCGCCGAGGCCGTCGCGCTGCGCCGGCGCCTGCCCTCGCCCGCGCTGCGCGCCCGCGTGGCCGACCTGCTCGACATGGTGGGCCTCGACGACCGGCAGGCGCGTGCGCTGCCCAGGGCGCTCTCCGGCGGACAGCGCCAGCGCGTCGCCATCGCCCGCGCCCTGGCCGCCGAACCGCGCGTACTGATCCTGGACGAGGCCATCGCGGCCCTGGACGTGTCGATCCAGGCGCAGATCCTGACCCTGCTGTCCCGCGTCCGCGCGGAGACCGGAACCGCCCTGCTGTTCATCACGCACGACCTCGGCGCCGTCCGGCACATCAGCGACGACGTCCTGGTGATGCGGGCGGGGAAGGCCGTCGAGCACGGCCCGGTCGCGACCGTCCTCGACGACCCGCGGGACCCGTACACCCGGCGTCTCATCGCCTCCATCCCGAAGCCGGGTTGGAAGCCCAGGAGAAGAGCGGACAGGGACGCCCCCTGACGGGGCCGGCACGGCGTAGCGGCCGCCCCTGACGCGAGGACGCCTGACCGGCGAGCGGCCGGTCAGGCGTCCTCGCCTCATGCGTCGGCCACCGCCGCGTCGACTCCCGGCGCCCGGCTCTGAGGAGTACCGCCGCACCGCGGAAGGACCGGAACACCCCGGCGCCTTGACGGGCCGTGGGGCCGCGCGGCCACACGCGTCCGCGTGGGCGTGCGGGCGGACGGCGGCACGTGCGCGTGGTAGCCCGTCCGTCGCCCGTCGTCCGTCCGTCGCCCGTCGCCCGCCGCCCGTCCCCCCTCATGCCGCTTGCCCGGCCGTCCTCCGCGCGTCGCCCGCGCGTGCCGGGCCGGTCCCCGAGGGGGCGCCCGCCGCCCGGAAACGGCGTGCCCCTGGTGGTCGGTGGAGACCGCCGGGGGCACGCCGTCGGGGGTGGTGCGGGGGACGGTCAGCCGCTTCGCGGCCAGGAGAGGGCGGGCCGGCTGCGTGGCGCCCGGGCCTCGACGGCCGAGGCGACGTGCAGGAGCAGGTCCTCCTGGAAGCGTCCGCCGATCAACTGGACGCCGGAGGGCAGGCCGTCGCGCAGGCCGGTGGGCACCGACACGGCGGGGAGACCGAGCACCGGGACCACCTGCATCGGCCACTGCGCGGCCAGCAGTTCACCCATCCGGACATCGCCGGCGAGGTCGGCGTCCTGCTCGAACGGCGGCTCGGCGGCGACCGGCGTCAGCACGATCCGGTCCCGGCCCAGGAACCGCTGGAGCCGGCCGATCAGGGTGCCGCGGCGGGCGTAGCCCCGGATGTAGTCGGTGAGGGTGGGCTGCTCGCCCCATATCTGCGCGGCGGCCCGGAAGGAGGACGCCAGCGAGTCACGGACCGCGTCGTCACCGAACATCTCGATCTCGGACATCATCGTCCGCAGCTCCTGGTAGAGCAGGAGCGACCACAGCCGGGCGGCTTCGCCGAGCTGGGGGAGTTCGACCTCCTCCACCTCGTGGCCGGCCTCGGCGAGCCAGCGGGCGGCGTCGTCCACGGCGGCGTTCACGGAAGGGTGGGGCTTGACCACTCCCGCGTCGCGGACGACGGCGACCCTGACCCGTCCGGGCTCGCCCAGGGGCGGCCGCACCGGCAGACCGACGGGGTCGTCGAGGTCCGGCGTCACCATGGCGTGCAGTCCGCGCCGGACGTCGTCGACGGTCCAGCCGAGCGGCCCGTGGACCGCCATGGTCTGGAACGACAGAGGACTGTCGAACTCCTCCGCGCCTCGCGGTTCCACGCCGGACACCAGGCCCACGGTGGGGCGCAGGCCGACGGCGCCGCAGCAGTACGCGGGGAAGCGGACGGAACCGCCGATGTCGTTGCCCTGCGCGATCGGGGTCATGCCGGCGGCGACCGCCGCGGCCGCGCCCCCCGAGGAGCCGCCGGGGGTGTGGCCGGGGTGCCAGGGGTTGAGCGTCCTGCCGTGCAGGTCGTTGGCGGTGAACCACCGTACGGCGAAGGCCGGGCTGTTGCTGCGGCCCAGCAGGGTCGCGCCCGCCTCGCGCAGGCCCGCGACGCAGACGGCGTCGTCCGCCGCGACGGCGCCGGCCCAGGCGGCCACGCCGTGCGAGCTGGCGTACCCGCGCTGCGAAGTGTTGATCTTGGTGGACACCGGGACGCCGAGCAGCGGGGGAAGGTCCCCGCCCGCGGCGACCGCCACGTCGGCGTCGGCGGCCTGGGCGAGCACCTCCTCGGGCCGGACGTCCACGAGGGCGTTGAGCGCCGGGTTGGCCGCCTCGACGCGGGCCAGGAACGCCCGGGCCACCTCGGTCGCCGAGAAGTCCTTGGCGCGGATGCCGGCGGCCAGTTCGCCGGCCGAGTGGTCCCACAGGGGCCTGTCGCCCGTGGTGTCGGTCATCGTCGTCTCCAGAGGTGGGGAAGGGAGGTCACTTGCCGGTACCGCCGAGGTGGGCGGCCCACGGCATGCCCATGTAGGCGAAGGAGGCCGGTGCGCCGCTGATCCGCTCGTTCATGAACATGCGCTCGTGCGGGCCGGCCAGGAACACCGCCGGGGTGGCGGGGGTGAAGACGGCCTGGGCGTCGGCGTACGCCTTGGCCGACGCCGCCGGGTCGGTGGTGGTGCGGGCCCGGTCGAGCAGCCGGGTGACCTCGGGGTCCTCGTAGCCCGTCCAGTTGAAGATGCCGCGGGGCGTGACGCTCTCGGCCACGTAGGAGACCGGGTCGGGCATGGAGACGTAGCCGAAGGTGAGGACGAGGTCGAGGCCCTCGCGCACCGACGGGTCGTAGAAGAGCGACGACATCTCGGTGGGCTGGAGCTGCTTGATCTCGATGCCGACACCGATCTTCTCGGCGGCGGCCTGGATGAAGGTCATGGCCTGGAGGGAGCGCTGGTCACCGGCGGGAATGGCGGCCACCAGCGGACGCGGGACCGGACCGGCCCCGGCGACCAGTTCCTTCGCCTTCCCCGCGTCCGGCTCGGGTACGTCGGGCAGCGCGGCGTAGGCGGCGTCGAACCGGTCGGCCGCCGGGTCCCCGCGCCAGGTGAGCGGTGGGACGAGGGACTTGAGGGGGGTGGCGGCACCGCCGAAGACGTTCCTGATCAGCGCCTCCCGGTCGATGACCAGGGACAGGGCGTCCAGCACCCTGCGGTCGGCCGCGGGCGAGTCGGCGTTCGCGGGGATCAGCAGCACGTTCTGGGTCGAGGGGCCGAGGTGCACGGCGCCGTTGTCGGCCTTGGCGAGCGCGGTGGCACTGCTGGGCGGCAGCTCGTAGGTGCCGTCCACCTCGCCCGACAGCAGCGCACTGGTCAACGTGTTGTTGTCGGTGATGAACCGGAACTCGACCTGCCGGACCTTCGGCCTGAGCGCGGTGTCCCAGTAGGCGTCGTTGCGCTCCAGGGTGATGCCGCCGCCGGATTCCCAGGAGTCCAGCTTGAACGGACCCGTGCACATCAGGCCGCCCTTGGCCGTCCCGTAGGCGGGGCCGGCCTTCTCGGCGTACGCCTTCTGGCTGACCGCGCCGAAGGACGTGGACAGCGCCTTGGTCAGCGTCTGGTCGAACCCCTTGGTCCGCAGCGTCACCTGGTGCGGGCCGGTGACCTCGATGGACGTCACGGCGGCGAGGAAGTTCCCGTAGAGGGCCTGGTTCCGGGGATCGCGCTGGCGCTCCAGGCTGTGGACGACGTCCTCGGGCGTCATGGGGGAGCCGTCCCAGAACCTCACCCCGGAGCGCAGGTCGAGCACCAGGGCCCTGTCGTCGCTCCAGGTGGCCTTCTCGGCGAGTCCGGGACTCAGGGAGAAGTCGGCGTTCATGCGCGTCAGCGTGTCGCAGAGGTTCGCCTCGACCGTCTGCGGCGAGTAGTCGCCCACCTTCGCCGGGTCCAGGGTCGTCGGCTCACCGTAGGGAAGCGCCCAGGTCACGCGCTCGACCTCGGCGGTGCCGGGCACCGTGGTGGTGGTCAGGCGCTGAGGCTCGGCGCTCTCGCCGTTTCCGTCCGACGGGCCGCCGCACGCCGTGGCGGCCAGCAGCCCCACGCCGGTGAGCACCGTCAGCACCGTCTTCTTCACAGCCATGGCCGAGGCTCCTTGCCGAGAGAGGGGAGAGAGGAGAGTGGAGGCGCTCGCCATGGGGGGAGGAGGCGGGAACGTCGACGAGCCGTCGTAAACGAGTGTCATATAACGCTGTTGCATGTCACGCTTGCATCTGATGAGCTAAGGCGTCAAGAGCAGGACGCGACCATCTCGCGTCGTGCCCTCCCCGCTCGTCCCTCGCAGCGCTCCCAAAGGCCCTCCCTCACAGCACTCCCTCACGGAAGCGGAGAACCGCCCATGTCCTTCACCCCAGCCCTCGACTTCGCGTTCGAGATCCGCGCCGAGGTCTCCGACACGCTCCACATCGGCCACGGTGACGGAGAGGTCACCGAGTTCACCCCCATCACCGGAGGCAGCGTGGACGGCCCCCGGCTGCGCGGAACGGTCCTGCCCGGCGGAGGCGACTGGAGCAGCACCCGCGGGCCGGTGTGCGAGCTGGACGCGCGCTATCTCATCCAGGCCGAGGACGGCTCCGTGATCGACATCGCCAACCGCGGCTACTACCGGCCGAAGGCCGACGCCCCGGACCAGTTCGACGGCGACCTGCGGGTCTCCGAGACCGGCCACTACTACCGCACCTCACCGGTCTTCCGTACGGACGCCGCCGCGCACCGCTGGCTCGCGGAGACCGTCTTCGTCGGCCTCGCCCGCCCGGACGGCGACAACGCCGTACTCATCCGCATGTACGCGCTCAGGTGAGGGGGGCTGCGGAGTGGTGTGATGCCATGCTGCGGCAGACTGCCCGCCCGTTCGTCCAGGGGGACACGACATGATGAAGCCACCTCTACCTGCAGGGCCGCCTGGACCTCGACGCCTTCGTCGGCGGGACCGTCACCCTGGACGAAGTGGAGGACGCCTTCGCCGCTATGCGCAAGGGCGACGTTCCGCGCTCGGTGGTGCTCCTCGGATGACCCGCCGAGGCGTCACGCGGCTGCCTTGACGAGGTCGGCCGCCTTCTCCGCCGCCATGATCGTGGGCGCGTTGGTGTTGCCGCGCGGCACCGTCGGGAAGACGGAGGCGTCGACCACCCGCAGTCCCGGAACGTCGTAGACCCGCAGCTCGGGGTCGACCACCGCGCCGATCGCGCACGTCGATGTCGGGTGGTACAGCGTCTGCCCGGACCGCTGCGCCCAGGCGAGCAGGTCCGCGTCCGTGTGCGAGGCCGGCACGTCGAAGGGGCCCGTGACCAGGTCGGTCACCGCCGGCTGGGCGGCGATCTCCAGGGCGATCCGGATGCCCGCGACGATGACCGCCCGGTCCTGCGGGGTCGTCAGGTAGTTGTGCACGATCCGGGGAGCCGCGTCCGGGCGCGGGGAACGCAGCGTCACCGCACCCCGGCTCGTCGGGGCGACCACGCACGGGCCGAAGGAGAAGCCGTGCCCGGTCGGCGCGCCGAGCCCTTCCTGGTGGAAGAGCACGGGCGCGGCGTGGAACTGCACGTCCGGGGCGTCGAGTTCGGGTCGGCTGCGGAAGAAGCCGCCGGTCTCGCCGATGTTGGAGGACAGGGGGCCGCGCCCCTCGTTCTGCAACAGGGCCGCGTTCTCGGGACTCGCGGCGTTCATGAGTGACTCGGTGTCGGTGAAGAAGTTGAGCAGCGTCATGTAGTGGTCCTGGAGGCCCTGCCCGACCGGGAGGTCGCGTACGACCTCGATGCCGAAGGCGGACAGGGCGGGAGCGGGGCCGATGCCGGACAGCATCAGCAGCTTCGGGGACTCGTAGGCTCCCGCGGACAGGATCACCTCCCGCTCGGCCCGTACGACCTCGGTACCGCCGCCCCGCTCGACCTCGACACCCGTCGCGCGGCCGCCGTCGAGTATCACGCGGTGGGCGCGGGCCGAGGGGAGCACGGTGAGGTTCGGCCGGTCGAGGGCGGGGTGCAGGTAGGCGACGGCGGCGCTGCAGCGCAGACCGCCGCGCTGCGTCACCTGGTAGCGGCCGACGCCGAACTGCGTCTCGCCGTTGAAGTCGTCGTTGGCCTTGTGCCCGGCCTGTTCGGCGGCCCGCACGAACGCCGAGGCCAGCGGGTGTTCGGACCTGCCGTCGCTGACCGTCAGCGGACCGCCCGCCCCGTGGAAGAGGTCCGCGCCGCGCTCGTTGTCCTCCGCGCGCCGGAAGTACGGCAGCACGTCGGCGTACGACCAGCCGGTCGCCCCGGCCGCGGCCCAGCCGTCGTAGTCGGCGTGGCTGCCGCGGATGTAGATCATCGCGTTGATCGAGCTGGAGCCGCCGAAGACCTTGCCGCGGGGCAGGTAGGCGCGTCGCCCGCCGATGCCCGGTTCCGGCTCGGAGTCGAGGTCCCAGTCCAGTGCGGACTTGAGCAGTTGCGGGAAGGCGGCGGGGATGTGGATCTCCTGCGCGGTGTCGGGGCCGCCGGCCTCGATCAGCGCGACCCGCACGTCGGGGTCCTCCGAGAGTCGCGCCGCGAGGACACAGCCCGCGGATCCGGCGCCGACGATGACGTAGTCGTACATGCTCATCCCGTCCCTCGAACGAATACAGCGGTGAACGAATACAGCGGTGAACGAATACAGCGGTGAACGAATACAGCGGTGAACGAATACAGCCGTGAACGAATACAGCGGTGAACGAACGCGGCGGTGAACCGATGCAGCGTGGCCGGCGATCGAACAGAGGTCACTCTGCCCGGGGAGTCCGGCGTCGTCCCGGAAGTCGCGGAGAACGTCTTGGATCGAGGACGCCAAAGAGCAAAACAAGCCGATGGGCCGGACCGCGTGCCCGGTGCGAAACCGGTGGAACGCGTGGTGACGTGCCGCAGACGGCCGGCACCAGCGCCCGGCACGGCATGCGGCGTGCGGCAGTCGGCCGCGCGGTGGTTTCGCCCGGGGCGACGGGGAGCGTGAGGCGACGGGAAGCGGGAGCGTGCCGCGCTGGAACGCCTCGACCGGAGTGCGGCCGACCTGGAAACCGCGCAGGACGACGAACGGGCCGGCGTGCGCGGCGGCCGGCAGCACGCCTGGCAGGACCGCTTCGAGCAGGCGTGGGAGAACCTGAGCGACTCCGAGCGCGAGGAGGCCGCCGAGATCCTGCGGGCCCTGATGCGGACGCACGCCCCGGCCGCCGGAGCGGAGGCGCCCGCCGACGGCCCCACGACCGGCGGCAACGTGGACATCCCGGCCGATCACGGTTCCGCGGCGGCCGTGCGGATGGGGAGGTCGTCGAGCGCGTCTGCCACCGGGTGGCCGCCGGCGGCAAGCTCGCGGTGTGCGACGTCGCCGAGCTGAACTCTGAGTTCGACGTCGACTGGCGCACCGCCCGCGCGGGCGCCCGCCTGGTCCACCGGATGGCGACCGCCCTGACATGACCTGGGCGGGCCGGCCCGCCCAGCCCGCCTCCGGACAGCCGCCAGGCCATGCGGAGCCGGTCAGTGACCGGGCACGGGCTCCAGATGTACGACGGCCAGGACCCCGTCGACATCGAAGGTGCCGTCGTCACCCTTCGCCAGCAGGACCGCGTCGAGGTGGCCGAGGCGGACCTGCGCGGGCCGGAGGACGGCCGAACCGGCCAGGACGGCCGCCACGACGACCGTTCCGGCGGTCGGCCGCACCACGGTGGTGGAGCGCACGACGCGGACCGTGGCCGTCATCACGGAGCGCCGTACCATCACGTTGAAGTCGACGATCGGTCCACCGAGCAGCCGGCATCCCGTGACCGCGTCACCGGAGAAGGCGAACGGTTCGTACAGCGTGTCCAGACGGTGCGGGACGCCGTCCACGGTGAGTTCCATGCCCGGCCCGTCGACGACGGTGATGATCCTGTCGACTCCCGGGAACGCGGAGAACGGGCCCGCGCCGCCCACGTCGGCCACGCTGATCCGCCACAGGAAGTCTCCGGTTCCGGCGCCGGGCGGATCAGCTGCCACCTCCGAGGTCACGCCGCCGCCGTTTCTCCACGGTGCGGGCGTCCTGTCCTCGGCGCGCAGAATCTGGGGTGCCATGTCCGCTCCTTTCGGTCCCGGCACGAGGACCGGGAAGTCCGGAGGGTACGGGGTGACGAAGGTGGCGGCGACGACCGTCCGCCCTTCGGGCCACCGCTTCGGCTGTCTCCCGTGCGGTCCGGTACTCGCACGCCGTGTCGTCGTAAGCGAGGAGAAACGCCGTCCGTCCTACCAGGGCCGGATCGGCCGGACGCCGGTGCGCCGCCCGGCGCCGTCCAGCAGGTGCCCCATCCGTTTCACGGTGCGGGTGCCGAGGGCGCGCTCGGTGATGTGGAGGGCGGGCAGCTGGGCGCAGGCCGCCGTCTCGCGCTGCTGCACCGAGCCGATGTCGCGGAGCCAGTAGGTGGCGAGCACGTTGGCGCCTCCGGTGACCGCCGCCAGCAGCCGGCACTCGGGCAGTGTCGCGAGAGTGCGGTGCAGGCGGTTGACGTCGCCGACCGGGGCGTGGCCGCGGAAGGTGACGGACACGGGCAGCCCCGTGACCGCCGGAGCCACGTCGCAGCGAAACCCCACCACGCCACCGGCGGTGAGGCGGTGCAGGCGTCTGCGCACGGTGGCGGCGCTGGTACCGGTGAGGTCGGCCAGCTCCGTCAGCCGGGTCCGGCCGTCCGCCGCCAGCGTGTCGAGCAGAGCGTGGTCCAGGGCGTTCAGGACGAGGGGCCCGCCCGGACCGTCCGGAGTGCCGGCCCGGCCGAGCACGGAGAGCTGGGCGGCATCGAGCGAGCCGAGCCGCCATCGGGAGCCCTCCGCGTACAGCGATGTGGCGAAGACGCATTCGACGTCGAGGACGTCGGGCAGGGCGGCCAGTTCCCCGTCGACGAAACTCTGCACACTCGTGAGGTCGGGTGCCAGTACGTCCAGCATGAGGTCGGCGCGTCCCGGGGCGAGCAGTTCGACCGTCACGGCCTCCGGCAGCTCCGCGATGTGCGACGCCAGTCGCTCCCGGGCCGACGGGACGCAGCGAAGGAAGACGAAGGCGGTGCAGCCGCTGGAGGAGAACGCAGGTCCGGGGACCGCCGAAACCCAGGCCAGCCCCTCCTCGGTGAGCCGCTCCCAGCGGCGGGCCAGGGTCACCGCCGTCGCGCCGAGCAAAGGGGCCAGATCCGTCCACGCGGCGCGAGGCCGGACCTGGAGGGCGTGCACGAGGGCGAGATCCAGCTCGCTCACCGTGACCGAATCCAACACCGCAGCCCCGCTCCGCGCCGATTCTCTTCGTTTTTCGGCTCAGTTCCCTCAGTGGTCGCACTCTAGCCACCAGTCGCGTTCCAGCCAAGGGAAAGAGGGTGAGGCCATGACGAACGCCATCAGCCGGGGCCGGGGACTGATCGCGGTGATGATCGTGATCGTGGTCTGCAGCGGTGTCGTCCAGGGGTATCTCACACCGCTGCTGCCGGTCGTCGGCGCTCACGTCGGCATTGGCGGGGTGGGCCAGAACAACCTGTACCTGCTGTCGCAGATCGCCTTCACCGTGCTGACGCCGCTGCTGTCGCGCTGGGGCGACATGTGGGGGCACCGACGGCTGCTGCTCGTCGCCGTGACGATGGTCGCCACCGGCTCGCTGCTCATCGCGGCGCGGCCCACCACCGCCACGCTCGCGGTCGGCATGGTGCTCCAGAGCGCCGTGGTCGGCTTCTTCCCGCTGCTCGCCGGCATCCTGCGCTCACGCTCCCCCGAACACGGCCGGATCGGCATGTCGGTACTGGTCGGCGCGCTGCTCCTGTCCATCGGCACCGGCGGCTTCGTGGCCGGCACGCTCAGCGACGAACACGCCCTCGCCGGGCTGTGGACCGCGGTCCCCTTCGGCGCCCTGGCAGTCGCCGCCGCGATAGCCCTGCCGGCCAGCACGGCCCCACGCGCGGGCCGCTTCAACCTGCCCGCCGCCCTGCTGCTGACGAGCGGACTCGGCATGCTGATGCTGGTCCTGACCAGGGGCAAGTCCTGGGGCTGGACCTCGGCTTCGTCCCTGCTGACGGCGGTGGCGGCGGTGGTGCTGCTGGCCGCCTGGGTACAGGTCGAACAGCGCTCGTCGCATCCGCTGGTCAACCTGAGGATGCTGCGCGACCCCCGACTCGCGGCGGTCAGCGCGCACACCTTCTGCGTCGCCTTCGGCACGATCGGGTTCCTCGGCGCCAACGCCGTCTACCTCGGTACCGAGCCGGACGGCGACGGGTTCGGACTCGGACTCGGCGCACAGGCCATTTCCCTGGTGTCCCTGGCCATGGTCGCCGCCGGCTTCCTCGGCTCCACCCTGACTCCAGGGCTGGCCCGTCTGATCGGCGACCGGGCCGTGCTCGCGGCCGGCGGATGCGCCGGTGCGGCCGGCTTCCTGTGCCTGGTCCTCTTCCACTCCTCCGTGCCCCAGTACCTGGTGGGCGCCCTTGTCGTCGGCCTGGCCACCGGAATGTTCGAAGCGGCCACCCGGACCTTGTCGGTCGAGGTGGTGGACGAGGCTGAGACAGCGCTGTCCGTCGGGGTCAACGAGATGGCGCTCTCCCTCGGTGCCGCGATCGGCGCGGCCGTGATCGGCGCCCTTTGGACCTCCCACTCCACCGCCCAGGGAGCCGTCACCGGCACGGGTTATCAGTGGGCGTGGGCCGCGTGCGCGATGGTGGCGCTCGGCGGGGCCGGGGTCGCCGTCCTCTTCCGCTCCCCGCCCACCGCCCCCTCGCCCGAAGTCGCCGCCCCTGCCGGGAGGACCGCGTGACCAGCCTCGCCGCGCGCACCAGGGAGTGCGCCCGCACCGCCGCCACGGACGCCGTACGCGCCCACGCACGCGACCTCGTCGCACTGAGCCACAGCCTGCACGCAGAACCGGAAACGGCCCTGCGTGAGCACAGGTCGGCCGCCAAGATCACCCTTCTCGCCGAGGACGCCGGCTTCGACGTCACCCGCGGGGTCGCCGGCCTGCCAACGGCCTTCGTCGCCACCCACGGCAGCGGCGACCTGGTGGTCGCGCTGTGCGCCGAGTACGACGCGCTGCCCGGCATCGGCCACGCCTGCGGGCACAACGTCAACGGCGCCGCCTCGGTCGGCGCTGCCCTCGGCCTCGCCGCCGTCGCCGAGCGACTCGGCATCACCGTCAAGCTCATCGGCACTCCCGCCGAGGAGGACATCGGCGGCAAGGCGCTGCTGCTGGACGCCGGCGCCTTCGACGACGTGGCCGCCGCCTTCATGGTCCACGCCGCCCCGGAGGACTCGGTCGGCGCGGCTTCCCTCGCCGTCGGCGCCTGGGACGTCGTCTACACCGGCAAGCCCTCCCATGCCGCACTCGCGCCCTGGGAAGGCGTCAACGCCCTGGACGCCATCGCCCTCGCGCACACGGCCGTGGGCCTGCTGCGCCAGCAACTGCCCCCGGGCGTCCTGGTCCACGACGTCGTCTTCGAAGCCGGCCACGCCGTCAACGTCATCCCCGAAACCGCCCGCGCCCGCTACGAACTGCGCGCCCGCACCACGGAGGACCTCGCCCACGCCCGCCGCCGGGTCCAGGCGTGCCTGGAGGCAGCGGCCCTGGCCACGGGCGCCGAGCTGGAACTCACCGAGCACGGCGCCGACTTCGCCGACCTGCGCCAGGACGAGTTCCTCACCGCCGCCTACACCCGCGCGGCCCGAGCCCTGGGCCGCGACCCCGTGGACCGCCGAGGCGAGGTCATGGCCTCCACCGACATGGGCAACGTCTCCCACGTCCTGCCCGCACTCCACCCGACCATCGGCTACGACACCGAAGGCGCCCGACACCACACCGCGCCCTTCGCCCGCTACGGCAATTCACCGGGAGCCGACCGCGCAGTGATCGACGCCGCGATCGCCCTCGCTCACGTCGGCGTCGACCTCGCGACGGATCCGGCACAGCGCAGACGCTGCCTCGACCAACTCGCCGACAGGCGAGCAGCAACCGTGTCCCCTTGCGTGAACAGCCGACCGCAGCCCTGACGTTCTGCGGGGGCACCTTGAGAGGAGCCGTCCGCGAGCCGGGAGATGATGGACGGGTCAGCGCACAGCGGGAGCAGACCGACGGTCATGGTGGCCTTCATCCCGCCCCACGACACCGGGTGCGGGTCACCGGGACGGTGCTCCTCACGCTCGGACTGCGCGTGGCCTTGAGGGCGTCGCCTGAGGAGAGGTATTGCGGTGGGCTGAGTTTCTTGCCCGGTGGGGTGCCGGTGTGTGTCAGGTCCCCGGGCTCAACGAACGTCAGGCCTGGGGCATGGTTCCTCGTTCGTGGGGGAACGGCGGGAGCCCTCGGCACTTCCGGCGTCGCCGTGCAGCCGCGCGAGGTCCATCTCGTCGAGGGCGGCGACCGGATGGTCTGCCGGTACCAGGACGGTGGGGCGCGGGTCGGCGTACGACGACCCGCCATGCCATCCCATCGCCCCCGAGGGACAACCGCCACCTCCATCAACAGGCTCGGACGGCATACTGGCTGCCCTCAGTGGCATCCACGGCGGCCTACTGAGCGGATCCGTGAGACGGCGAAGCCGTACCGGAGCACTGTGGTGCGGCTTGGCCTGGAGATCGAACGCGCTGGCGTGCACGGTGCGATCGGTGCCTCGTTCGGTCCGTGCGCCTGTGACTCTCTCGCGGTGGGGGCGGGAAGTGGCGATCTTCGACCGAGGTGGTTTCTGACCGCTGCCTTTCTGAACCGGGATCGGGTAATCCGGCTGCTCAGCCCTGTGTGCGAAGAGACATGAAAAAGTCGTCGATATCCATGATCTCTTCGTCTGTGAGGGAGGGTGCGTGCCAATTCGTTCTCGCGCCGTGTTCCATGAACGCGGAAGGAAGGCGCGTGCCGTAGGTTTCCACGTACTCGGCTGTGTCGCGCCGCCAGTAATAGGTGCCGTCACTGTGAAGGGCGGATCCGCCCACGACCGAGAATTTCTGATCCACGACATCTTCCGTGTGTCCCATGAGCGCGATGATGCGTACGACGTGGTGTGGTCGGCCGGATCGGCGCCGGTGGCGTTGCCGCGCGGGTCCGTCTTCGTCAGGATCCGGCCGGCCTTGTCGTGAAGTCGCACAGGACAACGTGGATGTACCGGTTGTCGCCAGGCGTCTCTCGACCTGGTTTCCCATTTCCTGACGTCCGACGTCCGACGTCGTGCGGTGGGGCGAATCGCGCTCCGCAAGCGGTGTCCGCTCCGTGAATGCAGCCGGGCAGACCTCTCCCGCTCCCGGCCCAGACGATCACGGAGGCCGTGGCGCTGGTCATTGCAGCATTTTCAGCACGGACCGGGAGAGTCTGTCCGCGGTGGAGTGGGCATCCGCGCCAGGGAGGAGCAGGTGACTGATGGTCATCCGGACGGTGACGTCCGCCGCCATGTCGAGGAGTTCACCGTCCTGCTCGGGAAAGCGTTCGGCGAGCCACGCGCGCAGCAGACTCTGAGCCGTGTCGAAGACCGGGTCCGCCCGTGCGGTGAGGTAGGGCAACAGGCTGTCGGATCCCTGCCTGGACGCCAGGACCACAGCCCGTATGAGCGGATTGCGGTGGGCCTCGGTCAAAGCGAAGTGGACGGCCGCCTTCAGGGACGCGCCCGTGTCCGGAAGTCCCGGATACAGGGTCCGAGCCACGCTCTCCAGGAACTCGCGTGTCTCCCTGACGACCAGGGCGCGTCCGAGGCCCGCACGGTTGCCGAACTCCTTGTACACCGAAGGCCGTGACACTTCGGCGGCCTCGGCGACGGCCGACAGGCTCACACGGTCCCAGCCCGAGTCGCAGGCCAGCTCACGTGCGGCGTCCAGTACGCGCTGCCTCATGTGCTTTCGCCATGCGACGCGTGGTGGATCGGGTGCCGCTTCGCCGGTGTCATGGGAGTCCGTCCAGTTCGAGTGTGTGGGCATGCCACGAGTCTGGCAGGAGCGCCGTCGGGCCGCGGTCACACCGGTGGCGTGACCGGCCCGACGGCGCTCGGGGGACCGCTACCCGGGCGAGGGGCTGGGGGGCATGCCCGGGTAGCGGGGATCGGGGGGCGCCGTCAGGAGCGCTTGCGGCGGAGCAGGAAGATGATCGCTCCGCCGAGCGCCAGTGCCGCCGCGGCCAACCCGAGGGGGAGCGCCACGTTCGATCCGGTGTTGGCCAGCGGTTCGCTGGCACCGTCGGCCCGGACGTCGTTCGCCGCGCCGGAGTCCGGCTCGCTCGACGAACTCGTGTCCTGCCCTTCGGACCCTGCGGCCGCCTCGGCGTCCGGCTGGGCGGAGCCGTCGCTCTCGGACGTCCGCCGCCCGGGCCCGCTCGCCCCGGGGGAACCGGTGCTGGGGGCAGTGCCGTCGGTGGTGAAGGCGTACGCCCCCCGGTCGGGTGCGCCGGCGTCCCGGCGGGCCCCGGTGATGTCCGTGGTGACCTCGGGCAGATGCTTGCCGGAGCCGACCGCGGGAGAGCCCTCGCCGAGCGCGAAGCCGGTCCCGGTGCCGCTGCCGGCCGCGACGAACCGGGGGTCTGCGACGATGTCGTGCGGGCCCTTCACCTCGGGGGCCCGGCCGCCGTAGTAGACGTTGTAGTCGTAGGTGACATCGACGTTCCTGCTCTTGGAATTGGTCGCCTGGCCCGGTCGGCCGTAGGACACGTTGTTCAGGAGCCGGACGTCCCTGCTGTCGTGGGCGAAGATGTTGGCGTAGCTGTCCATGCGGGTGCTGCGGCCGTTCTGGTAGGCCGTGTTGTGGAGGATGTCCACGTGCTGGCTCTTGAAGGAGTGGATGCCCGAGCCGCCGTTGTTGTACGAGACGTTGTTGGCGACCAGGACCCGCCCCTGGTAGTCGGGCCCGCTCTCGCCCGCCTTGGCCTTGTCCTTGAGTGTGTCGATGATGATGCCGTTACCGTCCGAGTAGCACTTGCAGCGCTCCCACTTCACCTTCGTCTCGTTGTCGTGGACGACGTTGTCGGTGACGCGGATCTTGTACTTCCGGCCGTCGCCGCGGTCGATGTCCTGCGCGGCCAGGATCGAGATGCCGCTGGTGGCGTAGACGGTGTACCACGAGGTGGAGTGCACGTGGTTGCGGGCGATCGTCATGTAGTCGGCGCCGCGTGAGCCGATGCCCAGGCCGGGGCAGTGGTGCACGGTGTTGCCGACGATGTCGATGTGGTGGGGTCTGGCGCCCGACGACTTGTTCGGCTCGGCCCAGATGCAGTTGGTGTTGAACCTGCCGCTCTTGGTGCCGGCGCCGCGCTCGGCGTCGGCCAGGGAGATGCCGGCACTGTTGCCCTTGACCTCCAGGCCGCGGACGACGATGTGCGAGGCCCCGTTGATGCGGATGCCGTTCCATGCGGTGACGGGGTTGATGACGGGGTGATGTCCGGGGTGGGCCTGGAAGGTGATGGGCGCCCCGGGCCGGCCGGAGCGGGAGATCACCATGACGTCCGAGCCGCCCGGGCGCTCCTTGTAGGTGCCGTTCATGATGGAGACCGTGTCTCCGGGTGCGGTGCTGTCCGCGGCCTTCTGGAGCGTACGGAACGGGCTGGCCGGCGAGGTTCCCGGGTTCGTGTCGGAGCCGCTCGGGCTGACGTAGTACGTCCGGGACGCGGCCTGTGCCGTCTGCGCACCGGCGAGACCGAGAGGTATCGCCGATCCCAGAAGAAGTGCTGAAACTGCGTATGCGCCTGTGCGTTTCATTGCTGCCTTTTCGTTGAGGGCGCTCGCGCCGGCGACGCCTCGCCCCGGCCGGGCCCGGCGTTCGTCGGCGTGAGACCTCACGCGCGATCGAGGGGAGCAGACACCGCGTCACGTACCCGCGGCTCGAGGAAGCCGCGTCGGAACGGGTCGCAAGAGCCCGGCCGGAACCGGCTCGCGGGGTGTGGAGCGCCGACAGCACGAGTCGTCACCGGCTGCCGACTGCGGCGTCGCCCACCAACGTCGCTGCGTGGGGGGCGTGTTGCGTGTGTGACCGTTTCAGACTTCAGGTTCGGTTGCAAGGCCGGACTATCTGTAAATGTTCTGACTGGCCGTCAGGTAAGGCCGGGGTTTCATGAATATGACACCAGGGGGTTGCGCCCTGGCATCGTGGTATACCAGCATGCCGCCATGCCAAGCATCGAGTACGAAACCCCGAACACGGCGCCCACGGCCTCAACCGCACTCCCTCCCTTGGGACAGCCCGCTTCCCGCACGGACCGGGTACGCGACGCCCTGCGGCAGGCGATCCTCGACGGGGCGCTGCCCCCGGGCCGGGCCCTGGTCGAGCGCGAGCTCGCCGAGCTGTACGGCGTTTCGAAAACCCCGGTGCGCGAGGCGCTCAAACAGTTGCAGTCCACCGGGCTGGTGGAGATCAACGCCTACCAGGGCGTGAGTGTCCGCACTCCCGACGACAAACTGGTGCGGGAGCTCTACACCGCCCGGTGCACGGCCGAGCCCGAAGCGGTGCGGCTGGCCGCCGAACGGCTCGGAGCCGTGTCGTACCCCGCGGCGCGGCGCGCGCTCGCCGAGGCCGCAGCGCTGATCGGCTCCGGGGAGACACAGGGCCTCGGTGTCGCGAACCGCCGCTTCCACCGGGAGCTCTACACCGCCTGCGACAACAGCTTCCTGTGCGGATTCCTGGACCAACTGCAGGACCTGACCGCGTTCGTGGCCGGTCTGGGCTGGCGACTGCGGGCGACCTTCGAGGAGGAGGCCGCCGAGCACGAGGCCATCCTGGAGGCGATGGAGCAGGGCGACGCCGACCGGGCCGAGCACCTGACCCGCGCCCATATCCGCAAGGCCCGGCGGACCCTGGCCGGCGCCCTCGGGGACGAGCGATGAGGACCGAGATCTTCGCCCACCCCGTGTCGTTCCGCCGTGCTCCCCGCGCGGAGGCCGAGCGGCTGCGGGCCGCGGGAGTCGACCGGGTCCGCCTGGCGTACGCCTACCACGGTGGCCGCTGGCTGCTGACGACCAGCGATCCGGCGGCCGTCGTGGACTTTCCCGCCGGGCGCTGGTTCGCCCCGGGAGACCACGAGGACACGACGGGCCTGTCCCTGCCCGTGGTCGGCGACGAGGCCACGCTCGCGACGGACGCCCTGGTGGCCTCCGGTGTCGCCGTGACCGGCTGGCTGGTGGGACTCCACCAGTCGCACCTGGCCGGTGCCCGGCCGGATCTGGCCCTGCGCAACGCCTTCGGCCACCCCTACCGGCACGCCCTGTGCCCCGCCCAGCCGGAGGTGGTCCGCTACGCCCGGGACCTGGTCGCGCAGACCGCGCGGCAGCCGGGAGTGAGCGGTCTGGAACTGGAGGCGTTCGGCTATCTGGGCTGGCAGCACCAGAGCGCGCACGACAAGTACGGGGCCGAACTGCGCCCTGTGGACCGCTGGCTGCTCTCCCTCTGCTTCTGCTCCGCGTGCTCGGCCCTGTTCACCGAAGCCGGCGTCGACGGTGCCGAGGCGGCCGGCAGGACCCGCGCCGCAGTCCTCGCGCAGCTGGCCGATCCGCGGCCCGCGGACCGCATCACCGCGGACGCCTCAGCCGCGCTGGGCCAGGACCTGCACGACACGCTGCTGTCGGTCCGGGCCCAGGTGACCACCGGTCTCGTACGGGCCGCGGCCGAGGCTTCGGGAGGGCTGCCGCTCTCCGTCCGTGCCACCGACGACCCCTACGCGTGCGACGGGAAGTCCTCCGGCGACCTGCGGGCGCTCGCCCACGCCGCGGGTTCGCTCACGGTCACCAACCTGTCCGGGGACGGTACCGCCCTGCGGCGGGACCTCGTCGCCGCGGGCCGCACCGGCGCCCGGATCGCGGCGGGCTGGAACCTGGACGCCGCGCGGACCCGCAGCGAGGAGGAGCTCATGGACATCGCCCGCCAGGCCCGCTCGCACGGCGCGAGCTCCCTCGTGCTCTACGCCTACGATCTCGCCCCCGCACCGCGGCTGGAGTGGCTGCGCCGCCTGCCGCGGGACCCGGTGGGCGGCGACACGGCAACCCATGACAGCCCTCACCCAAGACAAACGGAGCCGGCAACATGACCGGATACCTGATACGCCGCCTACTCCAGCTGATACCCGTCGTCCTGGTCGTGTCATTGGTGCTGTTCCTCCTGCTGCGCCTGATGCCGGGAGACCCCACCCTGGACATCCTGGGGCAGGAGGCCAGCGCCGAGGACCGTGCGGCACTGCGCGCCGACCTCGGCCTGGACGCCCCCATGTGGCGGCAGTTCGCCGACTGGATCGGCGGCATCGCACGCGGCGACCTCGGCGCCTCCTGGCTCACCGGCGAGGAACTCGGCACCGTACTCGGCGAGCGGCTCGCCGCGACGGCCCAACTCGGCGTCATCGCCCTGCTCTTCGCCCTGTTCATCGGCATTCCGGCCGGGATACTCGCCGCCGTGAAGCGCCGCACCACCACCGACACCGCGCTCAACTCCGCAGGGCTCGTGGCCCTGTCCGCGCCGCACTTCTACGTCGCCGCCCTGCTCATCCTGGTCTTCGCGCTGTGGTTGAAGGTGCTGCCGGCGTCCGGGTACGTCCCGTTCACCGAGGATCCGGTGGAGAACCTGCGGCACATGGCACTACCCGCGGTCACCATCGGCTCCACCATCGCGGCCGTCACCATGCGCCAGACCCGCGCGGCCCTGCTGGCCTCGTTCAACGAGGACTACATCCGCACGGCGGAGGCGACCGGCCTGTCCCGCCGCCGCATCGTCGGCGTGTACGCCCTGCGCAACGCCATCGTCCCCGTCGTGACCGTCGTGGCCCTGCAGATCGGCGCCCTGATGAGCGCCACCGTGGTCACCGAGACCGTCTTCACCATCCCAGGCATGGGCACCCTCATCGTCAACGGCATCTTCAGCCGGGACCTGCCCGTCGTCCAGGGCGCCGTCCTGGTAGTCGTGATCTTCGTCCTCCTGGTGAACCTGCTGGCCGACCTGATCTACGCGTGGCTCGACCCGCGCATCACGTACTGACAGGAGCGACGATGGCCACCAAAACTCTCACCCCGGCCGCCGCGCGCCGCCCGGTCCTCGACCGGCTGCGCCGCGACCGACGCGCCCAACTCGCCCTGCCCATCCTTCTGCTGCTGGCGATGGCCGCCGCGGCCCGGCCCTTCATGACCGAGCGCATGCGCGCCACCGACACGGACAACCTCCTCGCCGGCCCCAGCGCACAGCACCTTCTGGGCACCGACGAACTCGGCCGGGACGTCCTGGCCCGCATCGTCGCCGGAGCCCTGGTGACCACGGAGGTCGCCACCGTCACCGTGGGCGCCGCCCTCGTGGCGGGAACCGTGCTCGGTCTCCTCGCCGGCTACCGCGGCGGATGGCTGGACTCCCTCATCATGCGGATGTCCGACGGACTGCTCGCCTTCCCGCTGCTCGTCCTCGCCCTCACCGTCGTCGCCGCCCTCGGCCCGGGCCTGCGCAACGCACTCATCGCCATCGCGGTCGTGACCACGCCCCGCTTCGCCCGGGTGGTCCGCGGGGAGGTGCTCTCGCTGCGGACCCGTGAATGGGTCTCGGCCGCCCGTATCGTGGGCGTGAAGCAGTCGGCCATCATGCGCCGCCACCTGCTGCCGCACCTGGCCGGCACCCTGCTGGTCTTCGCCGCCCTCCAGGTCTCCACCGCCATCATGGCCGAGGCCGCCCTCAGCTTCCTCGGCCTCAGCGTCCAGCCCCCCCAGCCCAGCTGGGGTGCCATGGTGGCCTCCGGGACCGACCATCTCAGCGCCAGCTGGTCGCTGAGCGTGTTCCCCGGTCTGGCCATCCTCCTCACCGTCGCCGCGTTCAACATGCTGGCCGACGCGCTCCGCGACGCACTCGACGCGCACAGGCCGCAGCTGACGCCACCGCGCTGACCCACCGGGCGCTCCCTTCACCGGCGCACGAGCACCCTCACACGCGCCGCGCCCCATCGGCCCGCACGCCTGGGCCCCTCGGGCGGGTCCCCTCATCGCCCGCCCTCAGCACCCGCCTTCCGCACCAGAAAGTGCTCTGCCATGCCCATTTCCTCCCTCGGCCTGCCACGCCGCGCCGTCCTGGCCGGAGCCGCCGCCACCGCGGCCGCCGCCGGCCTGCCCGCCCTCTCCGCATGCAGCGGCGGCTCCGGATCGTCCAGTGCCTCCTCCGGCACGCTCACCGCCGGATTCGACAACGAGCCCGTCACCCTCGACCCGGCACTGAGCGCCGCCATCTCCTCCGACCGCAACGTCCTCAATCTCTTCTTCGACGCGCTGCTGCGCCAGCGCCAGGACGGACAGTTCGAAGCGGCCCTCGCCACCAAGTGGGAGGCCGGTGACACCCAGGTCACCTTCACGCTGCGCGAAGGTGTGAGGTTCCACGACGGGACGCCCTGCGACGCCGAGGCCGTCGTCCTCAACCTGCGCCGGGTGATGGACCCGGCGACCCACTCCACCAAGGCCGCCGCGCTGGCCAAGGTGTCCTCCGTCGAGGCACCCGACGCCAGGACCGTGAAGATCACACTCAAGTCGCCCGACCCGCTGCTGCTCACCCACCTCGCGCACGAGACCGGGATGATCGCCTCTCCCGCCGCGCTCAAGAAGCACGGCGCCGACTTCGGACGCCGGCCCGTGGGCACCGGCCCCTTCACCTTCGCCCAGTGGCGGTCCAAGGTGCAGCTGACGGCCGAGCGCAACGGCAGCTACTGGAAGAAGGCCGCGGACGACAGCACCCTGCCGAAGCTGGACAAGGTCGTCCTGCGCTTCGTCACCGAGGCCAAGGTCCTGCGCGCCGAACTGTCCACTGGTGGCGTCCAGTTGGTGCGCGCCCTGCCGCCGGAGGAGTACAAGCAGCTCAGCGGCAACAAGCAGATCGTCATCAAGGACGGCGGAGTGCGCCGCGCCTACTACGTCGCCCTCAACGTCACCAAGGGCCCCTTCAAGGACCCCGAGGTGCGCGCCGCGTTCGCCCAGGCCGTCGACCGCCGCTCCGTGGGCAAGGCCGCGGCCGGTGGCGAATACGACATCGCCCCGTCTTTCGCGACCTCCTCGGACTGGTTCTACGACGGCTCCGTCGCGCCGCTCCCGCACGACCCGGCCAAGGCCCGCGAGGCCCTTCAGCGGGCCGGGCTGCGGGGCGAGGTGCCCATCACCGTCGTCGCCCGACGCCGTGCCCCCGACCCCACCATCGCGGAACTCCTGCAGAGCCAGCTCACCGCGGCCGGCTTCGCGCCCAAGGCCGAAGTACTGGAATTCCAGACGCAGCTGGAACGCATGAAGAACAAGGACTTCGACGCGGCGCTCCTGGTGGTCGACATCCCACGACTGGATCCCTCCCTGTCGTTCGACCCGTACTTCACCAGCGACGGACCCAACAACTGGTCCGGCCTCGACGACCGCGTCCTCGACGCCCTGCTCGCGGACGGAGCCGGCACCGGTGACCGGCCGGCGCGCAAGAAGGCGTACTCCGACGCGCAGCGCCGCATCATCGACAACAACTACTGGGTGTTCCTGCACCAGGCGAAGTCGCCCCTCATCCACAGCAGCAGGCTCAAGGGCGTCCAGCTCGACGTCGACGGCCAGTGGCGGCTCGCCGAAGCCCGCCTGGGGACGTGAGGAACGACCATGCCCCTTCTCGAGATCGAAGACCTGAGCGTCACCTTCAACGGCGGCCCCACCAGTCCACCGGTGCGCGCCGTGGACAGCGTCCACCTGAGCCTGGAAGCGGGCGAGACCCTCGCCGTCGTCGGCGAGTCGGGCTCCGGGAAGACCGTCACCGCCCTGAGCCTGCTCGGACTGAACCCGCCCGAGCCCGTCTCCAGCACCACCGGCTCCATCCGGCTGGACGGAACCGACCTGCGCACCCTGGACGGCAAGGAGTGGCGGGCCGTACGGGGCAGGCGGGTGGCCATGGTCTTCCAGGACCCGGGCTCCGCGCTCAACCCGCTGCTCACCATCGGCACCCAGATCACCGACGCGGTGCGCGCCCACGAGCGGCTCACCCGCGAACAGGCCCGGCGCCGCGCCGTCGAGGCCCTGGAGCAGGCCCGGATGCCGGAGCCGGAGAGCAGGCTGCGGCAGTACCCGCACGAGCTGTCCGGGGGGATGCGGCAGCGCGCAGCCATCGCCCTGGCCATCGCCGCCCGCCCCAAGCTGCTCATCGCCGACGAACCGACCACCGCCCTGGACGTCGCCGTGCAGGCGGAGATCATGGCGATGCTCCGCTCCCTGTGCGTCGACCTGGGCATGGGGCTGATCCTGATCACCCACGACCTCGGAGTGGTCGCCGAACAGGCCGACCGGGTGGCGGTGATGTACGCCGGCCGCGTCGTCGAGAGCGGCCCGGCCGCACGTGTCCTGAAGCACCCGAGGATGCCGTACACCCAGGCGCTGCTCGCGGCCACACCGCGGATCGACGCGGCGGCCCGCACCCGGCTCGTGTCCATCGAGGGGCAGCCGCCCCGGCTGCGGGAGCGGTCCTCCGGGTGCTCCTTCGCTCCCCGGTGCCCGGTCGCCGTGGACGACTGCACGGCGAGTGTTCCGCAGCTGACCGTCCACGACGGCGACCATGCGGCGGCCTGCCTGTTCGCCGACGCTCCGGTGGAACTGCCCGTACCGGCGGCCACCGCCGACCCCGCTCCCGCCACCACGACCGGTGCCGAGCCCCCGCTCGTGGAGTTCGACGCGGTGGACCTGCGGTATCCCGTACGTGGTGGGGCGCTGCGCCGGGTGACGGGCCACGTCCACGCCGTGCAGGAGGTCAGCCTGCAGGTCGAGGCGGGCCGCACCCTGGCACTGGTGGGGGAGTCCGGCTCCGGCAAGACCAGTCTCACGAAACTGCTGCTGCGCCTTGAACGCCCCTCCGGCGGCACCGTCCGCTACGACGGCATCGACGTCACACGTCCCGGCCCGGCAGCACTGCGGCGGCTCCAGCGCGAGGTGCAGGTCGTCTTCCAGAACCCGTACGCGAGCCTGGACCCGCGGCTGACCGTCCGGCAGATCCTCGCCGAACCCCTGCGCGTGCACGGACTCGACGCCGACGAGGACACCCTCACCGCACTCCTGCGGGACGTCGGCCTCGACGCCTTCGCCCTGGACCGCTTCCCCTCCGCCTTCTCCGGCGGCCAGCGCCAGCGCATCGCCATCGCCCGGGCCCTCGCCCTGCGCCCCCGGCTGATCGTGTGCGACGAGGCGGTCAGCGCCCTGGACGTGTCGATCCAGGCTCAGGTGCTCAACCTGCTCGCCGACCTCCAGGCCGAGCACGGCATGGCCTACCTCTTCATCACCCATGACCTGGCCGTGGTCCGCTCGGTCGCTCACCGCATCGCGGTCATGCGGCACGGCCGGATCGTCGAAGAAGGCACGGCGGAGGAGATCTACGCCGCCCCCGCCCACGAGTACACCCGTGAACTGCTGGCCAGGGCACCCGGCCGGCACACCGCAACGACCCCGCAGACCAAGGAACGGAGCCCACAGTGGCAAAGGTGACGAGGGTCCAACTGACCTCGATCAACACTCCCCGGCACAACAGCATCACCTGCGGCCACATCCTGGTCGAACTCCACACCGACGACGACTCCCTCGTCGGAGTCGGCGAGATGTCCGACCTCCAGCACCTGCCACGCTTCCACTTCGATGTCCCCGAGCTGGAGGCGACCCTCAACGAGATTCTGGTGGGCCTGGACGCCCTCCAGATCACGGAGGTCGAACGGCGGCTGGAGGCCAACTTCCCCCAGGCCGGGTACATCTACGACAAGAGCCGCGCCATCAAGTGCGGCGTCGACATCGCCTTCTGGGACCTGGCGGCGAAGCAGCTCGGGGTCCGCGTGTGCGACTTGCTGGGCGGCGCGGTCCGCGAGTCCGTCCCCATCGCGTACCCGATCTTCCGCCAGCAGCACGAGGAGGACGTCGACCGCAACCTCGCCATGGTCGAGCGGCGCATCGCGGAGGGCTTCGAGTTCTTCCGGGTGTACGTCGGGCGCCGGCTCGACCTGGACGAGCGGTTCCTGCGCACCGCCCGCGAGCGCTTCGGCGACCGGATCACCATCAAGTCGCTCGACTTCTCCAACCTGCTGGACTCCAAGGCGGCCTGCAACTTCGCCGAGAAGGTCGCCGACGTGGGCTTCGAACTGGTGGAGGCCCCGGCCCCCGACCACGACGTGCGCGGGCTGGTGTACGCCCGCAACCGCCTGCCCGTGCCGATCAGCGAGCACGTCTACGGCTTCCGGTGGGCTCTCGACCTGGTCGCCGCCGACGCGGTCGACGTCTTCAACGTCAGCGTCATCGCGATCGGCGGCATCACCCCGGCCCGGCGGATCTTCGCGATCGCCGAGGCCGCCGGGAAGTCGTGCCTGGTCGGCACCACGCAGGAACTGTCCGTCGGCACGGCCGCCGCGGCCCACGTCGCCATGGCGATGGCGCCGGTCACCGTGCCCAGCGACCCCGTCGGCCCGCTGCTGTACACCCGCGACGTGGTGACCGACCCGGTGCGCTACGTCGGCGGCCGGCTGCACGTGCCGTCCGGTCCGGGCCTGGGCATGCGATTCGACCCCGAGCTGGTGAAGGCGTCGGCGGGCCCGCTCACCTGGGCCGCCACCAGCGCCGCCGCCGTCGTCGACCGGCAGGAGGTCACGCGGTGACGGCTGCTCCCGCCGAACGGCCGCCCACGGACGGGCGGTTCGCCGGCAAGGTCGCCCTCGTCACGGGCGGCGCCCGCAACATCGGGCTCGCGATCGCCGTGCGGCTGGCCGCCGAGGGCGCCGCCGTCGCCGTCAACGGCCCGGACGAGCAGGAGGCGGAAGCGGCGGCGGCAGCGCTGCGCGACGGCGGGGCTCGTGCGGTCGCCTGCCCGGGAGACGTCTCCGACCCGGCGCAGGTCGACGCGTGCGTCGCCCGCACGGTGGAGACGCTCGGCGGACTGGACATCCTCGTCAACAACGCCGCCGCCGCGATGGTGGGGCGCGGCCACCTGTTCGACCTGGACCCCGCCGACTGGGACCGCAGCTTCGCGGTCAACGCCCGCGGCACGTTCCTGTGCACCGTCGCCGCGGCCCGGGCGATGCGGGCCGGCGCGGCCGTCGTCAACATCTCCTCCGTCGGCGCGACCCGCGCCCACCGCTCGGCCGTCGCCTACGACGCCTCCAAGGGAGCCGTCGAGGCCACCACCCGGGCCACCGCCCTCGAACTCGCCCCGCTGGGCATCCGCGTCAACGCCGTCGCACCGGGCCCCGTCATCAACGACCGCTACGAACTGCTGGACGCCGCCCAGAAGCGCGCCCGTATCCGGCCGGTACCCCTCGGCCGCATGGGCGACGGTTCCGACGTGGCCGCCGCCGTCGCCTTCCTGGCCTCGCCGGACGCCTCCTTCATCACCGGTCAGGTGCTCACCGTGGACGGCGGACTGACGGCCCAGATCAGACCACCGGGCGCCGACCCCGGCCTCGACCGACCCACCACCGATCCGGCGCACACCGACGCCGACCAGCGCTAAGGACCCGCACCATGACCGAGACGCCCCAGGCGCCGCTGAACCCCGACGACCTGGCCGCTCTCCGCGAGGCCAGCACCGCCACCATCACCACCCAGCTCTTCAAGCACGGCCTGCGCAACACCTTCCTCGCCGGACTCGCCCGCGTGACCCCCGGCGCACCGCGCATGGTCGGCGAGGCCTTCACCCTGCGCTACATCCCGGCCCGCGAGGACATCGACACCCTCGACGTGTACGACGACTACGACCACCCGCAGCGCGCCGCCGTCGAACAGGTCGGCCCCGGGCAGGTCCTCGTCATGGACTGCCGCGGACAGGGCCGGGCCGCCTCGGCGGGCAACATCCTCCTCACCCGGCTCTCGGTCCGGGGAGCCGCCGGGGTGATCACCGACGGCACCCTGCGGGACTTCGGCGACATCGCGCGGCTCCCGCTGCCCGTCTACGCCACCGGCCCGGCGGCTATGACCAACCTCGCCCTGCACCACGCCGTCGACCTCCAGGTCCCCGTCGGCTGCGCGGGAGTCGCCGTGTACCCGGGCGACGTGCTGGTCGGCGACTCCGACGGCGTGGTCTGCGTACCCCGCCACCTCGTCCCGGTGATCGCCCGTCAGGCGCGGGAACAGGAACGGCTCGAGGAGTTCATCACCGAGCGTGTCGCCGCCGGCGCCCCCCTCCGCGGCACGTACCCGGCGGACGCCGAGACGCTGCGCGCCTACGAGGCCAGCCGCCTCGCCCCGTCCGTGAGCGACTGACCCACATGCTCCGCGGCCGGCCGCCCCCGGCCGGCCGCGGGCCGGCCGACCGGCCGGACCAGCCTCCGAAGAAGAAGGCAGGAACACGTGAACAATCGTACTTCCCCATCCTCCATACGGCCGCTCGCGTTGGTGATGGCCGGCGCGCTCGTCGGCGGTCTGCTCTCCGTCGCCGCCGCCGGACCGGCGGCCGCGGCGGACGTCGACGGCGACTTCGACACCACCGCCCCCGGCACCACGCCCGCGGGCTGGTCCACCGGCGGTGCGGGCGGTGACGCCACCGTGCAGGACGTGCCCGGCACCGTCGACCGCAGTCTGCGGCTGCGGGACACCTCCACGGGCGCCGCGGTCACGGCGGGCACCACCTTCGGCACCACGTCCTCGACCGTCGTCGCCGGCTTCCGGCTGCGCACCGCCCAGACCTCGGCGACGATCGGCGTGCACCTCGACAGCAGCGGCGGGCACAGCGTCACCGTGGCCATGGGCGCCGACGGACGCATGTACACCTACGACGCGACCCGGCAGGTCGATCTGGGCGCCTACTCGGCCAACCGCTGGTACGACATCCGCGTGGTCGCCCACCCGTCCTCGGGAACCGCCGACGTGTGGGTGGACGGGTCACGCAAGGCCAAGAACCTGGCCTTCCGGACCAGCACGAGGGCCCTGGCCGGCATCCAGGCCGGCGTCTCCACCGCCGCCACCGGCACCGCCTGGCTGGACGACGTCCGCACCACCACCGAGAGCGCCCCGCAGGGCTGGCCCCTCCTCGGGTCCGTCGGCCCCCGCACCGCCTGGGAGGTCGGCACCTCCAAGATCATCATCGGCGCCGAGACCGTCGACCGGGACTACACCGACTACCGGGCGTACGCCCCCTACCTGGGCAAGCTCGGCGCGACCAGCACCCGGATCCAGGGCGGCTGGGCGAAGACGGAGAAGACCAAGGGCGTCTACGACTGGGACTGGCTCGACCACATCGTCGACGACGCCCGCAGCCGGGGCGTCAAGCCCTGGATCCAGCTGTCCTACGGCAACGGCGCCTACACCGGCGGAGGCGGCTCCGGACTCGGCGGCCACCTGCCCAGCTCCCCGGAGGCCCTGGCCGCGTGGGACGCCTGGGTGACCGCCATGGTGAAGCGGTACAAGGACCGGGTCACCGAATGGGAGATCTGGAACGAGCCCAACCTGGCCGGTATCCCGGTCGCCGACTACACCGACTTCTTCATCCGCACCGCCACCCGCGTCCGCGCCGAGCAGCCGAACGCGGTCATCTTCGGCCAGGAAGCCGGCATCGACGTCCCCTACGCCCAGGACTTCCTGATCCAGCTCTCCGGCAAGGGCAAGGCCGGCCTGCTCGACGGCATCTCGTACCACCCGTACAACCCCAACCCCGACGACGCGTGGACGTACGGGCAGGTGGAGAAGCTCAGAGACCTGGTGGACCAGTACGCGCCCGGCGGCGTCGTGCGGCAGGGCGAGAACGGCGCCCCCAGCACGCCCGGCAGCTTCGGCGCCCTGGGGGATCTGGACTGGACGGAACTGAGCCAGTCCAAGTGGTTCCTGCGCCGCGTGCTCAACGACCTCGGGCGCGACATCAGCACCAGCGTCTTCGGCATCTCCGACATGCACTACCCATGGGGGACGACCAACACCAAGGGACTGCTGCAGACCAACACCGACAAGAGCATCCGCTACGCCAAGCCCTCCTTCTATGCCGTCCAGACCTTGGCGTCGGTCCTCGCGGACACCAAGCCGCTGCCCGGCTACGGCTGGAGCGCGAACCCCTCCACCTCGCTCACCGTGCAGGCGTTCGCGAAGAACGACACCGGCCGGCAGATCGTCGGCGTCTGGTCCGGAGCGGGCAAGCCCAGTGAGAGCAACGCCCGCACCGCCACCGATCTCACCTTCACCGGCGGCAACTTCGCCGACCCGGTCCACGTCGACGTACGCACCGGAGCCGTCCACGACATCCCGGCCGCCAACTGGTCGGTCTCGGGCAGCACCTACACCTTCAGGGACATCCCGGTGTACGACTCGCCCGTGCTCATCGCGGACCGTTCCACCGTCAAGTTCTAGTGCCCGGCCGGTCCCCGCCCGCTGCGGGCGGGGACCGGCCCTGGAGGCGAACCGTGCAAGCCCCTGTCAGAGCCGCGCTGAAGTCGATCGTCGGCGACGCCCACTACCGCGAGACGGACGGCGACCTCGTGCCCTTCAGCCGGGACGCGACCCCTCTCTTCTCCGCCCGCCCCGATGCCGTCCTCTTCCCCGGCGACACGCAGGAAGTCTCCGCCGTCCTGAGCCTGGCCACCCGGCACGGGATCCCGGTCGTCCCGCGCGGCGCCGGCTCCAACCTGTGCGCCGCCACCGTCGCCCTGCACGGCGGCCTCGTTCTGTCGCTCACGCGCCTGAACCGCATCCTCGAAATCGCACCCGCCGAACTCCTCGCCCGCGCCCAGCCGGGCGTCACCAGCGCCGCGCTCGCCGACGAGGCCACCGGCCACGACCTGCTGTGGGCCCCCGACCCGGGCAGCCGCACCGTCGCGACGATCGGCGGCACCATCGCCACCAACGCCGGCGGACTGCGCGGCCTGAAGTACGGCGTCACCCGCGACCACGTCCTCGGCCTGGAGGCGGTCCTCCCGACCGGCGAAGTGGTCCGCACCGGCGGACGCCTGCACAAGGACGTCGCCGGATACGACCTCACCCGCCTGCTCACCGGCTCCGAGGGCACCCTCGCCGTCATCACCGAGGCGACCCTCGCCCTGCGGCCCGCACCCAGGAACTCGGGTACCGGAGTCGCCTACTTCCCCGATCTCGCCGCCGCCGGACGCGCCGTCGCAGCGATCATCTCCGGCGGCGTCCTGCCCGCCACCCTCGAATTCCTCGACCGGCCCTGCATCGACGCCGTCGAAGCCTTCGCCGGGCTCGGTCTGCGCTCCGACGCCGGCGCGCTGCTCCTGTTCGGCGACGACGGCGAACCCGACGCCGTCGCACACGCTCTGGCCCGCATGAGCGACGCCTGCACCACCCAGGGCGCCCTGGAGGTCACCAGGGCGGCCCACGTCGCCGAGGCCCAGGCGCTGCTCGCCGCCCGCCGGTGCACCCTCCCCGCGCTGTCCCGGCTCGGCGGGCTGACCATCCTGGAGGACGCGACCGTGCCCCGCCCGCGCATCGCCGAAATGGTCGAGCGCATCGACGAGATCGCCGGCCGGCACGACGTCACGATCGCGACCTTCGGACACGCCGGCGACGGCAACCTCCACCCCACCTGCGTGATCGGCTCCCGCGAGGACACCGAGAGCATCGCGCGCGCCGAACACGCCTTCAAGGACATCTTCACCACCGCCGTCGAACTCGGCGGCACCATCACCGGCGAACACGGCGTGGGAGCCGCGAAGCTCCCCTACCTCTCCGCGCAACTCGGCCCCGACCAGATCGCGTTGCTGCGCCGGGTCAAGGACGCCTTCGACCCGGCCGGAATCCTCAACCCCGGAAAGCTGGGTTCATGACCGACCCCGTCTTCGACCCCGACCTCCTGTCCCGGTGCATCTCCTGCGGGTTCTGCCTGCCCGCCTGCCCGACCTACGCCGCGACCGGCGACGAGGCGTCCTCGCCCAGGGGCCGGATCAACCTGATGCGCGCCCTCCAGAACGGCGACCTCGACCCCTACGACCCCACCCTCCAAGAACAGGCTTCCCAGTGCCTGGGCTGTCGCGCCTGCGAACCGGTGTGCCCGGCGGGCGTCCAGTACGGACAACTCCTCGAACAGTGGCGCGACCACCAGTGGAAGGGCCGCAGACAGCCCCTGCTCGCCCGGGCCCTGATGCTGGCCGCCGGCATGCGGCACCTCTTCCGCCCCCTCGGCGCGCTGCGCCGGACCGCCCGCGGCGCACCCGAGGCCGCGCCCACGCCCCC
The DNA here is from genome assembly GCF_044142145.1 of Streptomyces sp. BK79. Lineage (NCBI taxonomy): Bacteria > Bacillati > Actinomycetota > Actinomycetes > Kitasatosporales > Streptomycetaceae > Streptomyces > Streptomyces sp. BK79. Next base: position 92,576 of record NZ_JBHVOC010000003.1, read on the forward strand.
GGCCGAGCCCGTGTCACTCATGCTCGGATGCTTCGAACGCGTGCTGTTCCCATCCGTCAGCCGGGCGGCCCGCAAGCTCGCCCCCGAGTTGTCGGTGCCCGCCGGCCAGGGGTGCTGCGGCGCCCTGCACGCCCACAACGGCGACACGACGGCCGGTGAACGCCTCGCCCGCCGATTGGGAGAGGACCTGCCCGGCACCATCGTGACCACATCCGGAGGCTGCGCCGCCCACCTCGCCTCGGTCCTCGGCCAGGACCGGGTACGGGAACTCTCCGCCCACCTGGCCGACCGCGGCGCGGCGGGCGAACTCCGGGTGGACGGACGCCGGGCCAGAGTCGCTCTCCAGGACTCCTGTCACCTGCGCAACGGCCTCGGTGTGTGGAAGCAGCCCCGCACCCTGATCGGCCAGATCGCCGACTACGTGGAACTGCCCTCCGCGGCCACCTGCTGCGGCGCCGCCGGCACCTACTCCCTGCTCAGACCACGCGAATCCCGCCGCATCCTCGACGCCAAGATCCAGGAGATCGAGGCCGCGGGCGTCGACTACGTCGCCGCGGTCAACCCGGGCTGCCTGCGCCAGCTGCGCACCGGCCTGCGCCGCGCACGCTCCCGGGTGAAGGCCGTGCACATCGCCGAACTGCTGGCCCGAGCGGCGCAGCACCCACCCACGTGACGCGCGCCTCGCCACCCCATCGATTCCGTCCCACTCGCCGAGAGGTCACCCATGCCCGCCGCCCCCGCCCCGTCCCCGGACGGCGCCTCGCCACCCGCAAGCACCGCCGCTGACGCGTCGGCCCAGGCCGGCACGGCCGCGCCGGAACTCGCCGCGCTCCCCCTCTCCGTACGCGCCGGTCTCCTGCGCGCTCTGGCACGGACGCTGGGGGAGCACGCCGGCGTCCTGGTGGACGTGGCCGACGGCGAAACACGGCTCGGAGCGGAGCGTCTGAGCGGCGAGATCCGGCGCACACAGGCGCAGTTGCGGATGTTCGCCGACATCGTCGAAACCGGCGCGTTCCTCGACGTCATGATCGACCCGCCCGACCCCGCGGCGCAGCCCGCGCCCCGCCCCGACATCCGCCGCATGCTGGTGCCCCTGGGACCGGTCGCGGTGTTCTCGGCCTCCAACTTCCCCTTCGCCTTCTCCGTGCTGGGCGGTGACACCGCCAGCGCGCTCGCCGCGGGCTGCCCCGTGGTGGTCAAGGCGCACGAGGGGCACCCAGGACTCTCCGACCTGACCCGCGATCTGGCGGCCGGGGTGCTCCCGACGGGTGCCCTGACCGTTGTCCACGGCAGAGAGACGGGACGGGCCCTGGTCACCGACCCGGCCATACGGGCGGTCGGATTCACCGGCTCGACCTCCGGCGGCCGGGCCCTGTTCGACCTCGCGGGCAGCCGGCCCGACCCGATCCCCTTCTACGGTGAACTGGGCTCGCTCAACCCAGTGGTGGTCACTCCGGGGGCGTGCGCCGAGCGTGGGGCGGACATCGTCCGCGAGTACATCGCCTCGGTCACGCTGGGGCAGGGACAGTTCTGCACCAAACCCGGGCTGCTCTTCCTGCCGGCCGACCACGGCCTGGAGGAACTGCTGCGCCGGGAAATCGCCGCGGTGCCCCCGGCTCCCCTGCTCGGTGACTGGATCGGCACCGCCTACCACGCCACCCTCGAGGAACTCGTCACCCATCCCGCCGCGCGCACCCTGCATCTGACACCCGGCCACGACGATCCCCGCACCTCCGCACCCGCTCTCCTCACCACCACCGCCGAAGGGGTACGCGCCCATCCCGAACTGCTTCGGGAATGCTTCGGGCCCGCCTCCCTCGTCGTCACGTACACCTCGGCCGACGACCTGCTGGACACCCTGCACATCCTGCCCGGCGGTCTCACCGCGACCATCCACGGTCAGGAGCCGCAGGACGAGACTCTCGCCCACCGGCTGTCGGCCGCGCTGAGTGCCGGACGCCTCATCTGGAACTCCTGGCCCACGGGTGTGGCCGTAACGCACGCCATGCACCACGGCGGGCCGTGGCCCTCGGCCACTTCTCCCCTGCACACCAGCGTTGGCGGCACGGCCGTCGCCCGGTGGATGCGCCCCGTGGCCTACCAGAACATGCCGGAAGCGCTCCTCCCCGAACCCCTTCGTAGCACGAACCCGTGGAACGTCCCCCAACGAGTGAACGGTGAATTCCCTGGACAGTGGCGACCCGCCCGTGCGACGACGGTGAGTGAGTCCTGATCCCACCGACCGACCTGACTGCTCAGACCGACGAGAAGGCGGCGGCCGGGCAGGGGTACGAAGGCGGCGGCTACGTTCTCGTGGAGGGCGCTCAACGGTCCACCTCCTCGCCCGGTGGGCCGGCCACGCCGACGTCCGGACGATCGGGCCGCCGAGCTGCTGGTGGGCGGCGATCAGCAGGTCCTGGTAGTCGCGCCAGGAGAAGCTCTTGCGTCCGTCGCGCCGGCCGTCGTCGCGGCGAGGCCGGTAGATCAGTCGGGACCGGTGGCCGGGTCTGTAGCAGGTCAACGCTGCGATGGAGATGCGCCTACGGGACCGGCCGCGGACTCGCACCACTGGAGTGCGGCCGCGCTGTGACCAAGTCTTGGTTTGCGGCGGAGTCATGGAGAATCCGGCTTCGTCCTCGAAGACGAGCCAGGCTCCACTCACCGCCGCGAGTCTTCCGCGCAGGGCCATACCTCCTTAACCCACCCGGCCACCGCCTCGTCGTCGCGTTCCAGGGCCCGGCGAGCGGGGACCTGGCAGGACCAGCCATTGCGCACCAGCAGCTTGCGTACGCCCTGGACCGTGTAGGTCAGGTGGAAGCGCCGGCCGATCACCGTCTTCACACGGCTCAGGGTCCAGCGTTGGTCTTCCCAGCCGTGCGCGGCCGGCCCCTTGGCCAGCTCCGCTTCCAACTGCGCGAACTGCTTCTCACTCAGCCTCGGCGACGACGCCGGCCCCTGCGATCGCAGAGCACGCGGCCCGTCCTCTTCCCACGCCTGCCGCCATCGCTGCACCGACCGGACACTGACGCGCAGGTCCCTGGCGATCAACGAACTCGCCTCGCCCCGGGCGAACCCCTCGGCCGCCTTGAGTCGTAACTCCTCGCGCTACTACTGACGTTCGGCGGTCAGCCCGCCCCCTTGTGGATACCGCATGCCCCGGTGATACCGCAGAGGACTGCCGCCCGTCAGCCCCTACGACACCACGAGTTCAACCTCAGTAACTCCTGGTTTGCCAGACTCACTGGCCTGTCTTGTTGCTAGGTGGGCGGTCAGGGGGCTCAAGCAGACGACGGTGTTGGCCTGGTGTCACGCGCCGCCTTCACTGTCGGCTGTTTCCTTCGCATGGCCAGAAGGAGCAAGCCGGCCGCGCAGAACACCGCACCCGTCGTGACGTACAAGGCCAGCGGTGTCCAGCCCGCGTCCAGCAGCCAGCCCGCCGTGGTGGGTGCGATGATGGCACCCACGCGGCCGACACTGATCGCCGCTCCCACCCCCGTGGCCCGCAGTGGTGCCGGGTAGACGCTCGGGGTCAGGGCGTAGAGGCCGGCGATGCAGCCGTTGACCGCGACTCCGATGACGGCTCCGATGCAGAAGGCCGGACGAGTGTGTCGGTGGACGACGCGAAAGCCACGACGAGTGCTGCCGACACGAAGAGGTAGGTACGCAGGACGCTGCCGAGCGCGTACCGCGCGGCCAGTGCGCCCAGGAGTGCGGTGCCGAAGACGCCGCCCAGGTTGAGCAGCGTTCCGCCGGTCAGGCTCTGTGTCGCGGACATACCGGCCTGCACGAGCAGGGTTGGCGTCCAGCTCGTCACGAAGTAGAAGGCGGCCATGACGAGGAAGAAGGCACCCCACAACACCAGGGTGGGGCGGCGCAAGTCCGGTGCCAGGAGGCGGCGGAACCCGGCTGCGGAGGTGAGCGTCGTCGGTTCCTTGTCCGGGAGCGTGGACAGGTCTGGCTGCCCCATGCGGCGGGCCAGCTCGTTGACACGGCTCAGGGCGTCGGCCGGCCGTCTGTTGAGGAGGAAGTCGAGCGATTCCGGCAGAAGACGGAAGGCGAGAGGAATGACGGCCAGGGTGGCGAGTCCGCCGGCCAGGAACACCGAGCGCCACCCGTAGCGGTCGATGAGGGCGACCGAAGAGACGCCGCCGATCGTCGCTCCCACGGCGTATCCGGTGGAGTTGAGGCTCACGGCCAGACCGCGCCAGCGGCGGGACGCGAACTCACCGGCGATGACGTTGCTGCAGGCGAGAACGGCGCCGATGCCGACACCGGTGAGCACGCGCAGCGCCCCCAGCTGCTGCCAGTTCTGGCTGGCCGAGGACAGCAGCATGCCCGCGGCTGCGAGGGCCAGGCCGGCCAGGATGACAGGCCGCCGGCCGATCCGGTCGGCCTGGGGAGCGATGAGCAGGGCGCCCAACGCCATACCCGCCAGCCCGCTGCTCAGCAGCAGCCCGAGGGTACCGGAGTCGAGGTGCCACTCGCCGGAGACCGTCTTCCCGGTGAAGGACATGACCAGCACGTCGAAACCGTCAAGGGTGTTGAGCAGCACGCAGATGGCGATCGCACGCCACTGGAAACGGCTCATGGGCCCGTCGTCCAGGGCCTGCGTGAGGCGGGCGGTCACCGGACGGCCCGCGGTGCGGTGGGGCGGTGGGGGCACTTCTCCATGGCAGCACTCCGTTGTCGACTGCGGGATGGCCGAACCGGCTCGCCGCCGCCGTGCCGTGGGCGGCAGCCTCGGGTTCGGCAGTGGGAGCAGCCATGGTGCGAGCGGCGGTCTCGCGCGGCCAGGTGGTTTCCCGGATGCCGGGAAACAAGTGTTGCGGGCCGATGTCCTTCAGAGGTCGGGCGTGTCAAGAGCTCGTGAAATGGCGCGGCCGCATGAGCGGACCAGATCGGCGAGCGCTCCGACGGACGTGGACCCGTGCCGGACCACCACGGAGACAGCCGCGGTCACCTCGCCCTCGTCGGTGGTGACGGGCGCGGCGACGGAGAGGGTGTCGGTGGACAGTTGCCGGTCGCTGACCGCGTAGCCGCACGTGCGTGCCTGGGCGAGGACCGCCCTGAGCCGGCCGCTGTCGGTGAGCGTGAACGGGGTGTGCCGGGGAATCGTCCGCGCGAGAGCCTCCTCCTGAACGGCTGCCGGTGCGTGGGCGAGCAGCACCAGTCCCGCCGCTGTCGTGGTGATGCCCAGCCGTCCTCCCACTCGTGTCAGCGTGGGCACGGCACAGCTCGGCGCGATGCGTTCGATGAAGACCACCTCGCTCGCGTCACGGACGGCGAGCTGGACGTTCTCACGGACGAGGGAGGAGAGGTCTTCCAGGTAGGGCAGTGCGCGCTCGCGCAGTCCTTGACTGCGCGGAGCCAAGGACGCGACCTCCCACAGTCGCAGCCCGATGCGGTAGCGGCCTTGCGCGTCGCGTTCCAGAGCGCCCCATACGAGCAGGTCACCCAGCATGCGGTGCACGGTGGACACGGGCAGACCTGATCGCCGGGCCAGCTCGCTCAGGGACAGGTGAGGACGCTGTGCGCTGAAGGCACCGAGGATGCGCAGAGCCCGGCCGATGACGGGTCCTGTTGCGGTGGCGGGCGAGGATCCGGCTTCCTGCGGGGGACCGGAGGGAGGCGCGCTGCGCAGGGCGTGACGGGTCAAGGCGTGAGTCCTTCCTCGCTGCCTGGACGTCCCGCGCTTCACCGACTCACGGGCCGTCGCTGAGCGCCTCGGCGTCCAGCGACGCGATTTTGCGAAGGACGTCGACGGCGAGCTTGCGTTCGTCAGCGGGAAGCGCGTCGAGCAGTTGCTCGTTGACGGCTTCGGCCGGACGGATCAGGGAGTCGAGCAGTTCGGCTCCCTGATCGGTGAGGCTCAGCAGGGTCCGCCGACGGTCCTCCTCGTCGCGTACCTGACTGACGTAGTGCTGCTCGGTCAGCCGGCGGACGATGTGGTTGACCGTCGAACGGTCCAGTGAGGTGAAGCGCGCCAGGGTGCGCTGGTCGATGCCGGGGTCACGGCTGAGGGAGTTGAGGACGGCGAACTGCTGGGAGGTGATCTCCCTGGACACGTGCCGGTACCACAGGGCGGTGTGCACCTGTTCCGCGCGTCGGATCAGGTGTCCGACGTAGTTGTGCAGTTCCAGTGCGTGCGCCACAGTCTTCCGTCCGTCTGTCGCCGGGGTGGTGCCGGCCGGGTGCCGGCCGGTGTGGGGAGTCTACGAGTGCCGGCACCACCCCGGCGGCGACCGCGTGGTCAGCGGATGCGGCGGCCGGGGCGCCGGTCGTAGGGAAGGGCACGGGAGCCGTCGACACCGACCTCCAGGCGACCGACCTTCTCGATGTCCAGGACCACGCGGTCTCCGTGGCTGAGCGGTCCCACTCCGGCCGGGGTGCCGGTCGCGATCACGTCGCCCGGGTGCAGGGTCATGACGGAGGAGGTGTAGGCGATCAGTTCGCGGACGCCGAAGATGAGGTCCGCCGTGTTGGTGCGCTGCCGGGTGGTGCCGCCGACGTCGCAGCGCAGGTCGAGGGTGTCCGGGTCCGGGATCTCGTCGGCGGTCACGATCCAGGGGCCGAGCGGGGTGAAGGTGTCGAAGGACTTGCGGGTGGAGCGGTCCTCGCCGGAGCGGACGGTGATGTCCAGGACGCAGGTGTAGCCGAAGACGTGGTCCAGGGCTTCGTCCGTGCGCACGTGCGAGGCGGTGCGGCCGATGACGACGCCCAGTTCGCCTTCCTGGTCGGTGCGCTTGTCGGAGTAGGGGAGGAGGATGTCCTGGCCCGGGCCGATGACGGAGGAGTTCGCCTTGAGGAAGACGCCGAGGTCGGCGACCGAGGTGGTGTACTCCATCTCGGCCTTGTGGTCGAGGTAGTTGACCGGTGCGCCGATGATCTTCCCGGGGCGGGGGAGCGGGGCCTCCAGGACCGCTTCGGCCAGGGGGATGCGGGGCCGGCCGGCTGCTTCGAAACGGGCTGTCTCCCCGTCGGCGGCCGCCTCGACGTACTGCTGGAGCGCACCGGCGGGGCCGGCGGTGTCGGCTCCGGCGACCTGGTCGGTCACGTCGACGAGGTCGTCACCGACGACGAGTCCGAGGCGTCCCTTGTTGAACAGTGCCAGACGCATGCTGGCCTCCTTGTGGGTGTCGGGTGGGAGGGTCAGGCGCCGGGGTCGGCGTCTTCGGTGCGGTAGAGGCCGAGGGAGCGCATGACCGGCTCGTCGCTGTAGGAGAACAGGACGGCGTCCGCGGAGGCCGAGGTGTTGACGTGCCGGTAGGAGGCCCAGCCGGGGACGGCGAAGGTGTCGTGCTCGGACCATTCCAGCCGCTCGCCGTCGACGATCGTGGCGCCCTCGCCGCGGACGACGTTGAAGATGGTCGAGGCCGTGTGGCGTCGGCCGGCTCCCTCGAAGCCGGGGCGCAGCCGCTGGACGCGGCAGCCGATGGTGGGCATGACCGGGCCACCGGTCCAGGGGTTGGTGTACTCCAGGACGACGCCGTCGACGTCGCTGCCGTCGGCCGTGTCGGCGATGGCGTCCAGGGCGCGCTCCGTCTCCTGCCAGGTGTACCGGGTGACGGGGGAGTTGGGGCCGTCCTGGGTGAGCCAGGCGGGGGTGAGCCGGCCGTGCAGGAACTGGCGGCTGCCGGCGTCGTCGGGCTTGGTCACCGGCTGGAGCCGCTGCGGGTACTGCTCGTAGAAGCCGGCTTCCAGGGCGTTGACCAGGGGGTAGTCGAGTGCGTCGAGCCAGATCATCGGCGCGTCGCCCTCGTGGGTGTGGTCGTGCCAGTGCCAGCCGGGGGTGAGCAGCAGGTCGCCGGGGGCCATGAAGACCCGTTCACCGTTGACGGTGGTCCAGGCGCCGTCGCCTTCGAGGATGAAGCGGAAGGCGTTGGAGGTGTGCCGGTGGGCCTGTGCGGTCTCGCCGGGCAGGATGATCTGCAGGCCCGCGTAGAGGGTGTTGACCGTGGCCGGGGGGTCGGTGAGGCCGGGGTTGACGAGCATGAGGACCCGTCGTTCGGCCTCCTCCAGGGACAGGGTCTGGGAGAAGTGCAGGAGGTGCGGGCGGAGTTCGCGCCAGTTCCAGCGGTAGGGAACGGCGCGGCTCTTGGGCTGGGCGGGGAACAGGTTGCCGTAGAAGCGCCACAGCGGGGCGGCTCCCAGGCCCTCCAGGGCCTTGTAGGCGAGTTCGTCGGTTGTCATGGTGTCCTCCTACGCGAGCCGGATCACAGGGCGGGAGCAGGTGCGGGGGTGGTCCACACCCAGGAGATGTCGTCGAACGCCTCGGGACCGCGAGACGAGAGGAGCATGTTGCGCAGGGTGGCTCCCATGCCTTCCAGGTGGCAGATCTCTCCGAAGCGGCGGGCGTTGGTCTGGATGCGAGTCGCCCGTTCCCGACGCCGGTCCGCGTACGCGGCGAAGGCTTCGGCGGGGTCCGTGCTCCGGCCGAGGGCCTGGCCGAGTGCCACGGCGTCCTCCAGCGCCTGGCAGGCGCCCTGCGCGAGGTACTGGAGCATGGGGTGGGCGGCGTCTCCGAGAAGCGCGATCCGCCCGTGCACCCAGGTGCTGATCGGGGCGCGGTCGTACAGCGGCCAGCGACGGTCGCGGGAGACGAGCGGCAGCGCGTCGCGCACGGCCTCGCAGGCGCCGGCGAAGCGCTCCTCCAGCTCGGCCTCGGTGCCCCAGGCGTCGGAATCCGGCGTGTAGTGGTCGCTCTCGAACACGGCGACCTGGTTGTACAGCTCGCCGCGGCGTACGGGGTACTGCACCAGGTGCATGCGCGGCCCGGCCCACACCATGACCGCTTCCGAGGCGGCGTGCTGGGACATCCGGCCGGTCATCTTCCCGGTGGGCAGGGCGCCGCGGAAGGCGACGTAGCGCGAGCAGACCGGTTCCCCGTCACCGACCAGTACCTGGCGCAGGCGGGAGTGCAGTCCGTCCGCGGCGACGACCGCGTCGGCGGTCAGCCGAGCATGCCCCTCCGCGAAGTCCAGGTGTACGGCGGAACCGTCCTGTTCGGCCTCGGTGACGGTGTGTCCCGTGCGCAGCGTGACGGCGGGGTGCTCCTGACAGGCGGTCAGCAGTGCGGCGTGCAGGTCGGTGCGGTGGGTGACCAGGTACGGGTGCGCGAAACGGTCGGTGTAGGCCGAGCTGCGCAGATCGAGGGAGGTGACCTCGTCACCGGTCAGGGCGTCCATCATGACCAGCCGGGGCGGGGCTACGGCGGATGCCCGGACGGCCGGCAGTACGCCGAGTTCGTCGAGGGCGAGGGAGGCGTTCGGGGCGAGTTGCAGGCCGGCCCCGATCTCGCCGAAGCGGGCGGCCCGCTCCACGAGCGTCACACGATGGCCGGCGCGGGCGGTCGCCAGCGCGGCGGCCAGTCCGCCGATACCGCCTCCGACTACGGCGATGTGGAGTGGAGAGGTGAGGACGGGCATCTGGCCTCCAAAAGTCAGCTCGGGAGGACATCGGGAGCGGAGGCGGTCAGAACCCGTCCGATGGTCCGTACACCAATCATTGGCGTACGGAATATATTCCGAGAGTGTTTCCTCCGTGTCAATGGTTCGTGGGGAGACTCTCTCGGCCGCCGGTCGGCACGCGGCGGAGACGCTGTCCACCTCCAGGGCCGTGCCGGTGCGGGCGGTGATGTCCTCAACGGTGATCATTCACGTAACGGATGGAATCCATCCGTAACGTGAATGACGGTGGGGGTGGGCAGGGCCGCCCGGCAGGACGCATGCTCGGACGGGGCCCGTCGGTGCGCTCTCGCTCGACGTCTCTCTCCGACAGCCGGAGGTGATCATCGTCTCCGCGGTCGACCCTCCCGTACCGTCGGCCGGAGTCTCGCCGTGCTCGTTTTCCATGCCGTACCCGTCATCGCTCCCGCACGTGTTCCCCACGGCCCCGAGCCGGCCCCGTCAGCGCGCGGGAGCCGCCAGCGTCGACCGGCGTACGACCAGTTCGGGTTGCAGCACGACGTGGCGGTGTGTGTGCCCGCTTCCGTGGGCCGTGTCCTCGATGAGCAGTCGGCCGGCCTGCCGCCCCATGGCGGATGCCGGTCGTCGCACCGAGGTGAGCGGGACTACGGCCGACGCGGCGAACTCGATGTCGTCGTAACCCACCACAGCGATGTCGTCCGGCACCCTGAGGCCGGCCTCGTACAGGGCCTGCAGGACACCGAGGGCGAGCAGGTCGTTGGCGCAGAAGACGGCGGTGGGTCGCTCGGGCAGGCCGAGGACGCGGTGCCCGGCGTCCTTGCCGGCCGTCACGGTGAGGGTGTCGCAGGACAGTTCTCTCAGCGCGGTGGACGGCAGGCCGGACTCGCTGATCGCGGTGAGGGCGCCGCGACGGCGGTCCCTCACCTGCTGGAGGCGGTCGGGGCCGCTGACGTAGGCGAGGGAGCGGTGGCCCCGCTCGAGCAGGTGCCGTACCGCGGCCCGTCCGCCCGCCACGTCGTCGATGCCGACGGAGCATGCCGCGGGCTGGGGCGCGTACTGGTCGGCCACGACGAAGGGCACGGCGTTGCGGCGGAAGGCCGCGACGGTGCGTCCGACTCCTTCGCCGGAGGCCAGCACGGCACCGCGGACCTGGTGCGAAGTGATCAGCGACAGGTGGCGTGCCGCCTCTGCCGGATCGTGGGCGCCCGTGCAGACCATGACGCCGAGGTCCGCCTCGCGGGCGGCCTGTTCCACCCCGGAGGCGAGCGCGGTGAAGAACGGGTTCGCCATGTCGAGCACCATGACGGCGATCACCCGGGAGGCCCAGCCGCGCAACTGCCGGGCGCCCTCGGCCCGGACGTAGCCGAGGGAGTCGATCACTTCCAGGACGCGCGAGCGCGTTCCCTCGGACACGATCTCGGGCCGGTTGAGGACGTTGGAGACCGTACCGAGCGAGACGCCTGCCTCCCGCGCCACGTCCTTGATGCCGACCCGGGGACGTGGACGGCCGACAGGTCCGGCCACCGCCGTCGCTCCGCCGGAGCCACGTTCGCGGTGAGCTGGGGGAGTGGCGGTCGGTCGCCGGTCCACGGCCTAGCGTCCCTGCGGCGCGCCGGTGGTGGAGCGCACCACCAGACGGGGGGTCATCGTGGTCTGCATGGCTCTGTCCCTTCGGCTTTCGACGCGCTCGACGAGCATCCGGGCGGCGGCGGAGCCCATGGTGTGTCCCGCCTGGTCCACGCTGGTCAGCTGCACGGGGGCCAGGGCGGCGAGCGCGGTGTTGTTGTAGCCGACGAGCGACAGGTCCCGGGGGATGCGCAGGCCGAGTTCGTGCGCGGCGCGGTAGACGCCCAGTGCGGCGACGTCGGCACCGGTCATCACGGCGGTCGGCGGACGGTCGGCCGTCAGCAGTGTCATGCCCGCCTTGAAGCCGCCGTCGTCGGAGTAGGCGGTGTGGTGGACCCGCGCGAACCGGTCGAGTCCCTGCCGTTCCATCGCGTGCAGATAGCCCTCGCTCAGCACGGCCTCCGGTGTGCGCTTCCACTTGTTGGCCCGGGTGCCCGGGGCCGAGACCAGGGCGATGTCACGGTGGCCGAGCGAGACCAGGTGATCCACCACCAGACCGGCACCGAGGTCGTCGGCGTCGACGACCGAGTCGTAGGTGTCCGAGGCGTCGTGGTGCCCGATGACCACGGTCGGCGTCGAAGCGGCCGTGTCCAGCACCTCCGCGCGCGGTGTCCCCGGGGCGATGAGGATCAGTCCGTCCATTTGCCGGTCCACCAGGGAACGGATGGTCCTGGCCTGTTCCTCGGGGTCGAAGCCGGCCGCGCCGATCAGCACCGTGTAGTCGGTGTGGCGGAGTTCGTCCCGGATGCCGTCGAGGATGTCGGCGAAGAACGCGTTGCGGACGTTGTCCAGCAGTACACCGATGGTGTACGTCCGGCCGCGCATCCCTCGCGCCGCGGCGTGCGGGCGGTAGCCCAGGTCGTCGATGGCCGCCTGGACCTTCTCCCGCATGGCCTCGCTCACGCCGTAGGCATTGCGCATCACCTTGGAGACGGCGGCCGTGGACACCCCGGCGTGCCGGGCGACATCGGTGATGGTCACGCGCTTGTTCGGCTTGGCTGCGGAAGCCCCGTCCATGGTCCACGTCCCGAAGTGAGTAGTCGTAGGTATAACGGTCTACACGTTACTCCCCGCTATTCGTCAAGCCTTTGGTTCATCACGACGGTGTTACCCGCTTGTGTCTTGACGGTGGCGGGGCAGCGGTGCAGGGTGTTGCCCACTCGACGTGGAGAACGTTTTACACGCTCTGCCGGGTCGCTGCCCGCGTGCTGCCGGGCCCCGTACTTCGCCCCTGGCGCTGTTTCCCGCACCTCGCCCCGCTCGTCATGATCCTTGGGAGTCCTCCGTGCCCCTTCGTACCTCCCGCGCCCGTCGTGCGCGACTGAGCCTGCTCACCGCCGGCACCGCCTCGCTCGCGCTGCTCGCCACCGCGTGCGGCGGCAGCGGGGCCGGCGGCTCCTCCGCCGCCCCCGAGAACTTCGACTACCTGAGCGTCACCGAGAACACCACCGTGAAGACGGCGCTGACGACCATGTCCAAGGGCGAGTGCAAGGCCGCGAACGACGCCCTGCCGCTGAAGGTGGAGACCGTTCCGCAGGCGAGCCTGGACCAGAAGCTCCAGTTGCTGGCCGGCCAGGACGCGCTGCCGGTGCAGTTCGCGGCGGGCAACGCCCCGGCGCTCACCCAGCAGTTGGCCAAGTCCGGCAAGGTCGCCGACCTGGAGGCCAAGCTCAAGGAGCTGGGCGTTCTCGACCAGCTGGAGCCGGCCGCCGTCTCCACCATCAAGGCCCTGTACGGCGGAGAACTCCAGGTCCTGCCGTACGAGTACAACATCGAGGGCATCTTCTACAACAAGAAGGTCTTCGCGGACAACGGGATCAAGGTGCCGGGCACCTGGGCGGAGCTGGTGTCGGCCGCGGCGAAGCTGGAGGCGAAGGGCGTCCAGCCGTTCTCCGCATCCGGTCAGCAGGGCTGGCCGCTCACCCGTCTCATCAGCGGCTACCTCTACCGCAGCCTCGGACTCGACGCCCTGCAGAAGGTGGCGGACGGCAAGGCGAAGCTCACCGACCCGGAGTACGTGAAGGCCGCCGAGGAGGTCGCGGCCCTCGGCAAGAAGGGCTACTTCGGCAAGGGCGTCGGCTCCATCGACTACGACACGGCGATGAACCAGTTCCTCACCGGCAAGGCCGCCATGTTCTACATGGGCAGCTGGGCACTGGCGAACATCTCCGACGACAAGCAGAACAAGATCGGGGCGGAGAACACCGGCTTCATGCCCTTCCCGGCCGTCACCGGCGGCAAGGGCTCCGTCGACCAGTACCCGTCCAACGTCGGCCTGGGTATCACCTTCGCCTCGAAGTCCTTCGACAAGAAGACCGGCGACTGGGTGTCCTGCATCGCGAAGAACTACGGCTCCACCGCTCTGAAGGACCACGGCTCCATCTCCGGCTTCAAGGTGAACACCGAGGTCAAGGACGCCAACGAGGTCACCACCCAGGTGCGGGACACCATCAGCGCCTCGAAGCAGAACGTGCTGTGGTTCGAGGCCCTGTTCAGCACCAAGGCGACCACCGTCAGCCAGCAGAACGCGGCGGGTCTGGTCAGCGGCAGCACGAGCCCCGAGCAGTTCATGCAGACCGTTCAGGACGCGCTGGCCGCCCAGTGACCGGCCGGGGACGGCCCGCACGCCTGCCCGCCCCGCCGCGCGCGGGCCGTCCCCGTCCCTCCGAAGAAAGTGGACACCCACCCATGCACCGCGTACTCGGTGACCGCAGGGCCATCGCGCTCCTGCTCGGTCCCGCCCTCCTCGTCTATTCCCTGATCATGCTGGTCCCGATGGTGTGGTCACTCGGGTACTCCTTCACCAAGGGCAACACGATCAACGGCTTCACCGGAAACGGCGTCGCCAACTTCTCCCGCCTCCTGGACGACCCGGCCGTCCACGACGCCCTCTGGTTCACCCTCAAGTACGCCGTCGTCGTCACCGCCGGGCAGGTGGCCGCCGGGTATCTCCTGGCGCTCCTCTACGTCTTCTTCCTCAAACGCGCCTCGGCGCTCGTCCGTACCCTGGTGTTCTTCCCGGTCGTGCTGCCCACCGTCGCCGTCGGCCTGCTCTTCCAGAAGTTCTTCCAGGTCGCCCCGCAGACCGGCCCGGTCAACTCCCTTCTCAACGCCGTCGGCATCGAATCCGTCGACTTCTTCGGCAGCGCCGGCAGCGCCTTCTGGGTCCTGATCGCCATGGACATCTGGCGCTCCATGGGCTTCTACGCCGTACTCCTCTTCGCCGGCCTCGTCGACATCCCCGACGAGGTCCTGGAATCGGCCCGCCTCGACGGAGCCACGGGACTCAGGCTGGTCCGCCACATCGTGCTGCCGCTGTCCCTGCCGGTCCTGATGTCCTCGCTGATCTTCAGCATCAACGGCACCCTGAAGGTCTTCGACTCGATCGTCGCGTTGACCAACGGCGGCCCCGGCACGGGCACCACCCCGCTGACCCTGTACATGTTCCAGACGTCGTTCACCTACAGCGACTACGGCTACGGCAGCACCATCGCTCTGCTGCTGACCGTCGTGTGCCTGCTGGTGAGCCTGGTCGTCTACCGCGTCTCGCGGCGCGACCTCACGGAGGGCTGAGAGGCATGGCCACCATCGACACACCCGTGAAGACCTCCGCAGGCGGCTCCGGGCACGCGCCCGTGCGTGCCCCGCGGGCCCGGCGCGGCCGTCCGGGAAGCCGCCTCTGGGTCAAGGTCGTCGTCGCTCTCCTGCTGGTCGTCGAGGTCTACCCGATGATCTGGATGTTCCTCACCTCCCTGAAGTCCAACGACGACTACCTGAACAACTCCACCTGGAGCCTGCCCACCACCTGGGAGTGGGGCAACTACACCGAGGCGTGGACGACCGGCAACATCGGCCTCTACGTACAGAACAGCCTGCTCGCCGTCGTCCCCGCGCTCGCGCTGATGCTGCTGCTGGGCACCGCCGCCGGCTTCGCCCTGCAGGTCATGGTGTGGAAGGGCCGCAGCCTCACTCTGCTGGTCTTCCTCGCGGGCATGATGGTCCCGCCGCAGATGATCTTGCTGCCCCTGTTCACGGTGTACTTCCAGACCGGCCTGTCCGGCACCCTGTGGCCGCTGATCCTCACCTACACCGGCACGGGCCTGCCCCTGACCGTCTTCATGATGGCCACCTACTACCGCAGCGTCCCCCGCGAGCTGTTCGAGGCCGCCACCATCGACGGCGCCGGCATCCTGCGCGCCTTCTGGACCATCAGCCTCCCCCTGGTCCGCAACGCCCTGCTCACCGTCGGCCTGGTGCAGTTCTTCTTCATCTGGAACGACCTGCTCATCGCGCTGACCTTCACCAACAACCAGGACCTGCGCACCATCCAGGTCGGCCTGCTCAACTTCACCGGCGACTTCGGCGCCACCCAGTACGGCCCCCTCTTCGCGGCCATCTGCATCAACGTCTTCGGCACCCTCGTGATCTACCTCTTCCTCAACCAGAAGGTCATGAAGGGCCTCACCTCGGGAGCGTTGAAGGGCTGACCCGGTCCTCGCCCCGGCCTGCCGTCTCCCCGGCCCCCGGCTCCGGGGAGTTCGCCGCGCCCACCCGTCACGCTCCCGACTGTGACCACATGTGAAAGAAGGGTCGCCCCTTGCTCCCCCCTCAGCCCTCCCCGGTCAGCTTCGAACACCTGCCGGACGGACTCGGCATCGGAGTCGCCTCCCCCCGGCTGACCTGGACCTTGCCCGCAGGCACCGGCCGCCAGGTGTCGTACGAACTGGAACTCGAACGCCGTGGCGGCATCCGCCGCACCGGGCGCGTCGACAGCGCCGAGCAGGTCCTCGTGCCGTGGCCCGGCGACCCCCTGACATCCCGGGAACACGCCACCGTCCGCGTCCGCGTCTGGACCCCCGACGCCGCAGGCCCCTCGGAGTGGAGCACACCGGCAGCCGTCGAGGCCGGACTCCTCGACGCCGCCGACTGGCAGGCCGTACCCGTGGGCGCCGACTGGGACGAGGACCCCGAGGGCGAGCGCCGCCCCGCCCGCGTGCGCAAGGACTTCCGTCTCGACCGGCCCGTCGCCCGCGCACGCCTCTACGTCACCGCTCACGGCCTGTACGAGGTGGAGATCAACGGCCGCCGCGTCGGCGACGAGGCGCTCGCACCGGGTTGGACCGTCTATCCGCACCGGCTGCGGTACCGCACCCATGACGTCACCGCCCACCTCACCGAGGGCGCCAACACCGTCGGTGCCTGGCTCGGCGACGGCTGGTACCGCGGCAGGTACGGCTTCGACGGCGGCACCCGCAACATCTACGGCACCGACCAGTCCCTCATCGCCCAGCTGGAGGTGGAGTACGACGACGGCACCACGCAGGTCGTCGCCACCGACCGGACCTGGGAAGCGGCGCCCGGCCCGATCCTCACCAGCGGCCTGTACGAAGGGGAGACCTTCGACGCCCGCCTGCACGATCCCGCCTGGGCCACACCGTCTGCGGCCGGCACGGAGGACTGGACGCCGGTCCGCACGGGCGCACGAGACGCCGGCACCCTCGTCGCTCCTCTCGGACCGCCCGTGCGCTGCACCGAGGAGGTCACCCCGGTCACCGTCACCCGCACCGGCGACGGGCGTCACCTGCTCGACTTCGGGCAGAACCTCGTCGGCCGTCTCCGGGTCACCGTCGACGGACCGGCCGGTACCACCCTCACTCTGCGGCATGCCGAAGTCCTCCAGGACGGCGAGCTGGCCACTCGCCCCCTGCGCGAGGCGACGTCCGTCGACACCCTGATCCTCTCCGGCGCGGGACCACTGACCTGGGAGCCCCGTTTCACCCTGCACGGATTCCGCTACGCCGAGATCAGCGGCTGGCCGGGCGACCTGACGGCCGGGCAGGTGACCGCCCGCGTGTACCACACGGACATGCGCCGCACCGGATGGTTCGAGTGCAGCGATCCGCTCGTCAACCGCCTGCACGAGAACGTCGTGTGGAGCATGCGCGGCAACTTCGTCGACCTGCCCACCGACTGCCCCCAGCGCGACGAACGCCTCGGCTGGACCGGCGACATCCAGGTCTTCGCCCCGACGGCGAGTTTCCTCTACGACTGCGCCGGCCTGCTCGACTCCTGGCTCACCGACGTCGGTATCGAGCAGCTCCCGGACGGCACGATCCCGTGGTACGTCCCGGTCATCCCGGGCGAGCCGATGTGGACGCCGATCCACCCCGGTGCCGCATGGGGAGACGTCGCCACCCTCACTCCCTGGACGCTCTTCCAGCGCTTCGGCGACCTGGAACTCCTGCGCCGCCACTACCCCATGGCCAAAGCGTGGGTCGAGCTGGTCGAACGCCTCGCCGGTCCGACCCGCCTGTGGGACACCGGCGTCCAGTTGGGGGACTGGCTCGACCCGGCCGCCCCACCGGACGACCCGGCCGCAGGCCGTACCGACCGCTACCTGGTCGCCACCGCCTACTTCGCCCACTCCGTGCGACATCTCGCCCTGGCCGCAGAGGAGTTGGGGTTCGACGCGGACAGCGAACGGTACGCGGCAGTCGCCGCCGAGGCAGCCGACGCCTTCCGGCGACGGTACGTCCTGCCCTCGGCCCGCCTCACCAGCGACAGCGCCACCGCGTACGCGATCGCCCTCGCCTTCGACCTGCTCACGCCGGAACAGCGCCGACCGGCTGCCGACCGCCTCGCCGAGATCGTGCTCGCCGACGGCGCGCGCATCTCCACCGGCTTCGTCGGCACCCCGCTCATCTGCGACGCCCTCACCGACAACGGTCACCTCGACGTCGCCTACCGGCTGTTGCTGCAGACCGAGTGCCCCTCCTGGCTCTACACCGTGACCATGGGAGCGACCACGATCTGGGAGCGCTGGGACAGTCTGCGGCCCGACGGCACCCTCAACCCGGGCGGCATGACCAGCTTCAACCACTACGCGCTCGGGGCCGTTGCCGACTGGCTGCACCGGGTGGTCGGCGGTATCAGCGCCACCGCCCCGGGCTACCGCCGGCTTTCCTTCCGCCCCCGTCCGGGCGGCGGCATCAGCTGGGCCCGTGTCCGCCATGACACTCCCTACGGGACGGCCGCACTGTCCTGGGAGCTCACCGCCACCGGCATGACGGCCGACATCACGGTGCCGGAAGGCTGTACGGCCACAGTGGAACTCCCCGGCTGTGCACCCCTCGCCCTCGGGCCGGGCGACCACGTCCTGGACACCGCAGAACTCGGAGCGGCGGCCTGACCGTCTCCCATACGTGAAGAGGGACAGCCCGACGCATCACGCGATGCGTCGGGCTGCTATGTGTCTGCTATTTGTCTTGTGAATTCAGATCATCCAGGGCGTCGATGCCAGAGAATTCCATCGGTCCGTTCAATTGAAATTTCAGGGCGCCATTAAAATTCCAAGCAAGGAACCTGCTGGTCAGAGCCTATTTTAAAGAGGAGGTCCCGGAGGGTTGACCTTGCCTCGGAGGAGGCCATAGTTTCCAGCCTGCTGGGAAGAACTTCGTGGCTGAATACGGCCGTGGCGCCGAGAGCTCACCGTGGGACGCGGCGAGCACTCTGCCGCCGAGAAGTGAAAAAGGGAATGCGATCCCTCGCAGCTCCGCGACCACGCGGCTGCTCCCAGAGCCCCACCGAGCCGGGGCCGGCCGTGACCTGACCCCTCGGCCGGCCTCACCTCCCCCCAACCCGCGGCGGCGCGTCGTACTGCCGCCATCTCAGTCCGGAGAGCCGCTGTGAACCGACGAACGTTCCTATCCGCCGCAGCCTTCACGGCCCTGGCCGCAAGCATGGCCCCCGCGGTCACCGACCGAGCGGTCGCCGCGCCACGGACCGTGGCGCAGGACCGGGCCGCCGAACTGCTCGCCCGCATGACGGCCGGCGAGAAAGAGGCCCTCATACGCTGCGACTTCGCAGCCGTGGCCCACCTCGGCATCCCCGCCCTCACCATGGTCGACGCCTCCGCGGGGCTGCGCGGCGAGACGGGCGTCACGGCCTTCCCCGTACCCGTGGCCCAGGCAGCCACCTTCGACGAGGCGCTCGCCGGCCGGATCGGGAAGGCCATCGGCACCGAGGGCCGGGCCAAGGGGTACAACAACGCCCTCGGCCCCACCATCGACCTGACCCGCACCTGGCACTTCGGCCGTCAGGCCGAGGCCATGGGCGAGGACCCGGTGCTCGCCGGACGGCTGGGCGCCGCCCTCACCGTGGCGATCCAGTCCCAGCACATGGCGGCCACCCTCAAGCACTTCGCCGCCTACACCCAGGAAGTCAACCGCTTCTTCATCGACACAAAGGTGTCCGACCGCGCGCTCCACGAGTACTACCAGGCGCCCTTCCGCCGCGTGATCGCCGCCGCCCCCGCCACCTCGGTGATGATGGCGTACCCGA
Source organism: Streptomyces sp. BK79 (assembly GCF_044142145.1). Lineage (NCBI taxonomy): Bacteria > Bacillati > Actinomycetota > Actinomycetes > Kitasatosporales > Streptomycetaceae > Streptomyces > Streptomyces sp. BK79. The sequence continues at coordinate 111,967 of NZ_JBHVOC010000003.1, forward strand.
AGATCAACGGCACGTTCGCGACACGGCACACCGGCCTGTTCGACGACCTGAAGAAGAGCATGGGCCTCCAGGGCTACACCGTGCCCGACTTCTGGGCCGGGGACGACCAGGTCGCCGCCGCCCGGGCCGGCATGGACCTCGCCGGACTCGGCCCCGGCGGTGTCCAGATCCCGGCGGGTTCCCTCACCGGCGGCGCGATACCGGCCGCTCGGCTCGACGACGCCGCCCGGCGCGTCCTCGTCACCATGTTCGCGAACGGCCTCTTCGACCACCCCGCCCCCGCCCCAGCGGCCAACGTCAGCACCCAGGCGCACAAGGACCTCGCGCACGAAGCGGCCGTCGCCTCCACGGTGCTCCTCGCCAACCGTGCCGCGGCCCTGCCGCTCACCAGCGCGGTGAAGTCGCTCGCCGTCATCGGCCCGGCCGGGTCCGACACCTTCACCGGCGTGTCCGGCTCCACCTACGTCGACCCCGGGATCTGGACCACCCCGCTCGACGCGATCCGGGCCCGCGCCGGAAGCTCCGTCAAGGTCACCCACGCCCAGGGAACCAAGGGCGACCTCCCCCTCACCACGGTCCCCTCCACCGTCCTGCGCACCCCCACCGGGGCGGCCGGACTGAGGGCGAGCTACTACGCCGGTGCCGACGGCACCGGCACACCGGTCACGACCCGCACCGACACCACCGTCGACTTCACCACCGCCCCCGTCGAGGGCATGCCACAGGTGTGGTCGGCCAAGTGGACCGGCACGCTGACGCCGACCACCACCGGCCTGCACCGCTTCTCCCTGCTGCCGTCCGGGACGACCTCGCTGAAGATCGACGGTCGGACGGTCGTCTCCGGCACCCGCCAGATGGCGCGCTTCTTCCTCGGCCCCTACGACTACCCGCTCCAGGGCACCGCCGAACTGACCGCCGGACGCGCCGTCACCGTGGAGATCACCTACAACAACGCCACCGCCGAACCCGGAACGTGCGGCCTGACCTTCGGCTGGCAACCCGAGTCCCTCATCCCCGCCGCCGTGACAGCGGCCCGCACGGCCGACGCCGCCGTCGTCTTCGTCAACCGCGTCGCCGGCGAGGGCATGGACCACGACGGATACGCACTGCCCGGAGACCAGGACCAGCTCATCACCGCCGTCGCCGCCGCAAACCCCCGCACGATCGTCGTCCTCAACACCGACGGCCCGGTCGCCACCCCCTGGCTGAACGACGTGGAGGCCGTCGTGCAGGCGTGGTACGCGGGCCACGGTGCCGGCACCGCCATCGCCGCCGTCCTCTTCGGCGACAGCGACCCGGCCGGCCGCCTCCCGGTGACCTTCCCCACCGACGCCACCCAGGGCCCCGGCACCACCCCCGCCACCTACCCGGGCACGAACGGCACCGTCTCCTACGACGAGGGCATCGCCGTCGGCTACCGCTTCCACGACGCCAGGAAGCAGGAACCCCGCTTCCCCTTCGGCCACGGCCTGTCCTACACGACCTTCGCGCACGGCTCCCTGGAAGCCACCTACGACAAGGCCGCCCAGCAGGTCATCGTCGAGGTCACCGTGACCAACACCGGACGGCGCGAGGGCACAGAGGTCCTCCAGGTCTACGCCACGCTTCCCGCCTCGGCGGCGGCGGAGCCTCGCCGCCTGGTCGCGTTCCAGAAGGTCACCCTCCCCGCGGCCGGCTCCAAGCGGCTGAGCCTGACGATCCCGGTCCAGGACCTCAGCGTGTGGTCGTCGGGAGCGATGACGCTCACCCCGGGTGCTTACACCTTCGCCACAGCACGGTCGTCCCGCGTCATCACCGCGCAGCGTTCCCTCACGCTCGGCTGACCACCGTCAGACCTCCCGAGTCGTCGGCGGCTCGTGTGACCGCTGCGCGGTCGAGTGAACGTCACACGAGCCGCCACCGGCCGACCCAGCCCTGACACCCCACGCCTCGCTCCAGCCGACCTCACTACTCCTTCCCGCCCGGAGTCCGTCCGTGACACGCACCTCACACCTGCTCGGCCTCGCCATCAGCCTGGCGCTCACAGCCACCACGACGACCGGATGCGGCCCGTTCGGCACCGAACAGGACGGGCCGGTCGAGTTGTCCGTCAGGGCAAGCGCCACCGACAAGTCCGCGATGGACGCTGTCGTCGCCGAGTTCCACCGCCTCACCCCTGACACACACGTCACGGTCGACTACTCCGACGCCGGCGACCTCCAGCAGGAACTCCCGGGCGAGCTCCGCGCGGGTGATGGCCCCGACGTGTTCACCGTCTGGCCCGGCAACGGCAACCCCGCCTCCGTCACCGCGCTGGAGCACGACGACCTGCTGGAGAACCTGAGCCTTCGCCGCTTCAACCTCACGATGCCCATAGGCGTCAAACCGGTCACTGACGTGAACGGCAGCACGTTCGCGGTGCCCGTGACCTTCAGCGGCATCGGAACAGTCTTCTCCACGGGTGCGCTGGACGCCATCGGAGGAGCACCTCCCCGGACCTGGACAGAACTCCTGACCCTCTGCGACAAGGCCCGCGACCACGGCAAGGTCCTCCTCGCCCTGGGCAACGCCACCCCCTGGGTCACCCAACTCGTCACCTACGCCCTGGTCGCGACAACCGTCTACGCCGACGAACCGGACTTCGACAGCGACATGGAACTCGGCAAGGAAACATTCGCCAACTCCGGCTGGCGACCCGCCCTGCGTAAATACATGGAGATGGACGAGCGCGGCTGCTTCAACGCCGACCCACTGGACACCACGTACGAGGAAACGCTCGACCAGGTGGCCACGGGCCGGGCCGTGGGAGTCGTCCAGGTCGCGAGCGTACTGTCCGAGCTACGTGCCGCCGCTCCCGGCCTGACACTGCGCATGACCGCACTGCCCGCCACAGATGACCCCGACGACACACGGATGCCGGGTGCCGTATCGGCCGCCTATGGCCTCAACCCCGACACTCCACACCGCAAGGAGGCCCTCGCTTTCATCGACTTCCTGGGATCCGCTCGCGGACAGAACCTGTACAACCGCTCCGGCGCCACCCTGCCCGCCATCCCGAACGCCTCCTTCACCGTCGACCCCGCGATCAGGGAGGTCGCAGAGCGGCAGAAGTCCGGAACCACCGTTCCTTTCATGGATCAACGCTGGCCGAACTCCGCTGTTCAGCAAACACATTTTGCCCAGGTCGAAGCGCTCTTCTCCGGGACCACGGACATTGGAGGGGCCTTGGCCGCTCTCGACAAGGCTTATCGAGAGCGACGTTGACGCAGGCCCGAGAAGTGCATCCGTGAGGGCCAGTGAGCGGATATCGTCCAGACCTCGTCGCGACTCCACTCATTCCGGTTCGGCTTCCGATGAAATGTCGTGCCCGGCCATCACGACCAGCGCCCAGCCGTTCTTGTGCTTGAACGGAGTGACAGCCCCCCGCTGTACGCACGAGTCGATCGCCGCGGCGCCGAGCACGCACCGAGGCAAGGTTGAAGAGCGCGACCTGGATCACCGACTTCTACAAGATCAAACGGCGCCACAGCGCCGCCGGCGGGCTGCCGCCCGTCACGTTCGAGAACACCATCCGAGAAGCGTGTGGCTGCGACGCACACCGCGCGGGGTGGGGGGTCGAGCTTGTACCCCTATAAACCCGACCTGCCACGTCTGGCGCAGAAGCGGTTCCCTGGAAGCGCGCCTCGGTCACGACACCACCGACCGTCGCGCCTTTTCCCCGCCGATCGAATATGAGGTCCACCGAAATGGAACGTCGCAAAGCGCTCGGACTGATCGCCGCCACCGGCGCCGCCGCCGCCACCTCCTTCACGGCTCTGCCCGCCTTCGGTGCGGAGACCGGCCGCGCCGCGGGCACCGCAGGACAGGGCAGGGCCACGGCCAGGGGCGGCTACACCTTCGCGCTGGACAAGAACGTCAAGCGGACCCCGGTGCGGTTCAAGAACCGCTACGGCATCGAGGTCGCCGCGGACCTCTACGTGCCGAAGAATGCCAGGGGCAAACTGCCCGCCCTGGTGGTCAGCGGCCCGTACGGCGCGGTCAAGGAACAGTCCTCGGGGCTCTACGCCAACGAGTTCGCCCGCCGCGGCTACGTCGCCCTCGCCTTCGACCCCTCCTTCACCGGGGAGAGCGGCGGCGCGGTGCGCGACGTGGGCTCGCCCGACATCTTCACCGAGGACTACAGCGCCGCCGTCGACTTCCTCGGCCTGCAGAAGATCGTCGACCGCGAGCGGATCGGCGCGCAGGCCATCTGTGGCCTCAGCGGCATGGCGCTCACCGCGGCGGCCGCGGACAGCCGTATCAAGGCGGTCGCCACGGCCTCGATGTACGACATGTCGCGCAGCATGTCCCGCGGGTACAGGGACAGCTACACGCACGAACAGCGCCAGAAGGTCGTGGACTACCTCAGCCGACAGCGCTGGATCGACGCCGAGAACGGCACCTTCGCGCGGGGATCCCACGAGGTGCCCTTCGACGAGAACGGCAACGTCGCCCCCTCAAACCTCATCCTGCCCAAGACCCTCCCGGCGGACGCCGACCCGGTCACGAAGAGCTTCTTCGACTACTACCGGACCGAACGCGGCTACCACCCGCGCTCGATCAACTCCACCACCGCATGGACCGCGACCACGCCGATGTCGTTCTTCGCCTTCCCGCTGACGGCGAACATCGACATGCTGGCGCCCCGCAAGGCCCTCCTGGTGGCCGGCGCCGACGCGCACTCCCGCTACTACTCCGAGGACGTCCACGCGAAGGCCCCCGGCACCGTCGACCTCGTGATCGTCCCGGGCGCGGACCACGTCGACCTGTACGACCGCAAGCACCTCATCCCCTTCGACAAGCTCGACGAGTTCTTCACCGAGAACCTCGCCTGACCGGAAGCCCCCCGACAGGCCGGTACCGCCACCGGCCTGTCGGGGAGCACCCCACGGCGGAAGCGGCCTCTCGGGAATGGTCGGGACGGTCATCCCGCGGAGCTCCCCGATGCCATCGTGGTCAGCAACGGATTGCCTGCCTCGCGCACAGACTCGGTGGACCCGAACTAGGCAAGGGTCACGAACCGAACGAGGACGAGTCGTCCGGGTTGTCGTTCTCCACCTGATCGGCATGGGCGTAGCCGTCGGTATGTACAAGACCCTCGTCCTCGCCCCGTCGCCGACCCACAGGCCCCGGACGTCCCTGCGGCCGTCCGTCGACGCCCACGGCGAGGTAGACCGGCTTGGAGACGACCGATCCGTGGCGCATCCTGCTCCACAGCGCGTCGATGTAGATGATCGGCCAGATGGCGCCCAGCGGGCGGCGCTGCCAGGTGGCGAGCTCGTCGGCGATCGTGTCGGTCAACCTGCTGACAGGTTCGACGAGACCTCCACGCCGTACACTTCGGCCAGATGTGATCGGATGTCCCGCACTCCCGTTGCGGTTGTTGCCCGAGCCTCGGCCGGCCGGATCCTGCCTCTCATGGCCCTCGTCCGTCAGTTCTGCGCGGACCGACAGCGGATGCGACCGACCAGGTGGAGAACAAGGCAATGCGTATACGAGAACGAGACCCACGCCTCTCCAGCGTGCGAGTCGATGACTGCTTGCGTCCGCGCGCGCGGCTTCGGTTCGTCGTCCACGTGTTGGTATTGGGCCCGCTCTTGCTGAGCGCGACCGGGTTCGCGGTGACGAGTCTGCTGCCGGAGATCGCGGGGAGCCCGCACGTTGGTGTGGTAGAGGCAGGGGCGCCGAGTGCGGTCCTCGCGTTCAGTCAGGATCGTCTCGCGAAGGCCCTCACCGGGGGAGAGGTTGCGCACGGGGCGTTCTTCGTCGTCGGCCCCAACCCGGCCGTTTTGGCGACCCAACGCACACTGCGTCGAATCGGGGTGTCACGGGCCCGTATCCATCACGAGCGACTCACGATGCAGCAAACGCGCCGACGGCGTCCACCGATTTGACCCCGGCTCTTCAGCGGAATTGGCCGATCTGACGCCCCGACAGCAGAAAGGTGCCGCCGACCTGCAAGGGCGCGAGTGTCTAGATCGAATCCGGCGCAGGAGTCAAGGCACCTTGCTGGTGAGTGAGCGTACAGGGTGGGACCGCGGTCTGTCTGTGACGGCCGACGGGAAAGAGTAGGTCGGGCATGCCGGGGCGGTGCTGTTGCGCAGGCTCGCCGACTGCGTCGGCCTCACCGACGCGCTGGCGGGAGTGCTGCCATCGGGCACGACCTCGTGGTGGCAGGACCGGGCCACCGCGCTCGACGGCCTCGTCGTCGCGATCACGCTCGGCGCCACGAATCTGCTGGAGGCCGAGCAACTCCAGCTCCACCACGGCCCCCTGTTCGGACCGGCAGTGTCGGACTCCACGCTGCACCGGCTGCTGTCCACGACGAACGAGACGAGGCGCGCACAGATCGCGAAGGTACGACAGCGGGTGCGTCGCCACGTCTGGACGCTGCTGCACCTGCGGCCCGGCGGCTTCCCGTATCTGACCGTCGCGGGGCGGCATCTGAAGGGCTGCATCGTGCTCGACATGGCCGCGACGAGCCCGGTGACGGCCTCGTCACCGCCGGCCTCGCCCTCATCGAGAAAGATGTGCGCCGCGACAACGTCGCGGCCTTCGTCACCGCCGCATTGCACAACCCCGAGCTGAGCCGCACGATCGTCGAACTCACCGACGGCGCCACCCCCGTCGCCGACGCCGTCGCCGCGGTCGCAGCCGCAGTCGGCCCCCGTGCCTGACCCACCGCAGTCACCGAGCTGCTGAACCGCAGTCCGCGCTCGCGCACACCAACACCCTGCGCGTAGGGAGGTCGCTCGCCGAACCGGCCCGGGCCAAGAAACTGTCCGATTCAGGACCGCGTGGCTGACCCTGGTCAGATGACGTTGACGGAGTCGAGGAGAAGGGCGGCGAGTTCGGTATCCCCAGTGACGGTCACATCGTGGTCGCGCCATGATGACCGCTGGGTGCCCCAGTCGGGGAAGGTCAGTGCGGGGGCGGTGACGTGCGCGGCGACCGGGCCGTTGGACGGGGCCCGCACGCCTGCCTCGTCGATCCACCATGTTCCGCCGCCGGGGCCGGCGAGTGTCAGGGCGACACGGGTCTCGAGCCCGGTGACCGGCGCCTGCGCGATCTGATTGCTCAGCACGGCGAGCATCCACTGCAGCACAGCCCGCATCCGGTCGGCGTCGGTGGCCGGCGCGGGTCGGCCGAGTGCCGGCGCCATGTCGTGGCGCAGGTGCGTGTGGTGGTCGAAGACGAGGACGCCGCCGATCATCAACCCCAGGGGGTAGCACCCGAGTTCGACGAGCGGGATACGCAGCCGGGCAGCGGGGGTGCGTCGGACGAGGTCGAGGAGCGTGGTCGCTCGGCGGGTGGCGCGCGTGTACTCGGCCATGACCTGTGCCCGACTCCAGCCGCGTCGCCGGTCGACAGGGCCTTCGTTGAGTCGTTCGAGGCTGGTTGCGTGCAGTGCCTCTCGGGAGGGGGCAGTGTAGAAGTTCCGTGCTGTCGCGCCGATGTGGGCGACGACATCGGCGATGCGCCATCCCGCCGCGGCGCTGGGGGCCGCCCATTCGTTGTCGCTGAGGCTGCCGGTGAAGTCGAGCATCTCGGTGCGCTCGGCGCGCAGGGCGTCGACGAGGTTGTGCAGGTCCGCTGGGGGGAGGCGATCGGTCATGCCGTTCTCTTCTCTCAAATGCGGGTGCGGGGGTGAGCGGAGCTACGCGTGCATGGCGCGTCGTGCCATCCAGCCCATCCCCCGGACGACCAGGCGCCGCGGCAGGAACCTCCCGGCGAGGGCGAGGCGGCGGCCGTTGGTGATGACCGACGGCGGTGCGGAGCGCCGGTCGAGGGTGCCGAGGGCCGTCCGTACGACGTGGTCGACGCTGGCCCGTTTCGATCCGTAGTCGGCCGACTGGCTGCCGGCGGCGTCGTAGAACTCGGTCTGCACCGCACCGGGGCACACGGCCAGCACGTGCAGACCCGTGCCGCGGGTCTCCTCCCACAGTGATTCCGTGAAGCTGAGAACGAATGCCTTGGTGGCGCCGTAGACGCTCAGGTACGGGGTCGGCTGGAAACCGAGGAGGCTCGCGACGTTGATCAGGATGCCGTTGTCTGCGGAGGCCAGCGGGTCGATGTAGGCGCGGCTGAGGTCGACGAGGGCGGCGACGTTCAGCGCGATCATGCTCTGCAGGCGCTCGGGGTCCTCATTGCGGAAGGCGTCGTGGGTGCCGAAGCCCGCGTTGTTGACCAGTCCGGTGGCGTGGATGCCGCGGGATTCGAGCTGGGCGCGCAGGGCGCGGCCGGCGTCGGGCAAGCCGAGGTCGCGGGCGATGACGGTCACCGTGACTCCATGCGTGCGGGTGAGTTCGTCGGCCAGGCTCTGCAGTCGGTCCGCCCGGCGCGCGACGAGCACGAGGTTCGCGCCGCGGCGGGCCAACTGCTGTGCGAACTCCGCCCCGAGGCCGGAGCTGGCGCCGGTGACGATGACGGTGTGCCGACGATAGTCGATCCTTCTCATGGCATACACCTTAGGCATGATTTTGCACTGAGTGCAAAGTATTGCGTCGAGTGAATCCTTGTACCATCGGTGCATGGCCCAGAAACAGACGTCCATCCGTGAGCAGACCCGCTCCGTGGTCCGCTCCCTGCTCGCTCGGACCGCGATCGAACTGTTCGCCACCCACGGGTACGACAACACGACGCTCGATCAGGTGGCCGCCGCGGCAGGTGTCTCCCGGCGGACTCTGTTCAACTACTTCCCCAGCAAGGAAGACCTCGCGCTCGGCGGCCTCTCCGAGCAGGGCGAGGTGATCGCCGAGCGGTTCGCGCAGCGCCCGGCCGACGAGGACTGCTGGGCCTCGCTGCGCGCGGCGTTCCAAGCGATCGAGGAGATCGAGGCCACCCCCGAGCACCGGCTCGAGATCGTCACCCTGCTGTTCGGCAACGAGTCGCTGCGCGCCGGCCACGCCGAGAAGCAGGCTCGCTGGCAAGACCTGCTCGCACCACTGATCGAGCCGCGCTTGCCCGACTCCGACCACCGCGCCCTCCGGGCGCGCGCGATCGCGGCCGCGGCGATCACCTGCCTGCAGGCAGCGAACGAGGAGTGGGCGCGCCTCGGCGGGCGGGCCGACCTGTTCGACCTCTACGACACGGCTGTACAGGCCATCCGCCGGCCCGCCTGACGGAATTCGCGTCGGCGGGCCTGGGCCATCAGGGCAGGTCCCTGTCGCCGGTGGGTTCTGCTTCCTTGAGTCGGGTCGCCGCCCAGCTGGCGAGGAGCTTGAGCCGGTCCTCGTCGGGAGTGCCCGGCTCGGCCGTGTAGATGGTCAGAGAGTGTGCCTCGCGGGGGGAAATGGTCAGGTCCAACGGCTGGTAGACGAGTTTGAGAGGCCCGGCGTCAGGGTGCTGGAACTGTTTGATCCCACCGTGGTGGATGCGTACGTCGTGGGCGGCCCAACGGGTGCGGAACTCGGGGCTCGTCGTGGACAGCTCACCGATCAGTTCGCGCAGCGCATTGTCGTACGGATAGCGCCCGGCCTCGGCGCGCAGCAGAGCGACGGTGGCGCTGAGGGCGCCGTCCCAGTCGGCGACGAAGTCGGGTGCGCCGCGGTCGAGGAACCAGTACCGGGCGAAGTTCGGCCGACCGCGTGCGTCCGTGGTTTCACTTTCGAACAGTGGCGAGAACAGGGCGCGGGCGAGTGCGTTGGCGGCGACAATGTCCAGGCGGCCGTTGGTGACGAACGCCGCGGACAGGGTCATGGAGTCGAGCAGCCACTGGACGCGGGGCGGGATGTCGACGGCCTTGCGGCGGCGAGGCGTCCGGCTGGGCGGCTGTGCGGCCCTGGCCAGGTCGAACAGATAGATGCGTTCGTCCTCGTCCAGCTGCAGCGCGCGGGCGACCGCGTCGAGGACGTCTTCGGACACGCCGGCGATGTGGCCCTTCTCCAGCCGCGTGTACCACTCGGTGCTCACGCCGGCGAGGACGGCGACCTCCTCGCGCCGCAGCCCCGGAACCCGGCGCCGCCCGCTGGTGGGCAGCCCGGCCTGCTCCGGTGTGATCTTGGCGCGCCGGGTGGCGAGGAAGTCACGGATGTCGGCGCGGTTGTCCGGGAGGCGTTCCATGCCTTCCACGCTACGGCCCCCCACCCCGGGGAGGGGGGTCGAGCTTGTACCCCCCACAAATGCAGCCTCCCGCATGCACGGGAGAGACGGTTTCGTGGGAGACGTTCCCCTTCTCGATCCACCACGGAGACGCTGTATGACCACGCGAGGAGCAACCCTCCACGCCCCCACCGATGCCCGCGCCGGTGAGCTTGAGCGTCCACCCGTCCGGCTTCCCCTCGTCGTGTACGTGCTCTCCCTGGGCACGTTCTTGATGGGCACCACGGAGTTCGTGGTGGCGGGTCTGCTTCCGGAGATATCGGCTGACCTGCAGGTCAGCGTTGCGCAGGCCGGCCTGCTGATCACCGTCTTCGCGGTCGGCATGATCGTCGGCGCGCCGCTGATGGCGATGCTGACACTGCGGTTGCCTCAGCGGTGGACTCTGCTCCTGGCCCTGGGCATCTTCGCCGTCGGGCACGTCGTCGTGGCCGTCGGCTCCAGTTTCGGACTGTTGCTGGCCGCGCGGTTCCTGACCGCTTTGGCGACAGGGGCGTTCTGGGCGGTGGCCAACGTGGTGGCCACACACGCCGCCGGTCCCGCTGCGAGCTCCCGCGCGCTGGGCGTCGTGGGCGCCGGTGCGATGCTGGCCAATGTCGTCGGTGTACCGCTGGGTGCGTTCGCCGGGCAGCTGATGGGGTGGCGGGGGCCGTTCTGGGCGCTCGCAGCGCTGGGAGCCGCCGCCATGGTGCTCATCGCCCGGCAGGTTCCCCGCGATGCCGGCGGGGACCAGGCCGTCTCGGTCCGTTCCGAGCTGTCAGCTCTGCGCTCGGGGCGCCTTTGGCTCGCTCTGGTGGCCTGCGTGACCACCACCGGCGGCGTACTGTCGACGTACACCTACATCTCGCCGCTGCTGACCGACCGGGCGGGCTTGGCCGCCGGTCTGGTGCCGCTGATTCTGGTCGGTTTCGGTGTCGGTGCCCTGGCAGGCTTCCTGGTGGGAGGCCGCCTCGGGGACCGGCGTCCGTACCTGACGACGATCGTGGCCCCCGCGGTGACCACCGTCCTGCTGCTGGCGCTCTGCCTGCTGTCCGGACACGCCGCGCCCACGGTGGTGCTGGTCGCCCTGCTGGGGCTGTTCGGTCTCGGCGCCAACCCGGTGCTGATCTCCCTGGCCGTTCGCTTCGCCGGCAAGGCCCCCACCCTGGGGTCCGCCCTGACCGTGTCAGCGTTCAACCTCGGCACCGCCATCGGCTCCTTTGCCGCCGGCCGTGCCCTCGACTCCGCTCTGGGGGCCACGGGCCCGGCCGCCGTCGGCACCGCCGTCGCCGCGCTGACCCTGATCCCCACCATCGTCATCGCGCTGACCCGACGCCGCCGTCCCGCGTCCTCGTCCGCCTGATTACCGGCGGCGCCGACAGCGCCCCCCTCTCGGGCTGGTTACGCCCTTTCAGCGGGCTCGGCGGCGTAAGGCCCCGTACCCGAGGAAGCCGCGGGATGCCTGTGCCTTCCTGTACACGAACCGGCGCCACAAGCGCCAGCACACAGAACGAGGAGAATCCACCATGCGTGGAGTAGTGATGTACACCGCCGGCGACGTCCGGGTGGAGGACCGCGAGGATCCGAAGATCATCGAGCCCACCGACGCCATCGTGAAGCTGACCGCGACCTGCATCTGCGGCTCGGACCTGTGGCCGTACCGCGGCATCGAGCCCGCCGACCATCAGGTCATGGGGCACGAGTACGTGGGTGTCGTGGAGGAGGTCGGCTCCGCGGTGAAGAACGTCAAGGTCGGCGACTTCGTCGTCGGGTCGTTCGTCATCTCCGACAACACCTGTGAGATCTGCCAGGCCGGCTTCCAGTCCAAGTGCGTGCACGCCGAGTTCGTCGCGCAGACGATCGGCACCCAGGCCGAGAAGGCCCGCGTTCCGCACGCCGACGGCACCCTCGTCGCCACTCCGGGGCAGCCCGACCCGGAGCTGATCCCCTCCCTGCTGGCCGCCTCCGACGTGCTCGGCACCGGCTGGTACGCCGCCGTCGCGGCCGAGGCCGGGCCCGGCAAGACCGTCGCGGTCGTCGGCGACGGTGCGGTCGGCCTGATGGCGATCCTGGCCGCCAAGCAGCTCGGCGCGGAACGGATCATCGCCATGTCCCGTCACCCCGAGCGGCAGAAGCTGGCCCGCTTCTACGGCGCCACGGACATCGTCGAGGAGCGCGGCGACGAAGGTGTCGCGAAGATCAAGGAGCTGACGAACGGGCTCGGCGCGCACTCGGTGGTCGAGGCGGTCGGCACCCAGGAGTCCTTCATGCAGGCCGTCGGCGCCACCCGCGGCGGCGGGCACCTGGGCTACGTGGGCGTGAACTACGACGTCCAGATCCCCGGCATCGAGCTGTTCTTCGCCGGCATCCACACCCTCGGCGGCCCGGCCCCGGTACGCCGCTTCCTGCCCGACCTGGCCCAGCTCATCTGGGACCGCAAGATCGACCCCGGGAAGGTCTTCGACCTCACCCTGCCGCTGGAGCAGGCCCCCGAGGGCTACAAGGCGATGGACGAGCGACGGGCCACCAAGGTGCTCCTCACCTTCTGATCTGCAGATGTTCCTCCTCTCGGCCCCTCCAATCACCGCAGCGGACGGGGGGCTGAGGAGACCTCGTCCCCTAGAGCGTGTCTCTTTGACCGGTTAGTCAGTTGATCGGACGTGTCTGTCCGGTTAATGATCACTGATGCGATGTGGGGTCGGATCGAGCCGCTGATCCCGCCCGATCCGATCCGTGGACGGCGGTGGGCTGACCACCGCCGCACCCTTGAGGCCATCGCGTGGAAGTACCGCACCTGCTCACCCTGGCGCGACCTCCCCATCGAACTCGGGTCTTTTCGGACCGCTCACAAACGCCTAATCAGGTGGGCCGTGGACGGTACTTGGGAACGCATCTTGACAGCAGTCCTAACTGCGGCGGATGCGGATGACGAGGTCGGCTGGACGGTATCGGTGGACTCCACCGTCTGCCGGGCTCACCAGCATTCGGCCGGAGCGAGGAAAGGTGGGGCGCCCGGCCGGCCGGAGCCCGAGGATCACGCGCTCGGACGCTCCCGCGCCGGCCTTCGAGGTGGTCATGGCCAGGATCCGGATCCCGCGCCCCGGACTCGGGAGGGCGAGAACCCGCCCGGTGACTGTCCTGGCGGATCGCGCGCACTCGTCCCGCGCAATCCGTGCATACCTTCGGAGTCGAGGCATCCGGGCCGTCATTCCGCAGCCCGCCGACCAGATCGGTCACCGCCTGCGGCGCGGCCGCGCCGCAGGCCGCCCACCCGGCTTCGACGCCGAGAAGTACAAGGAGCGCAATGCCGTCGAGCGGTGCATCGCCCGACTCAAGCAGTGGCGCGGCCTGGCCCTGCGGACGGACAAACTCGCCATCGCCTACCAGGCCGCACTCCACGTCGCGTCCACCTTGATCTGGGTCCGGTGCTGAGCAGGTGGCTGGACCCGGATGTTCGGATCCTCAGTTACTGAGGGCCAGCCTGATACCGAAGACCCCGATGACGGTGCCGGTGATCCGGTCGAGCAGACGGCGAGCCTGGGGCTTGCGAAGCCACCCCTGCAGGACGCGGGCGAAGCCGATGAGGACGGCGGACCAGAGCAGACCGATCAAGATGTGCACCGTAGTGAGCAGGAGGCCCATGGTGAAGTGGCCGGCGCCTGGGGGGATGAACTGAGGCAGGACGGCGACGTAGAAGGCACCCATCTTCGGGTTCAGGAGGTTGGTGAGCGTCCCCTGCCGCCAACCGCCGCTGAGCGAGTCCGCGTCGGCGGCCGGAGCAGCATCGTCCGTGTCTGCCATGGGCAGCCCGCGGAAGGTGTCCCGGAGCATGCGGAACCCCATCCAGAGCAGGTAAGCGGCACCGATCCAGCGCAACGTGGTGTAAGCGAGATGGGAGGCCGTGAGAAGCGCGGTCACTCCGAGGGAGGTGAACGCCCCCCACACCAGAGTGCCGGTCTGGATTCCGAGGACGACGCCCCAGGCTCTCCTGCGCCGGCCGAGGGCCGAGGTACGCAAGATCAGCGCCGTGTCGAGTCCGGGAGTCAGAGTGAGAAGCCCTACAACTAGGGCGAAGGACCACAGGGCGGAGCTTATTGCCATGGAATGCCAGCCTACCTCGCCAGACCGCCTGCCTTACTGACGGGCCCGGTGGATCTTGCGCTGGTTTGCTTCCTCTCCAAGGAGACACGACCTAGACGGACCGTCCCGGGCCGTTGCGCGGCGTGCAGCGTGGGTGGTGGCAGCGCCCTGTGCATTGCGCCGCCGCGGCGCAGGCAGCCGCCGAGGCCAACGCGACACGCCAGCAGATCCACGAGCGATCTGAACCGCTCGGAGGTGGGAAGACGGCGCGGGTGAGAGCGTGCCAGCTTTCTCGAGGAAGGCTCTGATGCGCACCGTCATCGACGGAGAACACAAAAGTCGCGGAAAGTGAACGAAGAAGTCGGATGGGAGCGTGTGCCAGCCCTGCCAGCGTGGCCGGCACACGCTCGCGAGCCGATGGGATGCACCGTCTTATGGGCTGCTCAGGACCCGGCCATGCCAACGGTGAGCGGAACATAGACCGTGATCGCCGGTTGGCCAAACCGGCGATCACGGCGATCCTTGGAGGGGTTCGTCGGGCCCTGGGCTTGGTGTTCGGCATGTACGCGACCGTCAGCGCGAAGGTCCGCGTAGAAGCGCCTTCTCCTTCTCTTTGGTTGGCCCGACGACCATGGCGCCCCCGCCAATGGCCCATCGACTCCTCCGTTCTGCCTAAGGGGCTCCCACACACTCAAGGAAGGCGAGTAACCCTGTCTTACCCGATCAAGAAGCTAGCCCCCAATTGCTTCTCGGTCGGGAGGTGCTCGATCCTGTTCTCCTCGGACTTCGTACCCAGCCCCTCGCCGTCGCCGAGCAGGACGCTGTTCAAGCCGTGGGCTACGCGACGAATGAACGCCTGCAGCCCCGAGCGCAGGAGCTCGGGGCTGCGCCGGCCGTTGTGGGCCGGGCTGTCGTCCCAGTGTGTGGTTGTGCACCTGGATCAGTCGGTCATGTTGCCCATCTTCCAGACGGTCATGGACTTGACGGTGCTGCCGTCGCCGAAGAGGCGCAGGCCGAGGGAGTCCTGACGGAAGGGGTAGGCGCGGGTGGTGATGGACTTGTGGTTGTTCGCGTACGCCTCGAAAATCGAACGGTCGAGGAACACGTCGAGCGTCAGGGTGCCGTTGGAGAGCGCCAGCGGGCCCTTGTGGATGCCGAAGCCGGGTTCGGCGCTGGAGTTGTTCCCGGAGCGTGTCCGGTCGACGCCCAGCTGTCCGGCGGGGGCGTCGTAGAAGAGGCGGGTGCGTTCTTCGTCTCCGGGGCTGCGGAGCACGTCGAGGCCGAAGGTGTCGGCGCTGCCGCGTTCCAAGGTGAGCTTGATGTGGAGCATGTCCCCCTTGATGCCGGCCAGCCGGGTGTTGGCGTCGGTGAGAGAGGTCGGCGTGCTGATGTTCAGGAGCGGTTCGCCGGTGTGGAGGCGGGAGACCTCCTCCACGGGGCGGAATCCGAGGTCGCCGTCGGGTCGCATGGACAGTTCGATGGGCAGGCCCGCGTTGTGGGCCCAGCCGGCGTCGTAGTGGGCGCGTTCGGTGCGCCGGTCCTGGGCGATGCTGAAGACGAGGGAGCGGCCCTTGTCGTCCACCGTTCCGCTGGGGCCGGTGAAGTGGTCGCCGTAGTCCATGAGCCGGGGTTCGGTGGTGTCGGGGGTCCAGCGGCGGGCCTGGGCGTCCCAGGTGCCGACCCAGTAGTAGATGTACTTGCTGCTGTACTCGCCGGGGCCGGCGGGGAAGGCCGGGTTGACGAGCAGGGCCCGGCGTTCGCGGCCCTGGGCGTCCTTTCCGATGGGCAGGAAGGTGGGCAGCTCCCAGACCTGGCCGGTCTTGGGGTGGGCCGCCACGTCACCGGTCATCAGGGGGCCCGAGTAGGTCCAGTCGGTGAGGTTCTTGGAGGTGTAGAGGAGGGCGGTGCCGCCGACTTCCTTGCCGTCGGTGGTCTGGACGCCGGAGCCCATCAGTTGGAACCAGGTGTCTCCCTCCTTCCAGACGAAGGGGTCGCGGAAGTCGCCGAAGCGGACCTTGCGTCCGGCACCGACGTTCAGGTCGGCGGTCTGGCTGGTGACGAGGGTGGGGTGCATCTTCCACTCGACCAGGTCGCTGTCGTCGGGGTCGACGGGGCGGGCGAGGCCGGTCGCCTGGTTAGGGCGCCGGGAGTCGTTGCCGGCGGTGAACAGCAGGACGGGCACGCCGTTCTCGTCGTAGGCGGCGTCACCGGACCAGACCCCGTCAGGGGCCACGCTGTCCTCGGTGGGCGCGAGGGCGACGGGCAGGTCGCGCCAGTGGACCAGGTCCTCGCTCACCGCGTGTCCCCAGGCGATGTTGTGCCAGTAGGGGCCGTGGGAGTTGTGCTGGTAGAAGAGGTGGTACTTGCCCTTGTACTGGATGGGGGCGTGGGGTTCGTTCATCCAGTGGTTCGGGGCGGTGAAGTGGTAGCCGGGACGGTAGCGGTCACCGTCGTACCGGGAGCGGTCCATCTCCATCCGGGCCTTGGGGGTGGTTCCGCCCGCGAAGGTCTGTACGTCCTTCTGGTGACCGGCTGTGACCGACGCCGGAGTGAGGGCGCTGTTGTGGATCTTCACCTCGTCGATGAGCCCGTTGAACATGTTGACGGCGAACGTGCCGTTGATGATGGCGGGCTGGTTGTGACGGCCGATGATCAGGGGGACGTCGGCCTTGGCCAGCCGTGCGCCGGTGGGGACGGTGGTCTGGGCGACCTGTTCGCCGTTGAGGAAGAGCCTGATCGCTCCCTCGCTCGGAGCGAACACGGCGGACAGGTGCGCCCACTCGCCCGCGGCCAGGGCCGCCTGCTTCGGGACCGTCACCTCGTGCCATGCGTCGCCGGTTCCGATGCCGAACTGCCACCTGCCGTGCCGGCCGACACCGAGGGAGAAGCCCCGCTTGGCCGCCTTGTCGTGCTGGTTCACGACGGCGGACGGCTTGCCTTCGTCTCCCCACTCGAACGCACGCGGTGCGACCCACGCCTCGACGGTCAGGCCGTCGGTGGGCAGCTGCGTCTGGGCTGCGGCGCGGGTGACCCAGGTGGAGTAGCCGTCGAACAACAGGGCGCCGGAGAGCACGCCGTCGGCTTCGTCTTTCGGGCGCCAGAGCGGGTCGCTGTCGGGCTTGTACTGCGCGTCGTTGAAGACGTAGCTGATGGGGTCGGCGGCCTGGCTGACCTTCTCCCTGGTCGTGGTGCCCTTCCCCTCGCTGAAGTCCCAGTGGGCGGCGAGTCCCCGCTGAGAGGGATCGGGTGCGGGGTCGGTGCCGACGCGGACGTCGTCGAGGTTGATGTGGCCCCAGCCGCCGGTGGCCTTGTCCACGACGGTGACGCGCAGCTGCTTGCCCAGGTGCTCGCGGGCGTCCCAGGTGACGCGTCGGTACGCCTCGTCGTCGGTCCCGGTGGCCTTGTGCAGAATGGTTCCGTCGAGGGTTGTCAGGGCCGCGTAGAGGTCGTTCTCGTTGCGGCCGCCGGAGACCAGGACGCTGACCATGCCGGTACCGGTCAGGGTGAACGGCTCGGACGTCGCCGTCCCGGTGAGGGCGTCGCTGCCGGCGGCGAACCCCCACAGGTGGCGGGTGCCCGCGTGGTTGAAGCAGCAGCCCCAACCCCAGCCGGTCTTGTCCGTGACAGCACCGGCGAACGCGGTTCCGGTGGTGGTCCAGCCCTTGAGGTCGCCGGTCTCGAAGCCGGGGTTCGACAAGGTTGCCGCGGTGGGTGCGGGGTCGGTGCCGACGCGGACGTCGTCGAGGTTGATGTGGCCCCAGCCGCCGGTGGCCTTGTCCACGACGGTGACGCGCAGCTGCTTGCCCAGGTGCTCGCGGGCGTCCCAGGTGACGCGTCGGTACGCCTCGTCGTCGGTCCCGGTGGCCTTGTGCAGAATGGTTCCGTCGAGGGTTGTCAGGGCCGCGTAGAGGTCGTTCTCGTTGCGGCCGCCGGAGACCAGGACGCTGACCATGCCGGTACCGGTCAGGGTGAACGGCTCGGACGTCGCCGTCCCGGTGGCGGCGTCACCGCCCGCGGCGAACCCCCACATGTGGTAGGAACCCTGCTGGTTGAAGCAGCAGCCCCAGCCCCAGCCCGGGTCGTCGGTGACCGCTCCGGTGAAGGCGGTTCCGGTGGTGGTCCAGCCGCTGAGGTCGCCGGACTCGAAGTCGGGGTTGGACAGGCTGGTCTCGGCCGCTTCTGCGGTCTGCGTCATCAGGGGTGATGTCAGGCCCAGGCATATCGCGAGTGCGAGCAGCAGACGCACCAGACTGTGTCTGGTCGCGGCTCTCGATGGTGCACGGGTTCGCATGGGAACCTCCGTGGGTGTGGGGTTGGGTTGATCGGGCGGAAAGGACGTCGGCCCTCGGCGCGGCACGGTCCGCCCGTCGGCGCGTGCATCGGGCCGGAATCGGGGGTCAGGAGCGTCGGACGGGGACGTTGACGTCGGCGACGTTGATGTGACCCCAGCCTCCGTCGGCCCGGTCGACCACCTCGATGTAGACCCGGTCGCCGATGTGGGCGGAGAGGTCGAAGACGACGCGGCGGTACTGCTCGGTGCTGCGGCCGGTGGCCTTGGCCAGGATCTTGCCGTCGTCGGCGCGGACGGCCGCCGCGTAGAGCCGGTCGGGGTCGTTGCCGCCGGACACGAGCAGGTCGATCATGCCGTCTCCGCCGAGGACCACGGTGGCGGAGCGCAGGACGCCGGTGGCGCCGTCGCCTCCTGCGGAGGGGTTGAAGCCCCACAGATGGTGGCCTGCCGGGTCGTCTTCGGTCTCGGCCTGGTAGAAGGGGCCGCCCCAGCCCCAGTCGGCGCGGGTGGTGACGTTGGCGTCGCCGAAGGTCGTACCGGAGACGACGGTCCATCCGGTGAGGTCGCCGGTGGCGAAGTCGTGGTTGGGCAGTGCGTCGACGTCCGCCGGGCGCGGCGGGTCGTACGCGGCGGGCACGGCCGGCGTGTCGTAGGCGCCGTTCATGCGCCAGACGTCCAGCGACACGACGCGGGCCGATCCGCCCTCGCTGGTCAGCCGCAGGCCGGTGGCGTCCTCGCGGGTGGGATAGACGCGGCTGGTGATGCTGTGGGTGCCGTTGACGTACGCCTCCAGCATCGAGCGGTCGAGTAGGACCCTGAGCGTGAGGCGCCCGCCGTCGAGTGCGACGTTGCCCCCGTGGACGCCCTTGCGGACGTCCGGGTCGAGGCTGGAGCGACCGCGGTCGATCAGGAAGCGGTGCTCGGCCGTGTCGTAGGTCAGCAGGGTCTGTTCGGTGCCGTCGGCGCAGGCCCGTACTGCCAGGGTGATCGTGCGCGCGCCGCGCGGTTCGATGACGGCGCTGATGTCGAGCAGGTCGCCGGAGACTCCGGCGAGCCGCCGGTTCGCTTCCGCCACCGAGGTCTGCCGGATACGGGCGAGTCGCTTGCCCCGCAGACCGGCGGCCTCGGCGATCGGTTCGACCCCGAGGGCGCCGTCCTGGCGCAGGGAGAGGGACACGGGCATGCCGGCGTTGTGGGCCCAGCCGGACTGGGCGTGCTGCTGCTCGGTGCGGCGGTCCTGGGTGATGCTGAAGACCACGGAGCGGCCGTCGGGGGTGACGAAGCCGGAGGGGCCGGTGAAGTGCTCGCCGAAGTCGAACTCGCGGGGCTCGGCGTGGTCGGGCACGAAGCGGTGCTCGCGCTTGTCGAAGGTGCCGATCCAGTAGTACGTGTGCTTGACGGCGTTCGGGTTGAACCCCTCCCACCACGGACAGATCAGCAGGACGTGCTTTCCGGTGCGCCGGCCGCGGGGGCCGGGAAGCGGGAGGAGCACCGGCAGCTCCCACACCTCACCGGGCTCGGGCACCTTGGCGAGGTCGTTCCAGTGCAGTGGACCCTGGTAGGTCCAGGAGCCCTCGGGGCGGCGGGCGGTGTAGAGGAGAGCGGTTCCGCCGTGCTTGCGGGCGACCTGAGCGCCGTCGTAGTCGACGATGCCGCTGCCGACGAGCTGGTACCAGACCCCGTCCTCCTCCCAGACGAAGGGGTCGCGGAAGTTCTCCGCCCACGCGGTTCCCGGGCCGGCCGGCAGACCGGCCGGGGCTTCGGTGACCGGTTCGGAGCGCATCGTCCAGGTGGGCAGGTCGGTGTCACCGTCGGCCTGGTAGGTGGACAGGGCGAGGCCGGTGCGCTGGCGGTAGGGCAGGCGGTCGTCGCCACCGGTGAAGAAGAGGACCGGTCCGCGGTCGCCGTCGACGCAGGCGGAGCCCGACCAGATGCCGTCCGGGCCGGGCGAGTCCGCGGCGGGGGCGAGGGCGATGGGAAGGTCGCGCCAGTGCACCATGTCGGTGCTGACGGCGTGCCCCCAGTGGATCTGGCCCCAGAACGGTCCGAGCGGGTCGTGCTGGTAGAAGATGTGGTACTTGCCCTTGAAGTACACGGGCGCGTGCGGCTCGTTCATCCAGTGCCAGGGCGGCAGCATGTGGAACTGGGGGCGGTGCCGGTCGCCGTCGAAGCGGGTCCGGTGGGGGGCCAGGTCCGGGCGGGGCACGCGGTGACCGGGCAGGGCGGCGGTCTTCTCGGCGTGCTCGCGCTGCGCGGTCGCGTCGTCCAGGGCGCCCGGGCGGATGACGAGGCTGTCCATCAGGCCCATGTACATGTTGGCGTGGAACTCGCCGTTGAGCAGGGTCGGGTGGTTGTGCTTCCCGATGAGGAGGGGTTCGCCGGGCGCCGGTTCGGGGGCCTGGTCCGGGGTGGTGGCGGTGCCGATCAGGCGGCCGTCGAGGTAGAGGCGCAGCTGGTGGGCGGCCGGGTCGTAGGTGGCCGCGACGTGGCTCCACCGGCCTTTGGCGGCCGGACGGTCCGGGGCGCCCTTGACCTCGATCAGGTCGGTGCCGAAGCCGAGCTGGAAGACGATCTGCCCGAAGCGGCGCAGGCCGAGCAGGAAGCCGGTCCTGGCGCCCGGGTCGTGCTGGTTGACCAGGGCCTGGGGCTTGCCGTCGATGCCGTGCTCGTAGGCGTACGGGGCGATCCACACGTCCACGGTAACGCCGTCGGCGAGGTCGAGCTTGCCCGGCCCTTCGGCGGTGACGTAGGTGGAGCAGCCGTCGAAGTACAGGGCCCGGCCGCGTACGCCACGGCGGCGTACGGGGTCGCTGTCGGGCTTGTACCGGGCGTCGTTGAAGACGTACTCCACCGGGGTGGCCGATCCGGAGACCGCCTCGCGGGCGACCGTGCCGGACCGCTCGTCGAAGTCCCAGCGGGCGGTGGGCTTCTGCGGGCCGGACCGACCGCCGGTGGCGGCGAAAGCGGGCGAGAACGAGAGGGGCACGACGGCGCCGCCGACGGCGGCGGACACGACCGCGAGCGCGGTTCTTCTCCTCATGCTGGCTCCTGGGATGGGTGGCGGACGGCGACCTGACGGGTTGCCAATTCGATTTAGGTGATGGGTCGGCATGGTTCGCGCGCCGTCTCCGCTAAAGCAAGAGCTAACGCACACGGATCTCAACTTCGCGTTGCCCAACAGCAGATGAATTGGCATAAATCGCCACTGTTACGTAGGCGAGATGTCCGGGGTATTGACAGCGCATGACAGGTGGAGCACTCTCATCGCGTCCTGCTAATTCGATTTAGCCGAGCGGAGCTGATCCACTGATGTCCGAACGCCGCGTGACCATGGCCGACGTCGCCCGTGAGGCGGGCGTGTCGCCGACGACCGCGTCGTTCGCCCTGTCCGGCCGCACCGACATGCGCATCTCGGACGCTTCCCGGGAACGGGTTCTGGAGGCGGCCAGGCGACTGGGCTACCGTCCGAACGTCACCGCGCGCAGCCTCCGGACGAAGTCCACGCAGACCATCGGACTCGTCTCGGACCGGATCACCACCACGCCGTTCGCCGGCGACGTCATCCGCGGCGCCATGGAGGCCGCCCGCGAGCAGGACCACCTGCTGTTCATCACCGAGGCCGGCGGCGACCGCGCCGCCGAGTCGTCCTTGGTCCACGCCCTGCTGGACCGCCAGGTCGACGCCGTGATCTACGCGTCCATGTTCACCCGCTACGTGACCCCGCCGAAGGAGCTGTTCGGCCGCCCGGTGGTGCTGCTGAACTGCCTGGCCCCGGGTTTCGACGCCCCCTCCGTCGTCCCGGACGAACTGGAGGCCGGCCGGGACGCGGCCCGCGCCCTGCTCGCGGCCGGCCACACCGGGGGCATCTGGGCGATCGGCGGCCACCAGGCCGTCCCGGCCACGCCGGAGGGGATCATCGCCGGCAACGAGCGCATGCGCGGCCTGGAGGAAGTACTGCGCGAGGGTGGCGCCCACCTGGACGGCGTCATCGAGTGCGACTGGGACACGCTGGACGGCTACCGGGAGGTCTCCGCCCTGCTGGCGGCTGGGACCCGTCCCCGGGCGCTGGTGTGCCTGGCCGACCGGGTGTCCTTCGGTGCCTACCAGGCGCTCGGTGAGGCGGGGCTGTCGGTGCCCGGTGACGTGTCGGTGATCTCCTTCGACGACCAGGACATCGCGTCCGTGCTGCGTCCGGCCCTCACCACACTGAAGCTGCCGCACTACCAGCTCGGACGCCTCGCCGTGGAGCTGATCCTCCGCGGCGGGCCGCTCGAAGCGGCCGTACACCGCGTGCCCATGCCACTGCGGGAGCGCGCCTCCCTCGGTGCCCCCGCCGGGGAGTGACACCGGCATCCGAAGACGGCCGTCCCGCCGCCCGCTCCGATGATTCCGGCGCGGACGGCGGGACGGCCACCAAGAACGGCGACCGTCGCAACCGGTCGCCAAGGGCGGGTCCGGCAAGACCCGCCTCCGTGAGATGGAGGAACCTCGTGGTGTTCAGAAGAAGGCGCCTCGCGCTGGCGAGTGTAGCCGCCGCGGCGGCTACCGCGCTCGTCGCCGGGTGCGCGTCCGGCAGTGGCGGGAGCTCGTCGGGGGCCAGCGGCGACACGCTGACCCTGTGGACGCACAACGCCGGCAACTCGGCCGAACTCGATGTCGTCAAGAAGATCATCGAGGACTTCAACGGCTCCCAGGACAAGTACACGGTCGAGCTCCAGTCGTTCCCGCAGACCGACTACAACAACTCCGTCGTGGCCGCCGCCTCGGCCCGCAAGCTGCCCTGCCTGCTCGACGTGGACGGCCCCAACGTGGCGAACTGGGCCTGGGGCGGCTACCTGGCCCCCATCGACGTCTCCGGCAGCGAGGTGCCGGTGAAAGACCAGCTCGCCAGCACCGTCGGAACGTACAAGGACCAGCTGTACTCCTTCGGTTTCTACGACGTCTCCCTGGCCTTCTTCGCCCGCAAGTCCGTCTTGAACGAGCACGGCATCCGCGTCCCCACCATGGACAAGCCCTGGACCAAGGACGAGTTCGACGCCGCGCTGGCCAAGCTGAAGAAAAGCGGAAAGTTCGCGTACCCGCTGGAGATGGGCACCGGTGGCAGCGGCGAGTGGTGGCCGTACGCCTATTCCCCGCAGTTGCAGAGCTTCGGCGGCGACCTCATCGACCGCAACGGCTACAAGACCGCCTCCGGCAGCCTCGACGGCAAGGAGGCCGTCGAGTGGGGCAACTGGTTCCGCTCGCTGGTGACCAAGGGGTACATGGCGAAGAAGTCAGGAGCCGACCCCAACAAGGACTTCCTGGCCGGCAAGAGCGCCATCCAGTGGGACGGCAGCTGGAACGCGGCCAAGAACGCCGACAAGCTCGGCGACGACCTGGCGATCATCCCGCCGGTCGACTTCGGCAACGGGCCCAAGATCGGCGGCGCCTCCTGGCAGTGGGCCATGAGCTCCACCTGCTCCAACAAGGACGGCGCCCAGGAGTGGCTGAAGTTCTCCCGCCAGACCAAGTACTTCGTCGACTACGCCAAGGCCACCAGCACCATCCCCGCCACGGACGCCGCCGCGCGGCAGATCGCGGACTACCAGCCGGGCGGCAAGTTCGAGGTACTCGTCCAGTTCGCGCGCGAGTACGCCACGGTGCGACCGGTCACCCCGGCCTACCCGTACATCTCCACCGAGTTCCAGAAGGCGGCCCAGGACATCCTGGCCGGCGCCGACCCCGAGGACGCTCTCGGCCAGGCCGCGAAGAACATCGACAACAACCTGAAGACGAACAACAACTACGCAGGCTGACCCGCCCCGGTCCGGTTCGGTCCCCGACCGCGCCGCCCGAACCGGACCGGCTCCCTGGAGATACCGTGACCACCAAGACCGCAGCCCCTCAGCGGCTGCGCCCGGTCCGGCGAACCCGAACGACCAACACCCGTCGCCGTGAGAGCCTCACCGCCCTCGGCATGGCCACCCCGGCCGTCGTGCTGCTGATCGTCTTCCTCGTCGTACCGGTCGCCCTCGCCTTCGCCCTGGCCTTCACCGACGCGAGGCTCATCTCGCCCACCCCGGCCCGCTTCGTGGGCCTGCGCAACTTCACCCGGCTCTTCGAAGACCCGGTCTTCTACAAGTCCCTGCGCAACACCGCGTACTTCGCCGCCGTCGTCGTCCCGCTCCAGGCCGGCCTCGCCCTGCTCCTGGCGCTGCTGGTCAACGCGAAAGTACGGGGCGTCAACTTCTTCCGCACCGTCTACTTCCTGCCCGTCGTCACCTCGATGGTCGTGGTGTCCCTCCTGTGGACCTTCCTCTACCGCAAGGACGGCCTGGTCAACCACGTCATCTCGACACTCACCCTCGGCCACTTCCAAGGCCCGGACTGGCTGGGCGACCCGGCCACCGCGATGCCCGCCATCATCCTGATGTCGGTGTGGCAAGGCGTCGGCTTCCACATGATCATCTGGTTGGCCGGCCTGCAGACCATCCCCGCCGAGCTGTACGAAGCCGCCGAGATCGACGGCGCCACACCCTGGCACCGCTTCCGCCACGTCACCTGGCCGGGGCTGCGCGCCACGCGCACCTTCGTGCTCGTGACCATCACGATCGCGGCGTTCAGCCTCTTCACCCAGATCAGGGTCATGACGCAGGGCGGTCCGCTCGACTCCACCACCACCGTCGTCTACCAGGCCGTACGCACCGGCTACGACCAGCAGCAGACCGCCTACGCGGCAGCCATCTCGCTGGTCTTCTTCGTACTCGTCCTGACCGTGTCGCTCGTCCAGCGCTTCCTGACCCGGGAGAAGGACTGACATGACCTCCCTCCTCAAGTGGTTCGGCGGTCACGCCGGCCGCATCGTGCTGGCCCTGGTCTTCGCGCTGCCGCTCCTCTTCATGCTGGTCTCGTCGTTCAAGTCGGACGACCAGATCTTCGGCGACCTGGGCTCACTGCGCGCCTTCCTGCCGGTCGGCGCCCTCTCGCTGGACAACTACACCGGCATGTTCGAGCGTGTCCCGGCGGCACGGTTCCTGCTGAACTCCGTGCTGATCTCGTCGGTCACCGTGGTGCTCGGCATCGTCGTCAACAGCCTGGCCGCCTTCGCGCTCGCGCGGATGCGGTGGTCGGGCCGCAAACTCGTCCTGACGACGGTCATCGCCACCCTCATCGTGCCGTTCGAGACCTTCGCGCTGCCGCTGGTGTGGTGGGTCAACCAGCTTCCACTGCTGCGCGTGAACGGCTTCCAGCTCGAGTGGACCACCGGCTGGATGGACACCTACCAGGTGCAGATCCTGCCGTTCGTCGCCAACGCCTTCTCGATCTTCTTCTTCCACCAGTTCTTCCAGAGCATCCCCAAGGAACTCGACGAGGCAGCGATCATGGACGGCGCCGGCTGGTTCACCATCTACCGGCGCATCGTGATGCCGCTGTCCGGCCCAGCCGTCGCCACCGTCGCCATCCTCACCTTCCTGCCCGCCTGGAACTCCTACCTGTGGCCGCTGATGGTCGTACAGAGCGAAGAGCTGCGACCGGTGATGGTCGGCATCTCCTACTTCTTCCAGCTGAACGTGGGCTGGGGCCAGATCATGGCCTACTCCTCCATGATCACCGTGCCGATCCTCGCCCTGTTCGTGGCGTTCCAGCGGTCGTTCGTCAACAGCATCGCCTCCACCGGCGTCAAGGGCTGACCCCCGCACCGCACTTGCGATCCCGCCTCGTCCTCATGACTTCCGTGCGCTTCGCACGCCCTGAGAAAGGCCCCGTGTGTCCACGTCGCCTGCCGACCCCCACCTGCCCACCGTCCATCTGCGACCGCCCCGCAACTGGATCAACGACCCCAACGGCCTGGTCTTCCACGACGGCCACTACCACGTCTTCTTCCAGTACAACCCGCACGGCCCCCGGCACGCGAACATGCACTGGGGCCACTACCGCAGCCCCGACCTGATCACCTGGGAACCCCTCCCCGTCGCCCTCACCCCCACACCCGGCGGGCACGACGCCGACGGCTGCTACTCCGGCAACGCCGTCTCCACCGGCGGCCGCATCCTGGCCTTCTACTCCGCCCACCACAACGACCGCTGGTGGCAGCCGATCACGACCGCCGAGTCGCACGACAACGGCCGAACCTGGACCAAACGTCCCCACCTGCTCATCCCCGAACCGCCCGCCGGCACCACCATGTACCGGGACCCCTACGTCTGGCGGCAGGACGAGCGCTGGAGGATGCTGGTCGGCTCCGCCCTCGACGACGGCCGCGCCGCGGCGCAACTGTACGAATCCGACGACCTGGAACACTGGACCTACCGCGGCCCCTTCCACACCAGCGACGCCACGACCGGCACGGGCCCGGTCGGCTGGGAATGCCCCCAGTACGCCACCTTCGGCGACCAAGGTGCTCTGATCCTCAGCGACTGGACCCCGCAGGGCGGCCCCAGCCACACCAGCGTCATCACCGGCCAGGAGAAAGACGGACGCTTCACGGCGGCCACGGCCCCCGTGCCGCTGGACCACGGACCCGACTTCTACGCCCCCGCCCTGCTGAAGGCCCCAGGAGAAGACCGCTGGCTGATGTGGGGCTGGGCCTGGGAAGCACGGGACGACGCCTGGGCGCACGAAGCGGGCTGGGCAGGCGTCCTCACGCTCCCCCGAGAGGTCAGCCTCACCGCCGACGGCACGGTCGCCCAGCGCCCCGCCCGCGAACTGCTGGCCCTGCGCGGCCCGCGCGTCCTGCACGGAACCGGACACGTCATCCGGACCGAGCCCGCCGAACTCGGCCAGCTCAGCCACACCTTCGACCTCACCGCCACCCTCGTCCCGGACACCACCGGTACCAGCGGGCTGCGCCTGATCACGTCGACCGACGGCTCCGAGTACCTCGACATCAGCCTCGACCCCGCGGCAGGCCGCCTCGCCGTCGACCGCACCCACGCCTCACCGGACACGCGGGCACGGGGAGGGGCCTACACCGCACCGTGCCCGGCCGCACGCCCCGGCGCCCCCGTCGAACTCCGCGTGATCGTGGACCGCTCGATAGCCGAGGTCTACCTGGCCGACGAGCAGGTCCTCACCCTGAGGTTCTACCCCTCCACCGACGGACCGTGGCGGTTGCAGGCCCGTACGACAGGGTCAGGGCGCAGCGAGTTCGCCGTCGCGGCCTGGAACCTGACCCCGCAGGACATCAGGCAGGAAGCCCAGCCGGCGCCCCGGACAGCACAGCGTGCTTGATGCCCTGGGCCGCACGCGGTCCGAAGGCTGACCCACCCGCACACTGACACGTCCCGTGACCTCGCACCGTGTGCGGCAGACATGGCCATCGCAGCACCCCACGCCCTTACGGGCCCGCGGGCTGCGTTCCGTGGCGCGGGGCTACGGCCCCGCGCCCTACCTGAGAGGCAGACAGTCACCATGGCCCGACCCGGGTCCCCCGGCAGCGTCGACGTCCTCGGCGAGTGCGTCGCCGACATCTTCGAGGACCGCGACCGGTCCGATCCCCACGGTCTGGCCCTACGGGCGCTGGCCGGTGGAGGCCCGGCCAACACCGCCGTCGCCCTCGCCCGGCTCGGCACCCCCACCCGCTTCCTCGGACGCTTCTCCAACGACGCCTTCGGCACCCTCTTCCGCGCCCGCCTCAACACCTCCGGCGTCAACTTGACCAGCAGCGTGACCACCTCCGAGCCCAGCACGCTCGCCGTCGCCGACCTCGACGCGACCGGCCAAGCCACCTATGGCTTCTATGCCGACGGCGCCGCCGACTGGCAGTGGACCGACCGCGAACTCGCCGCGACGCGGAACGACGACGCGGTCTGCCTGCACACCGGTTCTCTCGCGCTGATCCGCCGGCCCGGCGGCAGCCGAATCGAGGAACACCTCGCTCAGGTGCGCGAGCGCACCACCGTATCCATCGACCCCAACGTCCGCCCCCTGCTCGTACCGCCCTCCGCCTACCGCGAACGGCTGCACCACTGGTGCGCCGTCGCCGACATCCTCCGCCTCAGCGAAGACGACTGCACCTTCCTGGCGCCCGGTGCCGGCCTCGAAGAAGCCTGCGACACCTGGCACACCGCAGGCGCCCGCCTCGTCGTCATCACCCTTGGCGGACGCGGCGCCCTCGCGTCCCTCGACGGTGCGCGCGTCACCGTCCCAGCCCCTCCTGCGGTGGTCATCGACACCGTCGGTGCCGGCGACTCCTTCACCGCGGGCCTGCTGCACCGCCTTGCCGGTGCCGGACACCTGGGTGGCCGCCTCGACGAACTGACCCTCGAAGACGTCGCTGATGCCTGCTCGTTCGCCGCCCAAGTCGCCGCCCTGACGGTTTCGGTCCCCGGTGCGAATCCACCCTGGGCGGACGATCTCGCCACTGCGGTTCGACGCTGACCGCAACGTTGGCGCCGTTCGCCGGCAACGCAGCTGACCGTGACCCGGCCCCGGTTCGAGATGTTTCCGCTCACCGGGGGCGATGGTGCGGCCCACCCGGTAGGGCGCCGGCACTGTGACTCCGGGAAGGGCTGCCTGCCGTCCACCCCCGTAGCAGCGGCCTACGCCCCAGCAGACACCACCTACTTCCCCGCCCCGGGCCCGCCTCGTGAGGGAAACAGCTATTGCTCGTCGAGGACTCCGGGGGTGTCGTGCAGGACCACACTCTGTTGCAGCGGGATGCGTCCCATGCCGATGTCGTACATCGGTGACGTCTTGTCGCCGATGCCGAAGGAGATGCCGAAGAGCAGCTTGAGGTCGTCTCGGACGCCCAGCGACGCCCGGACCGTGTCGGCGTACACGCCGAGGACGGCCTGCGGGATGCCGTGGAAGCCTCGTGCGGTCAGCGAGAGCAGGAAGTTCTGGGCGTACATGCCGATGTCACCGGCCGTCCGGACCCCGTCGCCGAGTTGTGGCATGAAGAGCAGGGCGACGTGGGGCGCATCGTAGAAACGCAGGTTCTCGCGGATCACTTCGTTCCTGCCCTCCATGTCGGAGCGCGCTATGCCCCGCGCCCCGTAGACACGGGCGCCGTGCTGATAGGACCGCTCGAGGTAGACGCCGTCGCCGTAGTCGCCGGTGAAGTCCGCCGAGTCCCGGCCGTCTTCGTACGCCTTGAGCAGTTCCTTGCTCAAGGCGTCCCGGGCGGCACCCGAGACTACGTGCACCGTCCAGGGCTGGGTGTTGCTGTTCGAGGGGGCGGTCTGCGCATCCTCCAGGACGCCGCGGATGTCCGCAGGGGACAGCGGCGTCGGCCGGAACTGCCGCGGGGAGTGTCTGACGCGTACGAGTTCGGTGAACAGGGAGGCGGTGGTGGACAAGAGGTTCCTTTCCAGAGGGCGGCTCGGGGTGGCCGGAGGGGCGGGCGTGTCAGTGGCGAGGGGAGTGGTTGGTTCCACGGTCTCCTCGAGCGTGGGCGTGGAGGTGAGAGCGGCGAAGCGTGGCGTCTGGCGGTTCCTCGCCGGTGTGTCGGCGCCTGCGCCGGGGTTGTCAGTCCGTGGCCGACGACACTGTCGACACTGCGGTGGCATTGACGGGAACGTTGCTCGGTGGAGACGCCGGCGGCTGGGGGGTGGCTGCGGTTCTGCGGACCCAGAGGGTGCCGACGATCGCGAGGCAGCCGATGACCGCCGCCGTCGTGAAGGCGGCTTGTGCCGCCGAGACGGACTGGGCCAGGTTCAGTGCTCCCGCGTCCTTGGCGTGGGAGCCGATGGTGTAGGCCGAGATCAGGACAGCGCCGCCTGCGCCGCCGGCCAGCTGCTGGGCGGTGTTGAACGCCGCGGTACCGTGCGGGTAGAGCTCGGTGCGCAGCGAGGACAGCGCGGCCGTCGTCATCGGTGCCCACATGAGGGCCTGGGAGGCCGACAGGACGAGGTAGGCGGCCAGGAGCGCTGCGACTCCGGTGTTCTCGTCGGCTCGGCTCAGGAACCACAGGGAGCCCGTCCAGATGATCGATCCGGGGATGGCCAGGGGGCGCGGTCCGTAGCGGTCGTAGATGCGTCCGCCGAGGGCCGAGACGAGGGCGATCAGGGCTCCGCCGGGGACCAGGAAGAGGCCGATCTGGAGCGTCGTCAGGCCCGCGACGTTGGTGAGGACCAGCGGCAGGACCATCGTGGTGCCGAAGCCGACCAGCGCGACGACGAGCATGACCAGCAGCGGCACGGTGAACGACGGGGTGCGGAAGATCCTCATGTCGAGGAAGGCGTTGTCGCTGCGCTGCAGCACGGTCTGCCGACGGACGAAGACCGCCAGGGCGAGAAGCCCGATGATGATCGGGATGTAGGGGGCTATCGGTGCGTGGCCGGAGGCCGACTCGCCGATGGTGGACAGGCCGTAGACGAGGGCGCCGAATCCGATGGCGGACAGGACGAGGGACAGCACGTCCAGCCTGACCGGTTCCGGAGTGGTGATGTTGCGCAGCTTGGCGGCGCCCAGGGCCAGCCCGGCCAGGACGACGGGCAGGACCAGGATGAACAGCCACCGCCAGCTGAGCTGGGAGATCACCAGGCCGGACACCGCCGGGCCGACCGCGGGTGCCACCGCGGTCAGACCGGTGACCAGTGCCATCGTCCGGCCTCGCCGGTGCGGGGGCACCAGGCGCATCGTCGTGGCCATCAGCAGGGGCATCAGGGCGGCAGTGCCCGCCGCCTGGATGATGCGTCCGGTGAACAGCACGCCGAACCCGGGGGCGACGGCGGCGATCGCCGTGCCCAGGGTGAACAGGGACAGCGAGCCGAGGAAGATCGTACGGAGGGTGAACCTCCGTAGGAGGAAGCCGGTGGCCGGGATGAGGATCGCCAGGGTCAGCAGATAACCCGTCGTGAGCCACTGTCCCGTGGTGGGAGTGATGTCGAGATCGGTGATCAGGGTGGGGAGTGCGACTCCCAGCAGCATCTCGTTCAGCAGGACGGTGAACGCGGAGACCATCAGGATCCCGATGACGAGGACGTCTTGGGAGGCCAGTCTGTCGTCGTTGCGGGTCGGTGGCGGTGCGTCTGCGGCGGTCGGCGCCGGAGTCTTGTCGGGGGACATGTGATCTCTTCCGTGATGCTGGGTGTAGGGCTGTACGCGTTCCATGCCGTCGGTGCGCGCCGGTGGGGTCCGGCTGCACAAGCCCAACCCGGTGGGGCCTCGGCCGGGGAGCTGTCGCGTGGGGTGTGCCGCCCCGGTGGCCGTCGGCACGGAACGCCTGTGTGCCGCGCCGGGCTGCCCTGGGAGCAGCGGATGCCTGCCGAGGCCGGCGGTAGCATCGGAACCGATAAGGAGATAGTCTCCGTTTCACGGAGACGATACGGAGACGGTCTCCGCATTGTCAACGGGAGGTGCAACGACATGGGTGAGGCAGCCACCGGCGAGCGTCGGCAGCGGACGGACAAGCAGCGCAACCGCACGCACATCCTCGAGGTCGCTGAAGAGTTCTTCGCCGAGCAGGGCATCACCGGCTCCATGGACGCCATCGCCAAGCGGGCCGGTGTCGGTCCGGGCACCCTCTACCGGCACTTCCCCAACCGGGAGGCGCTGCTGGCTGCCCTGCTGCAGGCCCGCGACGAAGAACTGGAGGCCCGACGGGACGCCATCCGGCGCGAGGTGACCGACTCCCGCGCCGCGCTCGCCCAGTGGCTTCAGGCACTGAGTGAATGGGTGACCGCCTTCGACGGCCTGCCCGAACCCCTGCGGGCCGCACTGACCGAAGACGCGTCCCCGCTGGCGATCACCTGTCAGGGATTCATCACGACCACCGAGGACTTCCTCCGCCCCGCCCAGCGAGACGGCGGCGCCAAGCCCTGGGTGCGGGGACGCGACCTGTTTCTCAGCACGCTGGCCACCGCCTGGGCCCGTGGCGCTGCCATGGCCGACGAATCTTCCCCCGACGCGCTCGTTTCCCTCATGCGCACCGGGTGGGAGACGCCCGCGACGGGAACAGCTCCCGGGAGCGGCGAAGACCCCGCGTAACCGCAGGCACAAGCGTGGCGCCATTGCGCGCGGGGGGCTCTCCCGAGAGCTCACCGCTGGACGCCCCGTCGGGCGCGCGGCCTGCGGGCTGGGCTGCCACTGGGACACCGCGGACGCGGCGTCGGCGGCCCCTCGCGACCGAACTCGAGGCAAGGAGAAACATCGTGAAGATTGGCATTCTGGGCGTAGGGCATATCGGGAAGACGCTGACCCAGCGGCTGGCCGCGGCAGGGCATCAGGTGAAGGTGGCCAACTCGCGCGGCCCGCACACGATCGAGGCTGACGTCCTCTCCACGGGCGGGCGCGCGGTGACGGCGGCGGAAGCCGTCGAGGACGTCGACGTCGTGATCCTCTCGATTCCCTTGCACCGTCTTCCGCAGGTCGCGTCACTGATCGCCGACGTGCCGGCCGACACGGTCGTCATCGACACGTCGAACTACTACCCGGCGCGGGACAGCCGGATCGAGGCCATCGACGCCGGTCAGGTCGAGAGCCTGTGGGTTACCGAACAGCTGGGCCGGCCGATCGCCAAGGCGTGGAACGCGATCGGTTCCCACTCGTTCGCAGGCAAGGGCAGGCCCGCGGGGAGCCCCGGCCGTATCGCCATCCCCGTCGCCGCCGACCGTGATCGGGACCGTCAGGTGGCCATGGCACTGGTCGAGGACACCGGGTTCGACGCCTTCGACGCCGGAACGCTCGCGGACTCGTGGCGGCAGCAGCCGGGTGCGCCGTGCTACTGCACCGACCTCACCCGCGAGGAGATGCCGGGTGCGCTGGCGGCCGCGGAGGCCGAGCGCCTGCCCAAGCGGCGCGACCTTTCCGTCGCCGCGATCCAGGAAAGGGTCGGGGACGCCCGGACCAACCCCGACGCGGAGTACGGCGTCCGCCTGAACCGGGCCCTGTTCATGTGAGCCCCTCCGGGGGTGCCCCGACTCGCACGTCGACCGTCGAGCAGCACGCCTCCCACTCCCCATACCTTGGCCCCGACGTCGGCGACGTCGGGGCCAAGGTATGGGGGCGGCGCAAGGTGTTACGGCGCTGCCCGGATACGCGCTGTCAGAAGGTGCGCGCGGCCACCTTCACCCGCTGGGCCGTCCGCAGCGCCTCCTGGAGCTTGCCGGCGGGCAGCGGCGCCGCAGGGGCCTGCATGATGCGCTCGGTCGGCACATCGGGATCTGCCAGGTAGATGTGGGTGTAGGCGCCGGCCTCGGGCTCGAAGCGCCAGCTCTCGTCCAGGGTGCCGGCGTCCACCGTGTCGAAGCCGAGCCGACCGATCAGCTCGGCCGCCCGGACCTTCGCGTCGGGGTCGTTGCCGGCGATGGGCAGGGCGCTACGGTCCGGAGCTCCGGCGGGCCGAGCCAGCTGGGGGATGTGGTGGGCCAGGATGTTGTTGAACGCCTTGACCAGCAGCGCGCCGGACAGGAGCTGCTGCTCCAGCTCGGCCGTGGTCACTTCATCGGAGTCGAGTTCGGCGATCCGGCCGTCGCGGTGCGGATAGTAGTTGCCGGTGTCCAGCACGGTCCTGCCCGTCAGGAGGCCGGCGGGCAGGTCGTGGTACGCGGTCAGGGGAATGCTGAGTACGGTCGCCTCTCCGGCGCGGGCGGCCTCTTCGAGGGTGCCGGCCGTGGCACGCGGCCCCAGTTCCCCGACGAGATCTGTCAGGCTTTCGGGGCCGCGTGAGTTGGCGATCACCACGTCGATGTCCGCGGCCACCGCCAGTCGTGCGATCGCGGCCCCGATGTTGCCGCTTCCGATGATTCCCAGGGTCGGCATCGTTGCTCCTTGCTTCGTTGGTGTGCCCGGTACCGAGCGGTCCGGTCAGGTTCTCGGTGATGATCGTCCGCGGCGCTGCGTGCTGGACGCAGCAGGGCACGCAGCGCCGCCCCATGCCCAGGGCCCGCGATCAGGCCCTGTATCCCATGCCTTCCTCGACGTGCCGCACGGTCACTGGGTCAGCGGTGTGTGGGTGCCGAAGGAACGCCGGTGATACGTGAGCGGTCTCAGGGATCCCTCGCCCGGCTCCGCGGCCGTCACGTGGGCGAGCAGGACGGTGTGGTCGCCGGCGTCGACGCAGTCGGCCACCTCGGCGGCGATCCATGCGGCGGCGCCCGGCAGCCGTGGCAGTTCCCCGCTCGGCGCCCAGTCGATTCCGTCGAACTTGTCGGGTGCGGAGCGGGCGAAGACGGAGGCCAGATCGGCCTGGTGCGCACCGAGGACGTTGACGCCGAAGCGGCCGCTGCGGCGGACAACCGCCAGCAGACGCGAGCGTTGGTCCAGCGACACCAGCACCATGGGCGGCGTCAGGGACAGGGACGCGAAGGCGCTGACCGTGGTGCCGTGCGGGCGGCCGTCGTCCAGGGCGGTGACCACGGCGACCGGAGACGCCACGGCGGCCATGACGTCCCGGAACGCCTGCTGCGCCGTGGCGCCGGATCGCAGAGACGCGCTGGTGGACATCACCGGGCAGCCGTTTCCGAGACGCGCGTGTCGAGACCGTACTGCTCGCGGGCGTGGAGGTGGTCGCGCAGGGTGGGGCCTTCGTAGTCGAGGTGGAACAGGCCGCGTTCCTGCAGGAGGGGGACGACCTGGTCGACGAAGGCGTCGACGCCGTCGTGGTAGCCGTCGATGGCCAGGGAGAAGCCGTCGCAGGCCCCGGCCTCGAACCACTGCTGCATGTGGTCGGCCACGTCCTCGGCGGTGCCGGCCACGACCGGGTGGTAGTCGATGACGCCGTGGGCGAGTACGTCACGCAGGGTCCAGCCCTCCCGTGCCACCTGAAGGGCGCGGGCGGAGCGCGGGTCGTGCGGGCTGGGTACGGCGTCGGCCAGCTGGCCCGCGGTCAGCGGCTCGTCGATCTGCCCGTGGTCGAGCGGCAGGCCGATCATGGCGCCGAGGTAGCGGACGCGTTGGCGCAGGTCCACGGACTCGTCCAGGAACCGCCGCCGGTCGAGGGCGGCCCGGCGGGAGGCGGCGATGGCCGGCATGAAGCCGGCGAACATCTTCACCTCGTCCGGGTCGCGTCCGGCGCGCTCGGCGGCATCGCGCAGTGCCTGGCGCTGGGCCCGGCCGTCCTCGATGGTGTAGGGGTTGGCGTAGACGCCGTCGGCGTAGCGGCCGGCCAGCTCCAGGCCGTGGCTGCCGCCGCCCGCCTGGAAGATGACCGGCTGGCCCTGCTCGGAGGGCGGGATGGGCAGTGGGCCGCGGGAGGCGACGTGGCGGCCCTGGAGATTCACCGGCTGGATCTTGTCCATGTCGGCGAACCGCTTGCCGTCCACGTCCAGAACCCAGGCGTCCTTCTGCCAGCTGCCCCACAGCGCCTGCACGATCTGCACGACCTCGTGGGCCCGCTCGTACTTCTCAGCCCGCGGCGGGACAGCGCGGCCGAAATTCGCCGCGGCGGCGGGGTCGGAGGTGGTGACCGCGTTCCAGCCGGCCCGGCCGTGGCTGATCACGTCCAGCGCCTTGAACTGGCGGGCGAGGTTGTAGGGCTCGTTGAAGGTGGTGGAGGCGGTGGAGACCAGCCCGATCCGCTCCGTCTCCCGCGCGATGGACGTCATGACCAGCAACGGATCGATCGCGAAATGCGGGACCTGTTGTTCGAGGTCCACATCCAGAACCGGAGTGTCCGCGAAGAACAGCAGCTGAATCTTGCCTCGCTCGGCTGTCTGCGCGTACCGCACGAACTGGTCCATGTCCGTATAGCTGCGCAGGTTCGCCCCAGGAAGACGCCACGCCCCGGGTTCGGCTCCGTAGCCGCTGGTGAACTGCATGCACAGGAGCATCTGACGGCTTGACACGACTGGCCCTCCAGATGAGACATAAAACGGAGAGCATCTCCGATTAGGCTCCGACGATACGGAGACTTCCTCCGTATTGTCAAAGCGGCCAGGCCGGCCAAGAAGGGAGCAGCCGAGATGCAGGAGTCCTGGGTGTACAGGCCAACGACGTCCCTCTGGGCCCGAGTGGCGAGGGTGGCGGGCAGTGGTGTCCCTGGACTCGATCGCCGACGCTTGCGAGTCAGCCGGAGGGCCGCGGCGTGCGGTGCCGGAAGGGGGGCCGCCGAAAGTGTCCTGGAGGTGGCAGCGGAGAACGTATGGGACCCCGGCGGGTGAGACCCGCCAACAGTCATAACCTTCATCGTTCGCATGGTCATCGTGCCGGCGATTCCGACTCGTCTCATTGACCAGATGAAGGCGGCGGCGGTGTGGAGTCCAGTCAGACCGTGCTTTGGGTTGGGCGCCGGTTCGGACGAAGTCATCCGGCTGTGGTCGGAGCACGTTGGTGTGCCGGAGGCGATGGGACGGTTGTGTAGCTGAGCTCTGCGGGGTCGACGGGAAACGTGTACGGCACGGCGTGCCCTCCCATGAAGGTGGCCGGCGGGACATCCTCACCGCATCCCGGCACGGCGGGTTCCGATCGAGCGCGACGGTTCAGCAGGCGACCCTGTGGATCGGGGCTTCGGTGTGGGATACCAGCTCCTCGACGGTGACCCCGAGCGCCGTTTCGATCAGAGCGAGGCCGGCATCGGTGATGTCGAGGACGCCGAGGTCGGTGATGATGCGATGGACGCACCGTTCGCCGGTGAGTGGGAGGGTGCAGTCCTTGAGGACCTTCGGGGAACCGTCCTTCGCGATGTGCTCCATGAGGACGATCACCGTCGGGCGCCGTGGACCAGGTCCATGGCACCGCCCATGCCCTTGACCATCTTCCCGGGGATCATCCAGTTGGCCAGGTCGCCTGAGGCGGAGACCTGCATGGCACCGAGGACGGCGGTGTCGATGTGGCCGCCGCGGATCATGCCGAAGGAGAGGGCGGAGTCGAAGAAGGAGGCGCCGGGCAGCACGGTGACCGTCTCCTTGCCGGCGTTGATCAGGTCGGGGTCGACCTTGTCCTCCGTCGGGTACGGGCCGGTGCCGAGGTTGACGTAGGAGCCGTCGGTGAGCTCGGCGGCGGCGCGGGCGGCCATCTGGTCGCGGGTCCATGCCGTCAGGAACGTACCGTCCTCTTCTCGATGTGCTTGGCGGCGGCTTGTTCTGGAGTGAGCCGGATGACTCTCTGCACGAAGATGCCCGGAAGGTGGATGGTGTCCGGATCCAGCTCGCCGGGTTCGACGAGTTCTGCGACCTCGGCGATCGTGATCCGACCGGCCGTCGCGGTGAGCGGGTTGAAATTGGCGGCGGCGCGACGGAAGACCACATTGCCGTGACGGTCGCCGCGCCAGGCCCGGACCAGGGCGTAGTCCGTGGTGATGCCCTCCTCCATGACGTGAGGTCTACCCCGACGTCGACTCCGCGACGGACGTCGCCAACGTCGTCGCCACCTCTCAGCTCGCCTTTCCGGCCGACATGCTGGGCAAGGCCTACGGCCTCGACGGCTGCTTCGGGTCCAGCGAGAACATGGCCGGCGTCGGCACCCGTGTCTCCGACGACGACATCTTCGGCGAGGGGGACTGGAAGCTGCAGGTGCCCACCGTGTCCGGCGACGCGGGCTCCGGCTATGTCGCGAAGCTGGATGTCGGTGTCGACACCGACACTCAGCCCACCCGCGGCGGCGCCGGTCAGCCGCCCGGCGGCCGGGGGGTCGCAGCCCCCCCCGGGTACCCGCCGGGCGGTGCGACGTCGGGCAGCACGCGCGGCTGACCGGCGTTTCGCAGCGGGGCCGCCGGCCTGCCGGGAGGGCGAGGAGGTTCGCGCTGCCCTCCCCGGCCACACCGCCCGGTCCTGGTGAGGAGTCGGGAGTGGCTCTGCCGGCGCGTGCCGCCGGCGCCCCGGCCATGGCGCTGACAGAGTGCCCGACGAGCACGGCCCGTTCCAGGTCGAGTGCCTCGCAGACCTCCGCTGCGTCGCGGGCGTAACCCTCCAGGGACGAGTACCGCTCGCGGCTCCAGGCCGACAGGTCCGATCCGTCGGAGCCGACGTAGCCGAACAGCACCACGCGGTGCCGCTTCGCGAGGCCGGCACGGCCAGGCGCCACATGTTCCGGTCACACTCGAAATCGCGCGGCAGCAAGAGCGCCACTCCGTCGCCCTGTCCGACGACCGTGACGTCGTCACTGCGGGGCATGTCCATTCCGGCCATTGCCCCATTCCTGTGCGAGCGGGCCCAGCGGAGTCCGGAGAGAGCCTTGCGGCACCCGGATTGGACGACGGGTTCGCTACCGGTTGGCCCGGGCCCGTTCCGGGGGCGGGCCGACAGCGATTCCGTCTTCGAAGCGCGGTTCGGCTCCGGCGTACACGGGTGTCCGGTGGTGCCACCTGGTGGTGTCCGGAGCGGCCGGGCCTTCACCCAGCGGACGTACTTGAGTTCGGCGAGGCCCCCGACCATCGTGGGCCCGGCGGTCGTCAGCGCGTCACGTCCCCGGTGCTCAAGCGGTGGGGGAGGGCGAGACGCCCGGCGGAGTGCCTCCCCCGGCATGCCACCGCGCGTGTGAAACAACGGCCACTTCCAGCCGATCCCGGCCGGCTCCGCCCGCCGTCCAACCGTTGCCTGTCCGAGGTTCCGCCGTATCTTGGCCGGATCGGTTCCCCTCGGAACGAGAACCGATCACATGCCACGCACGAGTGCCTGGTCTGCGACCGGTCAGGGGCAACGGTCGCGGACCAGGTCCCGTTGAGACGCTGGTCTGTACAGCCGACGACTTCATGCCACGGCCGTCCCCTGCGGGAGCCGGCTGCGCCTCTTCGAAGGTTTCTGGTCGCCCTTGCGGCGCGGGCGGTTCCGACGTCGCCTTCAGTACGCCCGAACGCCTCGTCCGGCAGATCCGACGCGGCGGGGGCTTCGCTATTTGGTGGCCCCCTGGGCGAAGCCGTTGTAGATGTAGCGCTGGAGGAACAGGAAGACCACCAGGGTCGGCACGATGACGAGGACGGCTCCCGCGGAGATGTTCTCCCAGTGCGCCCCGAACGGCCCCTTGAACCGGAACAGGGCCGTCGACATGGTTCCGAGATCCTCTTTGGGCATGTAAAGGAACGGGATGTAGAAGTCGTTGTACGTGGTGATGCCCTTGATGATGACCACCGTCGCGATAGCCGGCTTCAGCAGCGGGAAGATGATCTTCCGGTAGATGGTGAAGGAGTTGGCGCCGTCGAGCCGTGCCGCCTCGTCGAGGGACCTGGGGATTCCGCGGATGAACTGCAGGAAGATGTAGATGGCCACGATGTCCGTGCCCATGTACAACAGGATCGGGGCCCACCGGGTGTTGAACAGCCCGAAGCTGTTGACCACCTGGAAGGTGGCCACCTGCGTCGTCACGGCGGGCACCAGCGTGGCGATCAGGAAGAGAGCCATGACGAGCTTCTTGAAGCGGAACTCGAAGCGGTCGATCGCGTACGCGGTCATCGAGCCGATGATCACCGTGCCGGTGATGGAGAACAGCAGGATGAAGGCCGTGTTGCCGAAAGCCTGCAGCATGTGGCCGTCGTTGAACGCCGTGGCGTAGTTCGAGAAGTTGAGCCAGTCGTCCGGCAGGGCCAGCGCGCCCTGGCCGTCGGAGATCTCCTCGTAGGACTTCAGCGAGGTCAGGAAGACCACGGTGAGCGGCAGCAGCACCACGAGTGAGGCGACGACCAGCGACAGGTACGTCAGGGCGGTGCTGACGCGCGGGCGGCGGCGCGTCTGCTCCTGCGCGCGGCGGGTCGGGGCGGTGAGGGTCATACGAGGTCCACCTTCTCGTCGGGCACGAGGCGGCGCTGGATCCAGGTGATCAGCAGGATGATCGCCAGCAGCACCACCGCGCAGGCCGAGGCCAGGCCGGTCTTGTTGAACTGGAAGGCGTACTTCACCGTCTGGATGACGAACGTAGAGGTTTCCGTCGCGCCGCCGGTCATGATGTACGGGATCTCGAAGACGGAGAGCGAGCCGGAGATCGCCAGGATGACGCTCAGGCTCAGCACCGGGCGGATGCTCGGGGCGATGATGTGCCGGAACTGCTTCCAGCGGCTCGCGCCGTCCAGTTGGGCGGCCTCGTAGAGTTCACCGGGGATCGACTGGATCGCGCCGAGGAACAGCACGAAGTTGAGGCCGGTGAAGCGCCACACGGACACGCCGGCCATGGAGGTGTTGGCGGACTCCGGAGAGCCCAGCCAGGCGTGGTCGGTGTCGGCGCCGAACCAGGACAGGACCGAGTCGAGCGTGCCGCCGTCCTGGAAGAAGTACAGGAAGACGAAGCCGATGGCGACGCCGTTGATCAGGTATGGGAAGAACAGGATGCCCTTGAACAGGTTCCTGAAGCGCAAGTCGAAACTGAGGACGGCGGCGAAGTACAGGGCGATGACGATCTGAACGACGGACGCCGCCAGGTAGTAGAAACTCACCGCGAACACCCGGAACAGCTCGGGCCGGGTGAAGATCTCGGTGTAGTTCTCCGTGCCGACGTAGTTGCGGGTGGGGCTGACGCCGTCCCAGTCGGTGAAGCTGTAGTAGATCATGTTGCCCACCGGCACGTAGGTGAACGTGATCAGCAGGGCGAGGGGGGCCAGCAGGAACAGCCACGGGGTGAGTTTGCGCAGCGGCCGGTCGCGCCACGACGCGTCGGCCCGCGCGCGATGCCGGGTGGGTTGCTCGCCGGTCGGGCCCGTCCCGGCGGCCGGGTTGGGCGGTGAAGCGGTGGAAGCGGTTCGGGTCATTGCGGAGCCAGGGCCTTTCGTCGTCCGCTGAGGGCACTGGGCGCCGGGTCCCGTTCTCCGGGGAGGCGGGGAGGGGACCCGGCGGGTGCGGGGTTCAGACGGGTGCCGGGGTCAGGAGCCGACGGTCTGCCTGGCCTCGGACCAGCGCTTGTTCAGGTCGTCGAAGTAGCCCTCGAGTGTTCCGTCCGTGACACCGCGGGCCATGTCGATGAGCTTCTTGCGGTAGTCCGGCTTGTTGAGTCCGATCTCGGAGGCGTTGTCGATGGCGTCGACCTCGGCCGTCCGTGCCGCGGAACGCTCAATCATCTTGACATCGTTGTCAACGTAGTCCTTGAGGGTCTCCGGCATCCCCTCGGACTTCAGGGCGGAGACGGCGCCTTCCTTGGCCGCGTAGCCGGACTTCTCGGTGAACCAGTCGATCCACGCCCGGGCGGCTTCCTTGTGGTCGGAGTGGATGTTGACGGCCTGCTGGTAGTCGGAGACCAGGGTGGAGCAGAACGTGCCGTCCTTCTGGGCCGGGAGGGGCATGAAGCCGATGTCGTCGGGGTTCTGGCCGGCCTTCTCGGCCGCGTCCCGCATCTGGTTGATGGCCCAGGAGCCGAGCACCATGCTGCCCACCTTGCCCTTGGCCAGGAGGGTCTTGGAGCTCTCCCAGTTGGTGGTGGCCGGGTCCTTCTCCGACAGCTTCTGATGGACGATGTCGTAGAGCAGGGTGTCAAGGGTGTTGAGGTCGTTGCCCTTGGCCCAAGGCTTGTCCATGTCGGCGAGCTTGTCGTGGCCCTGGGTGTCGCAGCTGATGGAGCCGACGCTGTTGGTCCAGGGGCTCTCCAGCGGCCAGCCGTCCTTGAAGTTGGTGTAGTACGGGGTCGCCCCCGTCTTGTCCTTGACGGCCTTGAGGTCGGCGAGGAACTGGTCGGTGGTGGTGGGCCAGTCGGTGATCCCGGCCTTCTTCCACAACGCCTTGTTGTAGGCCAGGCCGTTGGCGGTTCCGAAGGTGGCGATGCCGTAGGTCTTGCCGCCGACGTCGGTCTTGTCGGTGAAGCGGTAGGTGGGCTTCATCGAGGAGGTCTCGCCGAGCGGCGCGAAAAACTTGGGATAGTCGCCCTTGGCGACCGCCGACGGGATGAGCAGGACGTCGCCGTAGTCCTCCGTGTTCATGCGGATCTTCACCTCGCCCTCGTAGTCGGTGAGGCCCTCGAACTCGACCTTCACGTCGGGGTAGGTTCTGTTGAACTCGGCGGCGTACTTCTTCATCGTCCCGTCCTCTACAAGGTCGGTGCGATTGGTGAGCACGGTGATGTCCCCCGAGACGCCGTCCGGGTTCACCGGCGCGGCGGCGGTCTCGCCGGCGTCCGCGCTTCCCCCTCCGCTGCACCCCGCGACGGTCATCATCGCGGTGGCAAGCAGTGCGACGCTCAGCGTCCTCTTCCCCATGTGCCCAGCTCCTTTCCAAGGATTACGGCTCGGGCTCCGGTGGTGGTTGACGGCGACTATGTCAGGCACTCGTGAACCGGTAAAGCTGCCCAAACCTTCGCGATACTCAATCGTTACCTGAGGTGAGAGGCCGAGTCGGGCTATTGATGCGCCAACTGTGCTTCGGCGTGGACTCCTGGCAAGGAAGGAGGGCTAGACCGGTTTACTTCTGTGGGGTTAGGTTGAGCCGCGTTCATACGACACCGGGCCCGTCCCGCCGAAGGAGCCGTACATGAAGGAAGTCCTCCCGCTCACCGAGGGCTGGAGCCTGAGCTACAGCGACAACCTGCTGCCCGCCCAGGTCCCCGGCTGCGTCCACACCGATCTGCTCGCGGCCGGGCTGATCCCGGACCCCTTCCTCGGCGTCAACGAACCCGCTGTTGCCTGGGTCGGACAGCGGGCCTGGACCTACGCCCGCGACCTGCCGGCCTCCGACACCACCGGGGAGGAGCACGAGCGGACCGACCTGGTCTTCGACGGACTCGACACCGCCGCGACCATCACCCTGGACGGACGGGAGCTGGGCCGCACCAGGAACATGCACCGGCGCTACCGCTTCGATGTCACCGGTCGCCACGGGCGCCTGGAGGTGGACTTCGCCTCCGCCTACGACGAGGCGGCCTCGGTGCGGGCGCTGACGGGGGAGCGCCCCAACGTCTACCCGGAGCCGTTCCAGTACATCCGCAAGATGGCCTGCAGCTTCGGCTGGGACTGGGGTCCCACCCTGGTGACTGCAGGGATATGGCGCCCGGTCCGGCTGGAACGCTGGTCAACGGCCCGGCTGGCCGACGTACGCCCTCTGGTGACGGTCCACGACGGCACGGGCCGCGTCGAGGTACGCATCGAGATCGAGCGGACCGCGCAGGGGACGGCCCG
Source organism: Streptomyces sp. BK79 (assembly GCF_044142145.1). Taxonomy (NCBI): domain Bacteria; kingdom Bacillati; phylum Actinomycetota; class Actinomycetes; order Kitasatosporales; family Streptomycetaceae; genus Streptomyces; species Streptomyces sp. BK79. The sequence continues at coordinate 155,316 of NZ_JBHVOC010000003.1, forward strand.
CCCGCTCACCGTACGTGCCGCCGTCGGGGACGGCCTGGCCGAGGCGCGCGGCGTGGTGGAGGGGAGGCACGCCGTACTGACGATGGAGGTGCCCGACGCTGCCCTTTGGTGGCCTCGCGGATACGGTGACCAGCCCCTGTACGACCTGAAACTCGAGCTCACCGAGGAAGCTGCAGGTCCGGGCGCCGAAGAGCGGCCCCTCGACTCCTGGCACCGGCGGATCGGCTTCCGGACCGTGGAACTGGACCGTTCCGCGGACGAGCACGGCACCGGTTTCACCCTCGTCGTCAACGGCGTACGGATCTTCGCCCGAGGGGTCAACTGGATCCCCGACGACGTCTTCCCCTCCCGCGTCACACCCGAGCGTTACCGCACGCGGCTGCGTCAGACGGCCGACGCGGGCGTGGACCTGGTGCGGATCTGGGGCGGCGGCATCTACGAGGACGACGCCTTCTACGACGCCTGCGACGAGATGGGCCTCATGGTCTGGCAGGACTTCCTCTTCGCCTGCGCCGCCTACCCCGAGGAGCAGCCGCTGCGCGCAGAGGTCGAGGCCGAGGCCCGCGACAACGTTGTCCGACTGATGCCCCACCCCTCGCTCGTGCTGTGGAACGGCAACAACGAGAACCTCTGGGGCTTCCGCGACTGGGACTGGGAGCCCGAACTGCGCGGCGACTCCTGGGGCGGCGGCTACTACCTGGACCTGCTCCCGCGGATCGTCGCGGAACTCGACCCCACCCGCCCCTACACCGCGGGCAGCCCCTGGTCCGGCTCCTGGGACCACCACCCCAACGACCCGGCCCACGGCACCCACCACTCGTGGGAGGTCTGGAACCGCCGCGACTACGCCGAATACCGCGACTCGGTGCCCCGCTTCGTCTCCGAGTTCGGCTGGCAGGCGCCGCCCGCGATGGCGACCCTGCGGCGCGCGCTGCCGGGCGAACGGCTCGCGCCCGACTCGCCCGGCATGCTGCACCACCAGAAGGCCGAGGACGGCAACGGCAAGCTGAACCGGGGCGTGGAGCGCCACTTCGTGCTGCCCGAGGACGACTTCGACCGCTGGCACTACCTCACCCAGGTCGTGCAGGCCCGCGCGATCGCCACCGGGATCGAGCACTGGCGCTCGCACTGGCCCGTGTGCGCCGGGACCATCGTCTGGCAGATCAACGACTGCTGGCCGGTCAGCTCCTGGGCGGCCATCGACGGCGACGGCCGCCTCAAGCCGCTCTACCACGAGCTGCGCCGGGTCTACGCGGACCGCCTCCTCACGCTCCAGCCGGGCGACGGCGACGACGGCCTCCCCGTGCTCGCCATCGTCAACCAGTCCGCCGAGCCCTGGCAGGCACACATCAGACTGCGACGCCTGCGGGCGGACGGTACCGAGGTGGCCGAGCACGTGATCGACGTGACCGTCGCCGCCCGCGCGGTGCACCGCCGGACCGTGCCGCAGGACCTGGCCCCCGCCCAGGGATCCGCCAAGGAGTTCCTCGTCGCGGACAGCGAGGATCTGCGCAGCGTGCACCTGCCCGTGACGGACCGCGAGTTCACCTATCCGGTCCCGCACTACGACGTGGCCGTGGAGTCCCCGATGGGTGCCGGGACGGGTAATGTCGAGGTCGTGGTAACCGCACACACCCTCGTACGCGACCTCCTCCTGCAGGCCGACCGGCTCGGGCCGGACGCGGTCTGCGACACCGGACTGCGCACCCTCCTCCCCGGCGAACAACTCCGCCTGCGGGTCACGGGTGCGACCGACACCGGGGCCAATGCCGTCCGGGCGGCACTGTTCTGCGTGGAACCGGCGTGAGCGCACCGTCCGTCCGCGTCACGATCAAGGACGTCGCCGCGGCGGCCGGCGTCTCCAAGGGAGCCGTGTCCCTGGCGTTCAACGACAAGCCGGGGGTCTCCGACGCCACCCGGGAGCGGATCTTCGCGGCGGCCCGGCAACTGGGCTGGGCCCCGAACTCGTCGGCCCGCAGTCTGTCGCGGCAGTCCGTCGACACCGTGGGGCTGGCGATCTGCCGGCCCGCCCGGCTGCTCGGCCTGGAGCCGTTCTACATGGAGTTCGTCTCCGGCATCGAGAGCGTGCTGGCCGAGCGCGACTGCTCGTTGCTGCTGCGCCTGGTCGGCTCGCTGGAGGAGGAGATCGGGCTGCAGGAACGCTGGTGGCGGGAGCGGCAGATAGGGGGCTCGATCCTCGTCGACTTCCACCAGGAGGATCCGCGGATCGCCCCGCTGCGGCGCATCGGTCTCCCGGCCGTGGCGGTCGGCCACCCCACCCTCACCGGCGGGTTTCCGTCGGTGTGGACCGACGACGACGCGGCCGTCGCCGAGGCGGTGCGTTACCTGGCGGTGCTGGGGCACCGGCGCATCGCGCACGTGGGCGGTCCCCGAGGGCTCGGTCACAGCGCCATCCGGACGAGCGCGTTCGAACGGACCATGAGCGCACTCGGCCTCGAGGGCGGTCCGCACGTCGAGACGGCCTTCTCGGGCGAGGACGGTGCGCGGGCCACCCGCTCCCTGCTGCTGTCCGCCGAGCGGCCCACGGCGATCCTCTACGACAACGACATCATGGCGGTCGCCGGACTCGGTGTCGCCGCCGAGATGGGCGTCTCCGTGCCGGACGACCTGTCACTGCTGGCTTGGGACGACTCCCAGTTGTGCCGGCTCACCCATCCGACGCTCTCGGCGATGAGTCACGACGTGCACGGCTTCGGTGCGCAGGTCGCACGGGTGCTCTTCGAGGTGCTGGCGGGCCACGACGCGACCTCCGGGCCCGTCGCGACGCCCTCGCTGGTACCGCGGGCGTCGACCGCGCCGCCCCCGTCGTAGAGCGGCGGGCAGTGACGGTCCAGGGGCGCGGCGTCCTGCCGCGCCCCTTCGCGTGTCACCGAGAGCTTCGCTGTGGAAATGCCACCCGGAGCGCGGCAATTCCAGCGGAATTTCACCCGGGGGTACTACAAATGAGAGCGAAGAGCTGCCCCGTGAGCCGCACGGCTCCAGCAGTGTCACGAAACCGGTTAAGCACTGGTTTCGTGAACGACGGGCGATGCCGCCCCGCCCCCTTCGACGAACTGTTGCCGGGCCGCCGCCGCACCGATGAGCCCGGCGTCCCGTGCCAGAGCGGCGGGACGCACCTCGAGATCACGCACGAAGTCGAGGACCGCGAACGCGCGCAGATGGCGGCGCAGGGGCGTGAACAGCGTCTCGCCCGCCTGTGCGACACCGCCTCCGATGACCGCGACCTCGATCTCCAGCAGCGCCGCGCTGCCCGCGATCGCGGCGGCCAGCGCCCGGGCCGAACGGTCGTAGGCAGCCAGGGCACGCTCGTCGCCCTCGCGCGCGGACGCGGCGACCGCGGCGGCCGAGGGCTGCGAACCCGGCCCCGGCGACCAGCCCGTCCGCACGGCGTAACGGGTGATGGCGGTGCCACTGGCGTACCCCTCGACACATCCCCGCGCCCCGCAGGCGCAGGGCGGTCCGTCGATGCCGACGGAGATGTGACCTATGTGCCCGGCGTTGCCCGAAGGGCCGGGATGCAGTCGGCCGCCCAGGACGTATCCGCCCCCGACGCCCGTCGAGACGACCATGCACAGGGCGTTGTCCACGCCCCGAGCAGCCCCCAGCCAGTGTTCGGCGGCGGCCATGGCCACGGCATCCCCGAGCAGGACCGGTTCGAGGCCGGTGAAGAGCAGCGGATGGGCGCGCACACTCTCGACGAGGGGGAAGTCCCGCCAGGCGGGAATGTTCACGGGGCTGACCGTGCCGGCCGCTGTGTCGACGGGGCCTGCGCTGGCGATGCCCACACCCCGCACGGTGCCCCAGGCGGGGGCGGCCGACAGGGTGTCGATCACGGCGTCGATCGTCCGTGCCATGCGTTGGGCGGACTCCCTCGCGGGCGTGGGGAGTTCGGCTCGGTGGACGACGGACCCCCCTTCGTCCACCAGCGCTCCCGCGATCTTTGTCCCTCCGATGTCCAGGGCGGCGTACACCGATGTGGTCCTTTCTCCAGTCGGTCACCGGAAACCTCGAAGCGTGATGTGAACGCGACGAGGAAACCGGTGATGCGACAACGTTGTCATTGCAGCGAAGCGAACGAATTCTGGGCGATCGCGCCGTGATCTTCCGGGAGCAGGCCCACGGCGGCCACGAACAGCGTTCCTTCGCCCTCGACCAGGACTTCCTCGTCCGAAGCGGGAAGGAAGCAGGAGGCGCCGGGGCCGAGGCGCAGCGGCTCGGTGTCCCCGGTCCTCGTGCTCAGTCGGGCCGATCCGTCCGCACAGAAGGCGATACGGGGGCCGGACGCGGGTACGAGGGGCCCGCTGGAGCCGTCGAGTTCGGTCCTGTAGAGAGCGAACTCCGCCACCGGGCAGTCGTACAGCCAGGTTGAACCCGGCCCCGGGACGCTTTTCGGCACGACCACCGGCACGCGCACCGTCGGGTCGGTGATCCGTAGCAGCTCCGGCACGTTCACCTCCTTGCTCGTCAGTCCCGCGCGCAGCACGTTGTCCGAGTTGGCGAGCAGCTCCAGGCCGACCCCGTGCACGTAGGCGTGCAGTCCGCCCGCCGGCATGAACAGGGCGGTACCCGGCTCCAGAACCCGGTGGTCCAGCAACAGGGAAGCCACCAGGCCGAGGTCTTCGGGGTGATGCCCTGACATGCGTTCCACCGCTGCGTACGCGGCCGCATGAGGGTGCGCGGACCGCGCCAGGCGCCGGCTCGACGCCACGACGGCGGACACCAGCGGCGCGCGATCGTCCGGTGCCCGTTCGAGCAGGGCGCGCAGGGCCTCGGAGAGGGCTTGCTCACCGGTGCCGGCTCGCAGCAGTCCGATCACCGGGCGAAGGCCGTCTATCCCGAGGTTCTCCAGGAGGTGTGCGGCCTCCTCGCGGTCGCGGAATCCGGCCAGGACCTCGAAGCGGCTGAGCGCGTAGAGCAGTTCAGGCTTGGGCCAGTCGTCCGCGTAGGGGCCGTGACCGCCGCGGGCCTGCTGGGCGGCGAACGCCGAGCGGGCCTGGTCCCGGTCCGGATGCACCTGGATGGACAGCGGCTGCTCGGCGGCCAGCACCTTCAGCAGGAACGGCAGCCTGCCTCCGAACGTCCGGGCGCAGGCGCCCCCCAGCTCCCCGTCCGGATCGCCGGCCACGGCGTCCAGGAGTGTCGTGGCCCGTCCGTCGCGGGTCAACCCCGCGGGGCCGGACGGATGCGCGCCCATCCACAACTCTGCCTCCGGCCCGGCCGACGGGGTGTCCCTCCCCTGCAGCCGGGCCAGCGCGTCGCGTGAACCCCATGCGTATGGCTTGATGATCGGTTGAAGTAGATCCACGGTCGTACGTTAACCGTGTCTGAACAGATTCCGTGAGCTGCCCGGGTCCCGTTATTGAACCGGTATAGTTAGTACGGTCCGCTTTCCGTCACGCTGACGAGCAGGATGTTCCATTCAGCGTGAAGGAGTCCGGAACGCCGTTCGTGCCGGCTTGCGAGGCGCCGCTGAACCCGAAGTTCACAGTCGCTCCGGGTGCGATGGACGTGTTGTAGCCCGAGGGGTGGGTCACGGTCACGCTGCGACCGTCCTGGACGCGGGTGGCGTTCCAGATCTGCGTGACGGACTGGCCGCCGGGGAAGGTGAACGACAGCTCCCACCGGTCGACCGCCGTGCTGCCGGTGTTGTGGATCGTGACGTCCGCGTTGAAGGTGGTTCCCCAGTCCGACAGCCGGTAGTCGACCCGGCATGGTGTGCCGACCGTGGGGGACGCGGTGGGTGTGCCGGTCGGGTCCGGTGTGGTGGTCGGCTCGGGGGTCGTCGTCGGCTCTCCGGTGGAGGGCGAGGAGGTCGGGGTGCCGGTCGGGGAGGTGTGACCGCTCTTGGCGGCCATGCGGGCGGAGTGGGCACGGAACACGTCGAGTTCCGGATCGCCCTGGGTGACGCCGAACTTCCCGTCGATCTCGCGGTCCTGGTACCACCAGAAGGCGCTGCCGTCACCGCCGGCCGCCTCGAAGTCGGCGTAGATCTCGCTCCACCAGGCCGCCCGGTCGACGTTGTGGACGTTGAACTCACCCATGAAGAAGGGCTTGCCGACCTTCTCGTGCGAGTCGGTGATCCAGGCCCGGACCAGTTCCTTCGTCTCGTCCAGGGTCAGGTCGGCCCAGTATTCGGTCGGGTAGGGATGCGCCGAGGTGAAGTCCAGGTAGGGCGACTGCTGGAGGTGGACGAAGGGGTTGCCCTCGTCGCCGCCGAAGCCGTACTGCGTGCCGTGTCCCTCGATGCCGGCGCCGAGCAGGTGGTTGGGGTCGATCTCCTTGACGAAGGCCCCCATCTCGTCGACCCAGGCTCGCAGTGTGGTCCCCTCGACGTTCTCCTCGTCGCTCTGGCCTTCGTAACGCGGCTCGTTCATCAGGTCCCAGGCGAAGATGGTCGGGTCGTCCTTGTACTTGACACCGCTGTAGTGGTTCGTCCGGTTGAGGGCGTGGCTCACGTAGTTCTTGTAGGACGTGAAGCACCCCGGGCAGCGGTCCTTGTCGAAGAACGCGGCACGGGCGGGTTGCCCACCGGACAGTCCCTCCCAGCCCAGGCGCGTGTCGATGCCGCCGTATGCCTCCCAGTAGTTCTCGAAGACCGGCATGAGGCGCAGCCCGTGCGTCCTGGCGGACTCGATGACGTAGTCGAAGAGCGCGAACTGCTGCTCGTCGTAGACGCCTTCGGACTTCTCGAAGCCGTGCCAGCTCTCGTGGCCGAACATCCACAGCCTGACGACGTCGACACCGTCGTCGCGCATGCGTGCCATGTGGGCGTCGATGCGTTCCTTGTCCATGTACTGCGTCTCGGTGTCGCCGGAGCCCGAGCCGAAGGTGAACAGGTCGTAGGCGTTGGCGCCGGCGACGTAGTACTCCTCGCCGTCGAGGCAGAAGCGGATCCCGCAGCGCGTGACGAAGGAGTCCTCGGCTGCGGCCGAGGCCGGGGGCGGGCGCATGAGCGACGGACACGCGCCCGCCAACGCGGCCACGAGCAGGAGCACCAGAGGCGTCACATACCGTCTGGATGAGGGGAGGGGGTGACCATGCATAGCGGCTCTCTCGTTCGGAGGTGACTTGCATGTACCGGTTAATCGGGGAGGAACGTAGGGGCGTCTACTTCGACTGTCAATCAATCGCGCAGAGTGCGTTCTTGCTGGTAACTGCCCACTCGTGACCGTCTCTTGGTGCTGGGCAGCGCGTTTAGCGGTTTAGTACGCGAGGGCTTCTCGACTTGCTGAGGCGAATCTTGAACCGTCTATTGACATGGATGGAACATCCGGTGCCTCATGGTGTGGCGCTGGGTGGTCCGCAGCCCCTCCCGCTGCCTCGTCGTCCCCGTCACACCGCTAGTCCGGCGCCTGCTCCGCAACCCCCGACGCCTGTGAGGGCCTGTGTCGGGCGGCCCCTCCCGCCGTCTGACATCGTTGTCATCCGCATGCGCCGGCACCGCGCGCCCAGCGCACCCGGTCAGGTGCCGTCACCCCGTCCCACTCACCCCCGAGGAGACACATGCGAAAGCCAGGAAGCACACTCATCACGACGGCGGGGATGGCGTTCGCCGCCGTCCTCGGCCTGCTGCTCTCACTCGCCGGGCCGTCAACCGGCAAGGCGGAGGCGGCGGACGGCGGTATCCACGTCAGCGACGGACGCGTCGTCGAGGGCAACGGCAACGCATTCGTCATGCGCGGCGTCAACCACGCCTACACCTGGTACCCCGAGCAGACCAGCTCCATCGCCGACATCGCGGCCAAGGGTGCCAACACCGTCCGCGTCGTGCTCGGCAGTGGCGGCCGCTGGACGAAGACGAACGCGTCCCAGGTCTCCACGCTCATCGAGCAGTGCAAGGCGAACAAGGTCATCTGCGTCTTGGAGGTGCACGACACCACCGGCTACGGCGAGGACGGTGCCGCGACCAGCCTGGACCAGGCGGCCGACTACTGGATCAGCGTGAAGAGCGCCCTTGAGGGCCAGGAGGACTACGTCGTCGTCAACATCGGCAACGAACCCTTCGGCAACACCAACTACACCGCGTGGACCGACGCCACCAAGGCGGCCATCACCAAGCTCCGCGGCGCCGGCATCGACCACGCCCTCATGGTCGACGCACCCAACTGGGGCCAGGACTGGTCCGGCACGATGCGGTCCAACGCGGCCTCGGTCTTCGCCTCCGACCCCGACCGCAACACCATCTTCTCCATCCACATGTACGGGGTCTACGACACCGCCGCCGAGGTGCAGGACTATCTCAACGCCTTCGTCGGCAACGGACTGCCCATCGTCGTCGGCGAGTTCGGCGACCAGCACAGCGACGGCAACCCCGACGAGGACGCCATCATGGCGACGGCCCAGTCCCTCGGTATCGGCTACATCGGCTGGTCCTGGAGCGGCAACGGCAGCGGGGTCGAGTACCTCGACATGGTCAACGGCTTCGACCCGAACTCGCTGACCAGCTGGGGCGACCGCTTCTTCAACGGCAGCAACGGCATCGCTGCCACGTCCAAGACGGCCACCGTCTACGGCGGTGGTGACGACGGTGGCGGTGACGACGGCAGCACGGGCGGCACCGCTCCCAACGGCTACCCGTACTGCGTGAACGGCAGCGCCTCCGACCCGGACGGCGACGGGTGGGGCTGGGAGAACAGCCGCTCGTGCGTGGTCCCGGGCGGGCTCGCGCCCAACGGGTACTCGTACTGCGCCAACGGCAGCGCCTCGGATCCCGACGGTGACGGGTGGGGCTGGGAGAACAGCCGGTCCTGTGTCGTCCGGGGCGGCGCGGCGGATCGCTGACCGGCGGATGCGGTAGTGCCCCGCCCAGGGGAAGTCCCAGGGGGCGGGGCATTCGGCCGTACGGCGACGCCAGGCGTTGGCCACGGACGTGAGATTCCGAATTCGGGCCGCCTGGGTGCCGCTTCGTCCAGCGCGACCAGGAGCCTCGGCATCCCTTGAGTGAACGCCTCGGAGGTGGGTGCCTTCGATGCTGCGATGAAGGGCGACCGCCTGTTCGCGCTGCTGCTGTCCGTGATGGGGCTCCGTTGGGCGGCGGTCTGCTGCCTGCGGTGGTCGGACATCGACCTGGACGCTGCCACGCTCAGCATCGCCAACACCCGGACCATGATAGGGCGCCGCACGGTGGTGGAGAAGGATACGAAGAGCATGGCGGGGGAGCGTATGTTGCCGCTCCCGAGCCTCGTACGGGAGGCGCTGAAGAGGTTCCGCGCCACGCAGGCAGTGGAACGCCTGGCGGTGGGTGAGGGGTGCGAGTGCGGTGGGTATGCGCTCGTGGATGAACTTGGGTGCGCGCTGAACGGTCGGCAGCTCCGAACGCGGGCCTACAAAATAATGGATGCAAACGGCCTTCGAGGGTCCGTCTGTACGATGCTCGGGCGTCTTGCCTCACCTACCTCGCCAACAACGGGGTGCCGGATCACCCGCTCGCCATGTGGGCCGGGCACACCAACGTGAAGACGACGAAGAAGTGGTACGTGAAGCCGGACGTGGCGGACCTGCTTCCGGCGGCGGAGGCGTGGCGAGGTCTCGCAGGGGGCGTGTGACAGATCGTGACAGATGAAGGTGTGAACCCGTGACCGAAGGCAAGACCGAGACGCTGCAATACCGCTTTGACGGGCCAGAACACCTACCAGTCCTGATCCTGGGGCCGTCCCTCGGTACCACCTGGCACATGTGGGACCGGCAGGTGCCCGAGCTGGCGCAGCAGTGGCGGGTCTTCCGGTTCGACCTGCCCGGGCACGGGGGCGCGCCCGCCCACCCGGCCGGGTCCGTCGCCGAGCTCACCACGCGGCTGCTGGCGACCCTCGACGGGCTCGGCGTGCAGCGCTTCGGCTACGCCGGCTGCGCGTTGGGTGGCGCCGTCGGCATCGAGCTGGCCCTGCGCCACCCCGAGCGGCTCGCCTCCCTCGCGCTGATCGCGGCCTCGCCGCGCTTCGGTACGGCGGACGAGTTCCGCCAGCGCGGCGTGATCGTGCGCACCAACGGGCTCGACCCGATCGCCCGCAGCGCGCCGGAGAGGTGGTTCACCGGAGGGTTCGCCGCCGCCCAGCCCGCGATCACCGAATGGGCCGTGCAGATGGTCCGGACCACCGACCCGGGCTGCTACATCGCCTCCTGCGAGGCGCTCGCCGCGTTCGACGTGCGCGGCCGGCTCGGGCAGGTCGGCGTCCCCACCCTGGTCCTGGTCGGCTCCGACGACCAGGTCACCGGTCCCGCCGAGGCCCGCACCCTGGTCGCCGGCATCCCGGACGCCCGCCTCGCCGTCGTCCCCGGCGCCTCCCACCTGGTGCCGGTCGAGCAGCCCGCGGCCGTCACCGACCTGCTGGTCCGGCACTTCAGCACCGCCTGGCAGATCGCCCACGACGCCGCCACGGGCCAGATCGCCGTCCCGGCGGCCCACGCCGCCCCTCCCGCCGCCCCCGTGGTCCCGGGACCGCCCTCCTCCGCCCCCGTCCAGCCGGCGATGGCCCCGCCCCCGCCGCAGGCCGGGCCCATCGCCGAGATCGCCCCGGCCGCCGCCGTACCGCCGCAGGCCACGGCGCAGGGGCGGCCCGACCCGTACGACGCGGGCCTCAAGGTGCGCCGCGAGGTGCTCGGCGACGCGCACGTCGACCAGGCGCTGGCACGGGCGGACGAGTTCTCGGGGGACTTCCAGGAACTGCTCACCCGGTACGCGTGGGGCGAGATCTGGGACCGGCCGGGCCTGGACCGGCGCACCCGCAGCTGCGTCACCCTCACCGCCCTCGTCGCCGGCGGGCACCTGGAGGACCTCCCGGCCCACCTGCGGGCCGCCCTGCGCAACGGCCTCACCCCGGACGAGATCAAGGAAGTACTGCTCCAGGCGGCCGTCTACTGCGGCGTGCCGGCCGCGGGGGGCGCCTTCCGGGTGGCGCAGCAGGTCATCCGGGAGGAGACCACCCCGCCGGAGTGAGTCCCGCCGGGCCGCCGTCCCGCCGCCGGTGGCGGCAGGATGGAGTCATGAAGCTCACCAAGAAGTCGCACGCCTGCGTCCGCCTCGAGAAGGACGGGCGGACGCTCGTCCTGGACCCCGGCGGGTTCAGCGAGGAGGACGCCGCGCTCGGCGCGGACGCGATCCTCGTCACCCACGAGCACCCCGACCACTTCGACGAGCCGCGGCTGCGCGCCGCGATGGAGGCCGACCCGGCCGCCGAGATCTGGACGCTGAAGTCCGTCGCGGAGAAGATCTCGGCGGCGTTCCCCGGCCGCGTGCACACCGTCGGCCACGGCGACACCTTCACCGCCGCCGGTTTCGACGTACAGGTGCACGGCGAGCTGCACGCGGTGATCCACCCGGACATCCCGCGCGTCACCAACGTCGGCTATCTCGTCGACGGCGGCAAGGTCTTCCACCCCGGCGACGCCCTCACCGTCCCCGACCACCCCGTCGAGACGCTGATGCTCCCGGTCATGGCGCCGTGGAACAAGATCTCCGAGGTGATCGACTACGTCCGCGAGGTGAAGCCGCGGCGCGCCTACGACATCCACGACGCGCTGCTCACCGACCTCGCCCGGCCGGTCTACGACCGCCAGATCGGAGAGCTGGGCGGCTCGGAGCACCTGCGGCTGACCCCCGGGGACTCCGCGCGGGTGTGAGGCGACCGGGCCCGGGGCGGGGAGGGGCTGTCAGTGCCGCCCGGTAAGTTGTGGGACATGCGCATCGCGACCTGGAACGTGAACTCGATCACCGCCCGCCTGCCGAGGCTGCTCGCCTGGCTGGAGAGCAGCGGCACCGACGTGCTCTGCCTCCAGGAGGCCAAGGTCGCCGAGGAGCAGTTCCCCTTCGACGCGCTGCGCGAGAAGGGCTACGAAGCGGCGGTGCACGCCACCGGCCGGTGGAACGGGGTGGCGGTGCTCTCCCGCGTCGGCATCGAGGACGTCGTCAAGGGCCTGCCCGGCGACCCGGGCTACGAGGGCCTCCAGGAGCCCCGCGCGATCTCCGCCACCTGCGGCCCGGTCCGCGTCTGGTCGGTGTACGTGCCCAACGGCCGCGAGGTGGCGCACGCCCACTACGCCTACAAGCTCCAGTGGCTGGAGGCGCTGCGCGCGGCCGTCGAGGGCGACGCGGCCGGGAGTCGCCCGTTCGCGGTGATGGGCGACTACAACGTCGCCCCGACCGACGACGACGTCTACGACCGCGCCGCCTTCGACGACTCCACCCACGTCACCCCCGCCGAGCGCGCCGCCCTCGCCTCCCTGCGCGGCGCCGGCCTGTCCGACGTGGTCCCGCGCCCGCTCAAGTACGACCACCCCTTCACCTACTGGGACTACCGCCAGCTCTGCTTCCCCAAGAACCGCGGCATGCGCATCGACCTGGTGTACGGGAACGAGCCGTTCGCCAAGGCGGTCACCGACTCGTACGTCGATCGCGAGGAGCGCAAGGGCAAGGGCGCCTCGGACCACGCACCGGTCGTGGTGGACCTGGACGTCTAGGCGGCGTCCCGTCCGCCTCGCCGCCCTCGTCCTGCCCGCTTCTGCGTGCCCTGTGGTGTGCGAGGCGGTACGAATGACAGTCTGGAGGTATGAACTTCCCCTTCCTGGGCAAGCGGCGCCACGATCCTCGGGCTCATGACGCCGAGGGCATCGGTGAGCTGCTCGCCGACTGCGACCTGCTGCGTTCGCGGGCGCTGCGGGAGGGGGTCGGACTCGACGACTCCGCCCTCTCGTTGGAGCAGCTCGACCAGGTGCTGCCGCGCTGGCGCGGCGACGAGGACGTCCTCACCTGGCTCGGCAACGACGCGGGGCTCTACCTGGGCACCGTGATCGTGCGTACCGTCCCCGGCGCCGCCTGGACCATCCGCTCCGACGGGCAGCCCGTCGTCCGGCTCGCCTCCGGCCGGGAGTTCGACGTGGTGGCGTCCGGTCACGCGTGGGCGGCGACCGGGGTGCCCGAGCTGTCGCAGCTGTACGGCGAGGTCGCGGAGGCGTGATCCTCCGGCGGGCCCCTCCCGCGTGGCGCTCCGGCCGTCCGTGCCACCGGCCCCGGCCGTCCGTGCCCCCGGCCCCCGGCCGTGCCCCCACCGCTGACGTCGGGGCCGGCCCTGCCAGGGAAGTCCCCGACTGTCCGGGCGGCGCCCGGCAGGGGATCATGCGCCGGTGACCACAGAGTTCCCCGCCCTGTCCGTCCGTCCCGCGCGCGCCGCGGACCACCCGCGCGTGGTCCGGGCCCTCGACGCCTGGTGTCCGGGGCCGCCCGGCGCCGGCGCGCACCCGGCCAGGTCGCGGCTCCTCTTCGAGGACATCCTCGCGACCTGCTGCACCGCCGAGGACGCCGACGGCGCACTCGTCGGCCTCCTGATCGGTTCCCTCTCCCAGACCGACCGGCGCACGGCACACCTGCACCACGTCGCCGTCGCCCCGAGGGCGCGCCGGCGCGGTGTGGCGACCGCGCTGTGCGAGAGGTTCTTCTCCGTGGCACGGGACGGAGGCCGGCGCCTGGTCCGCTGCGAGACGGCCGTCGGCGCCGGCGCGGCCCTCCAGGCGCGGCTCGGGTGGGTGCCGTCGCCCGGCACGCCCCACGCGGTGCTCGACCTCGGCACGACCCCGCCGGACGGCGGCCCGGGCCCCGCCGGCGCGATCGGCACGGGTTCCGCCCTCCGGCTCAGGATCCTGGGACCCGTCTTCGCGCTGGAGCACCGCGCGGACCTCCGGGAGCCCGCCGACGCGGACTGGCACGCCCTGGTGCGGGCCCCGGAGGGGCTCACCGTCATCCGGGAGGCGTCCCCGGCGACACCCGAGGAGGAGCGGTGGACCGGGCTGTACGACGCCGACGCCGGCCACGGGCTGGACGTCCCGGGACTGCTGGCCGCGGTGATCACGCCCCTGGCCGGCGCGGCCGTGCCGGTCTTCGTCGCCTCCACCTACCACGCGGACCTGGTGCTGGTGCCCCGATCGCTGCGGCAACGGGCGTACGCCGCCCTGCGGAGCGCGGGGCACCAGGTTCTCGGCCCGGTGCCCTGAGTCTTCGGTCCGCGGCGAAGTCACGTCCCTCACCTGCGACTTCACGCCGGTTCGGCGCTTCCGGTGGCGGTTACCACCGGGTTCGGCAATGATCGCTCGCATGGTGGCTTCGGTGACGAACATGACCGTGGACTGTGCGAACGCGTACCGACTGGCCCAGTTCTGGAGCGAGGTGACCGGCCGTCCGCTGGACGCCGAGGACGAACCGGACGACCCCGAGGCGGAGATCAAGCTGGCGAACGGCCTGGCGCTCCACTTCAACGAGGTGCCCGAGCCGAAGGCGGGCAAGAACCGGCTGCACCTGTGCCTGCGCCCCGACACCTCGCGCGAGGCGGAGGTCGAGCGGCTGCTGGCCCTGGGCGCCACCCTGGTGGACGACCGGCGGAAGCCGAACGGCTGGGGGTGGGTCGTCCTCGCCGACCCCGAGGGCAATGAGTTCTGCGTCCTGCTGTCTGAATCGGAACGCTCCGCGCTGCCCCCCGCTTCCTCGGAGTAGCGCATGGGGTTGATACCGCGTCACCGATCGATCATTGCCGTGACAATGGCCTGAACTGGCTTTTCCGTGGGTGATGTTGACAACGGGTGCTCGCGATCTCAGGATCTAAGACGGCGTCACCGGCGGCCGACAGGCCCGACCCGAGCGTGATGCCCGCGCAGGTGAATCGTTCACCCGGTGCGCGACTGCCGTAGTGCACGGCTGGAATAATCGTCTAACGGGGAGAATGTCGTGAACGAGAACGACAGCGAGATCACGTACACCGTGGTGGTCAACGACGAGGAGCAGTACTCCATATGGCCCACGGGTCGTGAGGTTCCCGACGGTTGGCGCGAGGTCGGTGTGACGGGCACGAAGCAGGAATGCCTGGCCCACGTGGAAGAGGTCTGGACCGACATGCGCCCGCTGAGCCTGCGCAACGCGATGGCCGAGTAACCGGCCGACGATCGACCAGGGGCCGGCCGCGGCCCCGCGACGGGGGACCGCGGCTTCCTGCTCCTTTTCCGTCTTTCCGCACGATCCGCCGATCGTTCCCCAAGAGAACGAGGTCGGCCCATTCGTGCGCGATTCAACAATTGCACGCCCAGAAGCAGGTAAACCGAAGCATCATCGGTAACGGGGGATCGGCATTGTCCGACACACGCTTCACCGGACGGCAGGAAGAACTGACCACCCTCGCGGGAGCCCTCAGAAATCGGCGGGACCGGCCCGGACTCATCAGAATTCCGGGAGAAGCGGGAGTGGGGAAGACCCGCCTGCTGACGGAATTCCTGGACCTCGCCACCGAGATCCCGGACGCCACCGTGGTGGCCTGCACCGCGGCCGAACGCCAGCAGGGCCCCTTCGAATCCCTCACCTCGCTCCCGCCGCTGCGTGAACTCGTCGGCCCCGGTGGCCTGATGCTGCTGGTCGACGACCTGCACGACGCCACGCACCGGATCAACATCGCCCTGGAGCAACTGCTCCGCCACTCGCCGCGCACCGACATCACCCTGGTACTGGCGTACCGGCCCCGGGGCATCGCCAACCGGCTGCTCGCCGCACTCGGGGGCGCGCAGGCGCAGTGGGACGTCGACGAACTCCCGCTCACCGGTCTGAGCCGCGAGGCGGCCGAGGAACTCTTCCCGGACCACCTGTGCGGACGCCACCAGATGACGCTGCACCAGGAGAGCGGCGGCAATCCGCGCTACCTGGACCTCCTGACGTCGCTCTGCCGGGGCCCCGGCTGCCGCGGGGAGTCCCTGCTGCGGACCGAAGCCGAGATCCCCGTCGAACGCGCCGCGCCCGTGCTGATGGACCTCGACCGGGTCTCCGACACCGCCCGGCTCGTCGCCCAGGCCGCCGCGGTCGTGGGGGACACCTTCGAACTCGAAGTCGCCTCCGCCGTAGCCGAGATGGACCACCCGACCGTGCTGGTCGCCCTCGACGAACTGCTGGCCCGGGACCTGGTCCGGCCGGACTCCGTGCCCGCCCGCTTCGTCTTCCGCCACTCCGTCGTACGCGGCGTCATCTTCCGCACCACGCCGGACGGCTGGCGGCTCGGGGCACACGCCCGGGCCATCGACGCGCTGCACAGCCGCAACCAGCCCGCCGTCCGCATCGCCGAGCACGTGGAGCGGGTCGGCGGCGAGGGACCGGAGCGCGGCGCGGCCCTGACCGCCGCCGCCCGGGCCATCGAGCTGAGCGATCCGGACACCGCGGCCGCCTGGTACCGCACGGCACTGCGGCTCACCGGCGACGGCTCCGAGCACCGTGAGCGCCGGCGCGTCCTGCTCTCCGCACTGGCCCGCGGCGCCGTGCTGACCGGACGCCTCGGCGACGGCTGGGAAGCGCTGCGCCGGCGCGACGCGCTGACCGAGTCCGAGGCCGGGGCCGACGCGGACGCCGGTGCCGACGCGGCCGTGGCGATCGAGTGCCGGGCCGTCCTCGCCCAGTACGCCGGCCGGTACACCGAGGCGCGCGCCATGCTGCACCGCGCGGTCAGCCGCAGCGACACCCCGGTGGGCGCCAGCCGGCTGCGGCTCGCCCTGGCGGCCACCAGCGTCTGGGACACGGGCTGGGAGTGGTCCGAGGACGCGCTGCTCGGAGCCGTGGGCAGCGGCGACCAGATGCTGCAGTCGCTCGCCCTCGCCATCCACGCCTCCACCGCGCTGGCCAGGGGAGCCTCGGTGACCGCCGGGCGCAGCGCCGCCGAGGCCGCCCAGATCCTCGACCGGCAGACCGACGACCAGCTCGCCCGCGGCCTCGACGCCGTGTGGCAGCTCGGCTTCGCCGAACTGCACCTCGAACACCTCGCCCCGGCCCTGCGGCACTTCTCCCGCGGCCTCGCGCTCAGCAAGGCCTACGGCCAGTGGCAGTCGACGATCCCGCTGCTCGTCGGGCTCGGTACCGTCCACCTGCGGCAGCGGCGGCTGGAGAGCGCCCAGAGCCACGCCGAGCAGGCGATCCAACTGGCCCGGAGCCCGGGCTGCGAGGACCTGCTCGCCATGGCCCTCACGCTGCGCGCCCAGACGGCGCTGGCGGAGGGCGCGGTGCTCAACTCGCTCGCCGACAGCCGTGCCGCCTGCGAGGCGGTCACCCCGGACAGCCCCACCTGGCGCCACGCCCGGCTGGCGCAGGCCGCGACGCTGCTGGCCCACGGCGACCCCGCCGACTGCCTGGCCGCCGTGCTGGACGCCGGGGGCGGACCGGCGCTCCCCGAGCTTCCGATGTGGTGCCACCCTCGCGCCTACGACCTGCTGGGCCGCTCCGAGCTGGCCCTCGGCCGGCGGGAGCAGGCCCGCGCCTACGTGGCCCGGCTGCAGGCCGCGGCCGAGGCCGTGGACCTGCCGGGCAGCGCCGGAGCCGTCGCCACGGCCCGGGCCAGGGTCGCCGACGACCCCGCCGAGGCACTGGCCCACGCGCTGGAGGCCATCGACGCCGGCACCGCGGGCGAACAGGTGCTGGAGGCCGGCACCGGGCACCTGCTGGCGTCCCGGGCCCTGCTGGCACTCGGCGTACCCGCCGGGGCCGAGAAGCACCTCGACGCCGCCGAGGCGGTGGTCGAGGGCAGCGGCGTGCGCGACCTCGCGGCGTGGGTGCGGGAACTGCGCGCCGAACTGGAGACCGCCACCGCGGCGGGCGCCGGTGCCCCTGAGGAGCAGTTCATGCTCAGCCAGCGGGAGTTCGAGATCGCGAGTCTGGTCAGCCAGGGCCGCACCAACCGGCAGATCGCCCGCCAGCTCGACGTCAGCCACAAGACCGTGGAGACCCATCTCGGCCGCATCTTCACCAAGCTGAACGTCTCCTCGCGCGCCGAGATCGCGAGCATGGTCGGCCGTTCCTCGGTGATCGCCCGCCCCCGGCGGACCGCCGCCGTCCGCTGACCGACCCTCCCGTGGCGGACGCCGGTCCCTCTCCGGCGTCCGCCGCAGTCATGCCCGCACGCGGGCGCTCCACGGTACCGGCGCGGTGGTCGCGCTCCCTTCGCGCGGGACAGTCAGGGCAATGACCGACAGGTCCGACGGCCTCGGCGGTGACAGGCTGGACGCAGACTCTGAGGGCCGTCCCGACCCGCAACGGGCCCGGCATCACACAGGTTTCGATCCAGCGGAGGGATCTATGGGGGCCGTCGGCGTGGCCGCGAGCGACTTCATGGAGGACCGGATGAAAGGGCTCGCCGAGGAAACGGTCCGGGACGGCTTCGCCGTACTGCCGGGTGCGCAGGTGCGCCCGCTGCTCGCCCAGGGCGAGCTCACGGAGTTCGCCCGGTTCTGGACCGACCTCCCGCTCGACACGACCCTGCACGACGGCGGACGGTACCGGCAGCGCCGCTACGGCAGGCTGCGCGTCGAGATCCGCGACGACGGCACCGAGTTCGAGGTCCTGCCCCACACCACCTTCCGGCAGGACGGCATCCCGCTGTGGAAGGGCGCCGACCGCTCGTTCGCACCGGCCGGCGAGGACGCGCTGCTGCACCCGGCGATGACCGCCCTGGTCGGCTTCGACACCGGTCTGGCCCACACCATCACCGGCGGGCGGAGCTGGGAGGTGGGCATCCACCAGATCCGGATGATCGCCCACGCCGGCGAGGAGGGCCTGCCGACCCCCGAGGGCCGGCACCGCGACGGGCACTGCTACATCGGCATGCACCTGATCCGCCGGGAAGGCTGCGTGGGCGGTGAGTCGACGGTCCACCCGGACCGCGGCGAGGCGGTGCGGCTGACCCTCACCGAGCAGATGGACTCCCTCTTCGTCGACGACCGGCTCGTCACCCACGAGGTGTCGCCGACCCGCGCGGTGGGCGAACGGGCCGTGCGCGACATGCTGCTGGTCGACATCAACCCCATCGGCAGCGACGCGTGACCCGCCCGGCCGGCGTCGACGAGACCGAACTGCTCCGCTCCATGGTGGCCGTCCCGTCCTTCTCCGGGCAGGAGGCGGAACTGGCCGCCCTGCTCACCGAGCGGATGGCGGCCGCCGGCTTCGACACGCACGTCGACGCCGTCGGCAACGTCCACGGAGCCGTCGGCGACCCGGACGGGCCCGAGGTGATGATGCTCGGGCACATGGACACCGTCCCCGGGACCCTGCCGGTGCGCCGGGACGGCGACGTGCTCACGGGCCGCGGCTCCGTCGACGCCAAGGGCCCCCTGGCCGCCATGATCTGCGCCGCGGCCCGGCTGGCCGACCGCGTCCCCGGACGCCTGGTCGTGATCGGCGCCGTCGGTGAGGAGGCCACCTCGCACGGCGCCCGGCACCTCCTGCACCGGCCCGCCCCCGACGCCCTCCTGATCGGCGAACCCAGCGGCGCCCACTCCATCGGCATCGGCTACAAGGGCGTGTTCCGGTTCCGGACGGACTTCACCCGGCCTCCCGCCCACACCAGCTCCGACCAGCCGACCGCGGCCGAGGCGGCCTTCGCCTTCTGGCAGTCGCTGCGTGCCGTCCTCGCCCCCGACGACGCGGAAGCCCCGCTGTTCGAGCGCACGCTGCCCACCCTCGTGGCGACGGCCGCCGACCTGGAGCGGGCCACGGTCGAGGTCTCCTGCCGAACCCCGCTCGGCTTCGACGCCGCCGCTCTGACGTCCTGGCTCGCTGCGGTACCGGACAGCAGGGTCACGGTGATCGAGGAGGTGCCCGCCGTACGGGCCTCGCGGTCGAACCCGGTGGTGCGGGCGCTCGGCACGGCCCTGTCCCGCCGGGGGCGACGCCCCGTGCCCAAACTCAAACTCGGCACCTCCGACTGGAACGTGGTCGCCCGGCACTGGCCGGTGCCGACGGCCGCCTACGGCCCGGGCAACTCCCGGCTCTGCCACAGCGACGACGAACACATCGAGATCCCCGAGTACCTGGCCGCCGTCGACGTGCTGACCGACGCGCTGCCCCGGCTCGTCGACTCGCTGCGCTCTGCCCGGACTCACAAGGATGCCGCGCGCATGGGAAAGGGAGCGTCAGACCGTGACCGCACAAGCCAAGAAGCTGGCCGTCCTCACATCGAGAGTGCGACTGGAGGAGCGGCTGCTCCTCGCTGAACTCCGCCGCCGCGACATCGACTTCGAGCAGGTCGACACACGGAGGTTCCTCGTGCGGCTCGACAACGGGCAGCCGCTGCGGCTGCCCTACAGCGGCGCGCTCAGCAGGGAGATCTCCCACACCAGGAACCTCTACGCCTGCCGCCTCCTCGAACACGCCGGTGTCCCCGTCGTCAACAGCTCCCGCATCATCGGGCTGTGCGGAGACAAACTCCTCACGACCCTCGCCCTGCGCGACGGCGGACTGCCCACGATCCCCGCCCTGGCCGGGATGACCCCGGACGCCGTCCTCGACGAGCTGGACGGCTTCGGCTACCCGGCGGTCGTCAAGCCGCTCACCGGCTCCTGGGGCCGGCTGGCCGCGCGGATGCACGACCACGAGCAGGCGGAGGCCCTGCTCGAACACCGGGCGGCACTGTCCGGACCGCAGCACCAGATCACCTTCGTACAGCAGTACGTGGACAAACCCGACCGGGACATCAAGGCCTACGTGTTCGGCGGCGAAGTAGTCGGCGCCATCTACAAGGTCCGGCACGACCACTGGCGCACCAACACCGCCCGCGGCGGCCGCGCCGAGGTCTGCCCGCTCACCGACGACCTGGTCAAGGTGCTGCGGTCCACCGCCGACGCGATCGGCGAGGGCGTCCTCGGCGTGGACGTGATCGAGGACCGCGACGGCCGCCTCCACGTCAACGAGGTCAACCACACCCCCGAGTTCCACGGGGCGATCGACGTGCTCGACGTGGACCTGGTCGGCGCCTACGTCGACTACGTCATGAGCCGGCTCGAGCCGGAGGACGGCCGGTGAACCGGCTCGTGCCCGTCCCGGTCGCCGCCCCGCTGCCGTGCGCCGGGCAACTCCTGGAGGTGCCCGAGGGACGGTACGACTGGCTGCGCATCGAGGTGGGGGCCCCGGACCACGCCGAGACCGTCGGCACGGCGTGGCTGCACTACGCGCACGGCGTCGACCCGGAGCACTTCGTCGTCCCCGAAGGCGGCACCGGCCCCGTCTGGCTGCCGGTGCCGCGCAGGGACGCCCTGCGGGCCGTGCGGCTGCCGGCCGCCCCGGACCTCACCGTCCGGTCGATGACCGCGGTCGTCTCGCAGCACAGCACCGAGGAACGGAGGGCGGGGGCATGACCGACGCAGGCAGACTGGCCATGTTCGGCGGCGACCGCGTGGTCGGCAGACAGGACGCCACCAGGGAGCTGGTGGGCTGGCCGGTGGTGACCGACCGGGAGCACGAGGCGCTGCGCGGCGTCCTGGACGGCGGCCTGTTCACCTCCAACGACGCCGGCCGCGGCGAGGTCAGCGCGCTGCAGCGGGACTGGGCCCGCTACGTCGGCACCGCGCACTGCGCCGCGGTCGCCAACGGCACCGCGGCCCTCGAACTGTCCCTGGCGGCACTGGACATCGAACCCGGCGCGGAGGTCCTGGTGCCCGCGCTGACGTTCATCGGCAGCGCCGTGCCCGTTCTCCAGCGCGGCCTCGTACCCGTCTTCGTCGACATCGACCCGGTCACCTACACCATCGACCCCGTCGCGGCGGAGAAGGCCGTGACCGGCCGGACCCGAGCGGTCATCGCCGTGCACCTGCACGGGCTGCCCTGCGACATGGTCGCGCTGCGCGCCCTGGCCGAGCGGCACGGGCTGCACCTGGTCGAGGACGCCGCCCAGGCCCAGGGTGCCACCTACCACGGCCGGCGGACCGGCTCGCTCGGCGACATCAACGCCGTGAGCCTCAACGTCGTCAAGAACCTGCCCACCTGCGGCGAGGGCGGCCTGGTCACCACCGACGACGAGACACTGCACGAACGGGTCGTGCTCCACCGGCAGTTCGGCGAGGACCTGCGGGCCGGCCGGGAACGCGACTACCTCTCCCGGGTGCCGGCCGGCAACGAGAAGATGAGCGCGGTCCAGGCCGCCTTCACCCGCTGCCAGCTGGAGCGCCTCGACGACGACTCCGCCGCCCGGGACCAGGTGGTGCGGCGCTTCCTGGCGAGGCTCGACCGGCTCCCGGGAGTGACGGTGCCCACCTGCCCCGACGACCGCACCCACGCGTGGCACATCCTGCGGCTGCGCTTCGACCCCGTCGCCGCCGGCCGGCCCGGTCTGCCGGCCGGCGCGTTCCGGGCGACCGTGCAGCGGGCGCTGCGCGCCGAGGGCGTACCGGTGCAGCCCTACCAGGTGGTACCGCTGCCGGGACAGCCCGCCTTCCGCGGCCTGGACGTCCCGATCGACGCCTACGAGGTCAGCCTCGCCGTGATCGACGACTCGGTCACCCTCCAGCGCTGGCATCTCAACCCGCGCTGCGCACCGGTCCTCGACCTCGTCGCGCTGGCCTTCGAGAAGGTGTGGGACCGGCTGGACGACCTGGCTCCCGTGGCCGCCGCGATGGACCACCGGCCGCCGTGGCACCGGGTGACGAGCGGAGCCGCCCGATGAGCGCCGGAACGGACCCGGGCACCACCGCGAAGGACCGGACGGCGGCCGACACCGCCTACCGCGTCCGCGAACACGTGCTGCGCATGGGAGCCTGCGAGCACGGAGCGCACATCGGCGGAAGCCTCTCCTGCGCGGACGTCCTCGTGCACCTGTACACCGAGGTGCTGCGGCTGCGGCCCGACGAGCCCGACTGGCCGGACCGGGACCGGTTCGTGCTCAGCAAGGGACACGCCGCGCCGGCGCTGTACGCAGTGCTCGCCGAGACCGGTTTCCTCGACCCCGCCGAGCTGGAGACGTACACCCGGCCGGGCAGCCGGCTGGCGGGCCACCCCCTGGGGCGGCTGCCCGGCGTGGAGTTCCCCACCGGATCGCTCGGCCACGGGCTGTCGCTCGGTACCGGTGTCGCGCTGGCGATGCGCCGGCTCGGCCGCGACAGCCGTGCCTACGTGCTGCTCGGCGACGGAGAACTGCAGGAGGGCTCGGTGTGGGAGGCGGCGATGCTGGCCGCCCAGTACCGGCTGGGCAATCTGGTCGCGGTCGTGGACCGCAACAGCCTGCAGATCACCGGCGGCACCGAGGACTGCGTCGCGCTGGAGCCGCTCGCCGAACGGTGGCGCAGCTTCGGCTGGCACGCCGTCGAGGTGGACGGGCACGACCACACGGAGCTGCGCGCCGTCTTCGGGGCACCGCCCGCCGCCGACGGCCGGCCCACCGTGGTCATCGCCCGCACGGTCAAGGGGCGCGGTGTCGCCCTGTTCGAAGGAAAGAAGAAGAGCCACTCCGTCCAGCTCACTCCGCGGCTGTACCAGCGAGCGAGGGCGGGTCTGAGGGCAGGCAGGCAGCCATGAGCGAAGTGATCACCGACGCACCCGTACCGGCCCGGCCGGAGGCGGCCGAGCGTTACGCCGTCCCCACCCGGGAGGTCTACCGGCGCACCCTGCTCGAACTGGCCCGTGCCGATCCGCGGATCTTCTGCGTCGACTCCGACATGGGCGGACTGGAGGACGGCTTCGGGAAGGAGCTGCCCGGCCAGTACGTCAACGTGGGCATCGCCGAGGCCAACCTCATGGGCGTGTCCGCGGGGCTGGCCCACTCCGGGCTGCTGCCCTACGCCAACACCATCTCCTCCTTCGCCGCGAGCAGGGCGGCCGAGCAGGTGAAGATCGACGTGGCGGGCAACAACCTGCCCGTGCGCATCGTCGTGACCCACGCGGGGGTGTCCGCCGGGCACTACGGCCCCACACACCACGCGCTCGAGGACATCGCGCTGATCAGGCCGCTGCCCCACATGACCGTCGTCGTCCCGTGCGACGCGGCCGAGACCGAGGCCGCCGTCCGCGCCACCGCCGCCCTGCCGGGCCCGCTGTTCCTCCGGCTCGGCCGGGCGCGCACCCCGTCGGTCACCACGGAGCCGTACGGGTTCCGGCTCGGCGAGGCGCGTCTGCTGCGGGACGGGGACGACGTCACCCTGGTCGCCACCGGCCCGTACCCCGTGGTGATGGCCCTGGAAGCCGCCGAGCTGCTGGCCGGCCAGGGGTGCGAGGCGCGGGTGCTGAACATGCACACCGTCAAGCCGCTGGACGTGGCGGCACTGGGACTCGCGGCCCGTCAGACGCGGGGCCTGGTCACCGTGGAGGACCATGTGCGGGTCGGCGGGCTGGGGGCCGCCGTGTGCGAGGCGATCGCCGAGGACCACCCGTGTCCGGTGCGCCGGATCGGAGTACCGGACGGCTACCTCGACTTCGTCGCCGACGAGCGGAGCCTGCTGGAGCACGCGGGAGTGAGCCCCGAGCGGATCGCGGCGGCGGCGCACGACGTCGTCCGGCGGCGCGGGTGACCCCGTCAGCCCCCGGCAGGGGACTGGTGGCGCACCGCCGGGCCGCGCCACCAGGCCAGCAGTCCGGGATGGGCCTCGCGCGGCACGCGAAAGGCGTCGACGCGGGACGCGGGCCGGTCGAAGAACACCTCCCCGTCCCCGGCGGCCCGCCCCTCCTTCAGCAACGTCTCGCGCACCAGGGCCAGTTCGGCCGCGCCGGCGGCCGGCCAGTGATCGGCCCCCAGAGCGCCGCCCAGGGTGCGCACGGAGGCGGCGCCCGTCAGCAGGCGGGGGCGGCAGACGGTGCCGCCGCGCGCCGCCCGCCACTCGACCAGCAGCCCGGGGCCGGCCGGGGCGGCGGCGTGCGGGACCGGGGCCGCGGCCTCGCGCGGGTCACGCTCCATGTGCACCTCGGACAGCGGTTTGTCACCGGCCGGGAAGTGCCGCACGGCGCGGTACCCGACACGGGCGTAGAACGGCGGATTGCCCCGCTCCACCACCGCGTCGAGCACCACCCGGCGCACACCCCGGGCCCGTGCCTCGGCCTCCAGCCGGCGCAGCAGCGCGCGGGCGGCCCCGGAGCGCCGGCAGGCCGGGTCGACCGCGAGTCTGCGTACCTCCCACACCCGCGGAGCCGGGCGCACCGCTCGCACCGTCCCCACCACCCGGCCCTCCTCCTCGGCGACCCAGAGCAACTGCCCGGCGGCCACGTCGTCGAGGAGTTCACCGGGGCCCGCCCGGGACCCGTCGGCGGCCGGCAGGCCCGGCACCAGGTCCCCCGCGCGATAGGCCGCCCTCACGAGCCGGGACACCGCTTCGGCCAGATTCTCTGAAACGGAACTTATGAGGTTCACGTGCATTCCCGAATGATAAGCACCGTCATCGATGTATCGGCGGCCTGTGACAATCTCGGTATCGCGGGATCCGGTGCCGGTGATGCCTACGGATTCAACATCTGGCGCAATACCTTTCCCGCCGAGGACCTGCCCGCCCCGGGCTCCTCGGTGACGGTCGCCGGAGTGGAATTCGAGTTCCCGGCGCGGGCCGGCGGCAACGGGGACAACATCCGCTGCCGCGGCCAGGTCGTCGCCCTGCCGTCGGGCCGCTACGACTGGCTCTACCTGCTCGGCGCGGCCGAGCGGCGCACCGAGGACGACGTGGAGCTGCGCTACGCCGACGGCGCCCGGCGCGCCGCGTGGCTGCGGATGTCGGACTTCTGGCCGGAGACGAACGCCCGGTTCGGTGAGCCCGAGGCGTTCCGCACGCGGGGCCTGCGCTATCCCCGGCACACCCAGCACGGGCACCGGCCCGCCATCTGGCAGCAGCGCGTCCCCGTCACGGTGCCCGGCGAACTGGTCGCCCTGCGGCTGCCGGACAACCCGGCGATGCACGTCTTCGCGCTCACCGCGGTGACCGACCCGGAGGTGCGCCGTGCGGGTTGAGCTGGACGGGGTCCGCCCGTGGCGGCACGAACTGGGCCACTGCCTGCACACCACCGCCGGGGTGCTGCTCGCCCAGCGCGGAGCGGATCCGGTGGAGGTCCTCGGCGCCGCCTGGGGGTTCCACTACCCGGGCGACCTGCGACGCGAGGAGTACTACCTGCCGGGCTTCGCGGACTCGCTGTTCAGCGGCCTGGCGCCCTATCACGGGATCACCTCGCGCTGGCACACCCCGGCCGACGCCGAACAGGGCTGGCGACAGGTGCGGGCCGAGGTGATCGCCGGGCACCCCGTCGCCGTGGCCGCCGACAACTTCCACCTGCCGTTCCGGCCCGCGTACCGGGACGTGCACACCAACCACCTGCTCGTGGTCCACGGGTTCGACGACGAGCGGGCGGAGGTCCTCGTCACCGACCCGGTGCCACCGGCCTTCCAGGGCGCGATCACGCTGGACGCGTTCACCGCCGCCCGCGACTCCGGGAACCCCGTGCGGCACGACCGGGACCTGTTCTTCACGGCCAACCCCATCGGCAACCGCTGGCTGCGGGTCGACCACCCGGCCGAGCTGCCCGCGTGCGACCCGGATTTCGTCCGCCGGGCCGTCGCCGCCAACCTGCGCGGCCTCACCGCGCCCGACGACGCCACGACGTCCGGGCTGGCCGGACTGCGCGGTTTCCTCGCCGGCGCCTGGGAGCGGCTGCCGGACGCCGAGGAGGTCGTGGACGAGGTGTTCATCGTGGCCGGGCCGGTCCTCGCCGTGACCGGCCTGCACGCCGCCTTCCTCGAACGGGCCGGGCGGCGCTTTCGCGACAGCCGTCTGCTGGAGCTGTCGCGGCTGGTCGACACCGTCGCCCACCACTGGTCGGCGCTGCGGATCGCCGTCGCCACCGCGCGCCCGGACCGGGCCGGTGCCCTGACCGGTCTGCGACGCCGCTCGGCCCGGCTCGTCGCCGCCCACGAGGACGCGGTCCACGCCATGGCCGCGCACCTGTCAGGTGTTTCCCCTACTGTCCACGAGCTGCCGCTTTCGACAGCCTCTGGGCATGGAATGCGTACCCATGGGTGGAGGTAAGAGATGAACGTGGCCTGCCCCGAATGCGTTGCCACCGTGGAATTCACGGAGAAACCAGAACTCAACGAGATCGTCGAATGCGGTGACTGCGCGGGAGAACTCGAAGTAATCTCCCTCGAACCGCTGCTCGTCGCCGTGGCGCCGGAGGTCGAGGAGGACTGGGGCGAGTGATCAGTGTCGGGGTCGTCGGCGGCGCCGGCTACATCGGAGGCGAACTGCTCCGGATCCTCTCCGGACACCCGGAGGTGGACGTCACGGCGGTCACCTCGACCCGGCTGGCCGGCCGACGCGTGGACGGCAGCCACCCGAACCTGCGGGGCCGGGTCGGTCTGACGTACCTCGCGCCGGACCGGCTGCCCGAGTGCGACGTGCTGTTCCTGACCGGCTCGATGGGCACCGACGCGCAGGGGCGCCGCACCCTGGTCTCCCGCGCCAAGCACGTCTACGACCTCAGTCCCGACCTGCGCCTCACCGACCCCGCCCGGTACCGGGAGTTCTACGGCGAGCATCCCGCGCCGGAGCTGATCGCGGGGGCGGTCCGCGGACTGCCCGAGACCGACCGGGCGGCCCTGCGCACGGCCGACTCCGTCAGCGTGCCCGGCTGCATGGCGACCGCCGCGATCCTGGCGCTGCGGCCGCTGGCCGACGCCGGGCTGCTCGCACCGCGGGTCACCGTCGACGGCCGGGTCGGCTCCAGCGGCTCGGGCGCCTCGGCCGGCGAGATGAACCTGCACGCCGAACGCAGCGGCGTCCTGCGGGTGTTCGCCCCGCTCAACCATCGCCACCAGGCCGAGATCGCGCAGGCGACGGGCCTGGACGTACGGATGACCGCCACCGGCGTCGACGCCGTGCGGGGCGTCCAGGTGCTGTGCCGGGCCACCGCGAGCCGTGACCTCACCGAGGCCGATCTGCGGGCCGCCTACCGCACTGCCTACGCGGCGGAGCCGTTCGTCCGCGTCGTCACCTACCGGCGCGGCAACTACCGGCTGCCGGAGCCGAAGATCCTGATCGGCTCCAACCACTGCGACGTCGGCTTCGCCCTCGACCCCGCCGACGGTCAGCTGCTCCTCGTCGGCGCTCTCGACAACCTGGTCAAGGGCGGTGCCGGGAACGCCGTCCAGTGCCTGAACATCCGGATGGGCTGGGACGAGACGCTCGGGCTCGACTTCCCCGGACTGCACCCCGCGTGAGGTGGTTCCATGAGTGACGAGATCACGGTGGTCAAGTGCGGCGGCGGGCTCACCGACGCCCACGAGGAGATCTGCCGCGACCTGGCGGGCCGGCCGGCCGGCCGCACGGTCCTGGTGCACGGCGGGGCCGCCGAGGTCGACCGGCTCGCCGAACGGCTCGGTGTGCCGCAGCGCCGGCTCACCACGCCGAGCGGTTCCTCCAGCCGCTACACGGACCCCGCCACCCTCGAACTGCTGCTGATGACGCTCGTCGGCAAGGTCAAGCCCGCCCTGGTGGCCGCGCTGGCCCGGTACGGTGCCCGCCCGGTCGGACTCACCGGGATGGACGCGGCACTGGTGCGGGCCGAGCGCAGCGCCGCCCACCGCGCCGTCCTCGACGGACGCACCGTCGTCGTGCGCGACGACCACAGCGGCCGGATCCGCGAGACCGATGCCGCGCTGCTGCTCACCCTGCTGGAGGCGGGCTGCCTGCCGGTCGTCTCCCCGCCCGCCCTCGGCGCCGACGGGCCGGTCAACGTGGACGCCGACCGGCTCGCCGCGGCCCTCGCCGGCGCGCTGGCCCGCACCCGGCCGGTACGGCTCGTCCTGCTGACGTCCGCGCCGGGCGTACTGCGCGACCCCGCGGACGCGGGTTCCCTGATCCGGTCGATCGACCTGTCGGACGATCCGGTCACCGAAGCGGCCGTGGGCGGCGGGATGACCGCCAAACTGCAGGCCGCCCGCAAGGCGCTGGACGCCGGGACCGGCACGGTCGTGATCGCCGACGGCCGCGTCGCCGCCCCGGTGAGCGCCGCCCTCGGCGGAGCCGGCACCACGGTCAGGTCCATCGCTACGCTCAGGAGTCTGTGACATGCCCGATCCGGCCGACAACGGCGGCAGGAGCCTCGCGGAGACCCGCAAGAACCTGCTCGCCCTGCGCGCCCGCCAGCGTGCGGGGGTCCGGGGCACCGGCGAGCGCGTGGTCCCGGTGCCCCGCGACCGTGAACTGCCCCTGTCCTTCACCCAGCAGCGGCTCTGGTTCCTCGACCGGCTGGACCCCGGCAAGGCCGTCTACAACGCCCCGATCGTCCTCACGCTCCGGGCCGACCTCGACGACCGGGCCCTGGGCAGGGCTCTGAACGCGCTGGCCGACCGGCACGAGATCCTGCGCACCCGCTACCCCCTGCGCGACGGCGTGCCCTACCAGGACATCGCGGCACCCGGCACCCCCGTGCCGTTCGGGCGGACGAACCTCGTCGGCGCCACCGAGCAGGAGGTCACGGATCTCCTGCTCGGCCTGGTCCAGGAGCCGTTCGACCTGGAGAAGGGCCCGGTGCTCCGCGCCCACCTCGTGCGCACCGGGGAGCGCGTCCACGTCCTCGTCCTGGCCCTGCACCACATCGCCAGCGACGGATGGTCCCTGCCCGTCGTCGTCGGCGAGCTGTTCGCCCTCTACGAGGCGGAGCGCTCCGGCACCCCGGCGCCGCTGCCCGAACTGCCCGTGCAGTACGCGGACTACGCCGTCTGGCAGCGCGGCCGGATGACCGGGGCCACGCTCGACGAGCACCTGGTGTACTGGAAGGACCGGCTCGCCGGCCTGCCCGCCCTCGACCTGCCGACGGACCGGCCGCGCCCTCCCGTGCCCAGCGGCGCCGGCGCCACCGTCGACCGGCTGCTGCCCCCGGAGCTGGGCGCCGGCCTCAACCGGCTCGCCCGCGCCGAGCGGGTCACCCTCCTCACGGTGGTGCTGTCCGCCTTCATGGCCCTGTGCGACCGGTACACGGGCCAGGACGACATCGTGCTCGGATCGGTGTTCTCGGGCCGTGAGCGCCCGGAGATCGAGCCGCTGGTGGGCTTCTTCGCCAACACGGTGGTGCTGCGCTGCTCCACGGCCGGCGATCCGACCTTCCGCGCCCTCCTCGCGCGGGTCAACGACACGGTCCTCGGGGCCCACTTCCACCAGGAGCTGCCGTTCGGCCTGCTCGTCGACGAGCTGCGCCCCGAGCGCGACCCGAGCCGCAACCCGCTGTTCCAGACGTCCTTCACGCTCCAGCACGCGGGCGTGGAGTCCGCCGGCATCGCCGGCGTCGAGATCGCCGCGCACCCCGTCGAGGGCGAGACCGCGCGGTTCGACCTCGCCGTCCAGCTCACCGAGGTCCCGGAGGGTCTGCGCCTGTGGGCGGAGTACTCCACCGACCTCTACGACGCCGACCGCGTGGAGCGGCTCTTCGGGCACTACGAACGGATCCTCACCGCGGTGGCCGCCGATCCCGGCCTGACGCTGAGCCGGCTGCCGATGCTCACCGAGCCGGAGCGCGCACGGCTGACCGCCGCCCTCCCCGGCGCCGCTCCCGCACCGGACGGCTGCCTGCACCACCTGTTCGAGTCGGTCGTGGACCGGTGGCCCGACGCCGTCGCCACCTCCTTCGAGGGCCGCCACCGGACCTACCTCGCACTCGACCACGACGCCAACCGGCTGGCCCGGGCGCTGCGCGCGGCCGGGACCCGCCCCGAGACGGTCGTCGCCGTCCTGCTCGAACGGGGCCCGGAGCTGCCCGCGGCCTTCCTCGGCGTCCAGAAGGCCGGCGGCGCCTACCTCCCGCTCGACCCCGACCACCCGGCCGCCCGCTGGGAGAGCGTCCTGACCGAGGCGCGCTGCACCACCGTCGTCACGACCACGGAACGGGCCGCCCTCCTGCCGGCCGGCGTCACCGCCGTCCGCGTGGACGACCCCGCCCTGGCCGAACTCCCCGCCGAGCGGCCGCGCGTCGAGACGCACCCGGACAACCTGGCCTACGTGATCTTCACCTCCGGCTCCACCGGCAGGCCCAAGGGCGTCCAGGTCCAGCACCGCGCCATCGTGAACTTCACCAGGGCGAGCATCGACATGTTCGGTCTGGGCCCCGGCGACCGGGTACTGCAGTTCGCCAATCCCGCCTACGACGTCAGCCTGTTCGACTTCTTCAGCGGTCTGTGCTCCGGAGCCCGGCTCGTGCAGGCGCCCACCACGACCCTGCTGGACCCGGCGCTGCTCGGCGAGCTGATGCGCACGGAGAAGGTCACGGTCACCGACCTGCCGCCCGCCGTCCTCGGACTGCTCGACGCGGACACCTTCCCCGACCTGCGCGCCCTGTTCGTGGGACTCGAGGCGTTCCCGGGCGAACTCGTCAACCGCTGGAACACCCCCGGACGCGCGTTCCACAACGGGTACGGACCCACCGAGGCCACCGTGGCCTGCGTCGACTACCTCTGCCCCGACGGCACCTACACCGCCATGCCGCCCATCGGCACCCCGATGGCGAACTACACGGCCCACGTCCTGGACCGGTACGGCAACCCGGTGCCGGACGGCATCCCCGGAGAACTCCTCATCGGCGGCGCCGGCGTCGCCCGCGGCTACGCCCACCAGCCCGCCCTGACCGCCGAGCGCTTCGTGCCCGACCCCTTCGGCGCCCCCGGGAGCAGGCTGTACCGCACCGGGGACCTCGTGACCCGGCGCGCCGACGGCAACCTCGTCTTCCTCGGACGCGCCGACGACCAGATCAAGATCCGGGGCCTGCGCGTCGAACCGGGCGAGGTGGAGCACGCCGTGCAGAGCCACGCCTGCGTCGACGAGGCCGTGGTGACCGTGTCGGGCAGCGGCGCCGACGCCCGGCTGGTGTGTTACGTGACGGCCACCGCCGGAGCGCAGATCACGACCGAGGAACTGCGTCGCCACCTGTCCGGCCGGCTGCCCTCCCACCTGGTCCCCGCCGTCTTCGTGGAGCTGGCGGAACTGCCCCGCGCGAGCAGCGGGAAGCTGGACCGCAGGCGTCTGCCCGAGCCCGGCACGTCCGCCGTGCGCACGGCGGTGCCGCCCCGCAACCGGACCGAGCGGATGCTCGCCGACATCTGGCGCGAACTGCTGGGGGAGAAGCTGGAGTTCGACGTGCACGACAGCTTCTTCGCGGTCGGCGGCAACTCGCTCAAGGTGACCCAGCTCGCCTCCCGGATCCGTGCGGCGTTCGGCGTCGAGATCGAGCTGCGGGAGCTGTTCGTCCGCTCCACCCTCGCCGACCTCGCCGAACTGGTCGAGTCCAGCGAACTGGACGACGCGTCCGACGACGAACTGTCCGCCGTACTCGCCCAGTTGGAGGAGACTCCGTGACGAGCACCGCGCTGTCCGCCGCCCTGGACCGGGACACCTTCCGCGAGGAGGTGCGCCGTTTCCTGCGCGGCCCCGAGGCCCGGCGCACCCTCGCCGCCGTCGCGAGCCACCGCCCCGACGAGGAGCCCGCCCGGCTGGACCTCTACCGCATGCTCGGCGAACGCGGCTGGCTCGCCCCGAACTGGCCCGTCGCCTACGGCGGTCTCGGACTCGGCGTCACCGAGGCGGCCGTGGTCACCGAGGAGATGACGCTCGCCGGTGTGCCCGACGACGTCCACGTCCTGAGCATCGACATCGTCGGCATGTTCCTGCTCAAGGCGGGCAGCGAGGAGCAGCGGCGCCGCCACCTGCCCGCCCTCGCCCGGGGCGAACGGACCGCCTCCGTGCTGTTCACCGAGCCCGAGGCGGGCTCCGACCTGGCGGCCCTGCGCACCCGGGCCGAGCCGGACGGAGACGGCTGGCGGCTGTACGGCACCAAGGTCTTCAACATGAAGACCCAGTTCGCCGACTTCTCCCTCGTCGCCGCCCGCACCAGCGAGGGCGCGGTCGGCATGCACGGCATCACCCTCTTCCTGCTCCCCGTGAAGTCGCCCGGGGTGCACATCGAACCGGTGCCCAGCATCCAGAACGACCGGTTCAACCTGGTGGTGATCGACGGGGTGCGGCTCACCGCCGCCGACGTCGTCGGCACCGTCGACGAGGGCTGGTGGCAGCTCGACGAACTCCTCCAGCTCGAACGCACGGGCATCGACTTCCACGGCAAGGCACGGCGCCTCCTCGACCTCGTCGTCCGCCGGGCCGCCGAGACCGGCCGGCTCACCGACCCCGCCTACTGCCTGCGCCTGGTCGAACTCGACGCCAGACTGCGGGCCGCCCGCTGCCTCGCCTGGGACACCGTCCGCAACCTCGCCGCCGACCGCCCCGACCCGGTCACCTCGGCCATGTCGAAGTGGTACGCGAGCGAGCAGATCCGCCCCGTACTGGACGTCGGCATGGAGATCGAGGGCGCCGGCGGTGTGCTGTCCGCCTGGGACGGCGAGGCACCCGACGCGGGCCTGCTGGAGGCCAACTACCGCCTCGGACCCGCGCACCGGCTGGCGTCCGGCACCTCCGAGATCATGCTCTACCTCATCGCGACCAACGGACTGGGTCTGCTGTGAACGTCGCCGAACTCTTCAACGAGGAACTCAACCCGGTACTGCGCCGCCTCGGCGCCCGTGCCAAGGGCGCGGGCCCCGTGCCGCCGGACGAGGAGGACACCGAGGTCCGCCGCGGCGTGTGGTCCACCCTCGCCGAACTGGACGGCCTGCTGCCCGCGTTGCCGCCCCGGCTCGGCGGACCGCCGGACGCCATGGCACGCCGGGTGAGCACGGCCGCGCTCATGGGCCTCGCGCTCTACGGCAGCCCGTACCTGGACACCATGATCACGGCCGATGTGCTGGCCGCCGACGGCCGTCACGACGCCCTCCTCACGTCGATCGCGTCCGGCGCCCTCACCTGCGCCCTCGCCGTGCGGGAGCGGGCGGCCGACGAACCCGGCACGCCCGTGCCCCTGGCGGTCGACCCGGCACGCGGCCTGGTCACGGGCGTCCGGCGCCTCGTCGCCTTCGCCGCCGACGTGGACCACCTGCTGGTCGTCGGTGAGGGGGGACACGCGCTCGTGGCGTCCGGCGCGCCCGGCGTACGCCACCACCGCCAGGACGACATCGGCCGCGGCGACCTCTACCGCGTCGACCTCGACGGCGCGGCGGCCGTCCCCGGCGGACTGCTCCCGCCGGGGCCGCCCTACGAGGCCGCCCTGGCCCGCGGACGGCTCCAGCAGGCCGCCCACCTGACGGGCCTGACCAGGGGCGCGCTCGAACTCACCGTCGAGCGGCTGCGGACGCGCTCCGCCTTCGACCGGCCGCTGGCCAAGCAGCAGGCCCCCGCCTTCCGGCTCGCGGCACTGGCCGCCCGCGCCACGGCCGTCGACAGCCTGGTGCGCGCGGTGGCCGCCGAGGCGGACGCCGGCGCGGAGATCCGCCAGACCGCGGCCCAGGCGCTGTTCCTCGCCGCCGACCTGGCCCGCGAGACCACGGCGGAGGCGGTGCACCTGCACGGCGCCGCCGGACTCACCGAGGAACAGGACGTGTCCGTGTTCTACCGATGTGCCGCCGTCGACTCCGTACGGCTCGGCAGCCCCACCCGGCTGCGCCTGGAAGCGGCCCGGCTGCTCGCCGCGGCGTACGCCCCGAACCCGGAGTGACCCATGGACTCCCTCGCGAACCCGGTGCCGCTGCTGCGGGACCTCATCCGCATCGACACCACCAACCCGCCCGGCAACGAGGTGGCCTGCGTCCGGTACCTGACCGAACGGCTCGCCCACCGCGACGACCTGGACGTCACC
Source organism: Streptomyces sp. BK79 (assembly GCF_044142145.1). Lineage (NCBI taxonomy): Bacteria > Bacillati > Actinomycetota > Actinomycetes > Kitasatosporales > Streptomycetaceae > Streptomyces > Streptomyces sp. BK79. The sequence continues at coordinate 189,799 of NZ_JBHVOC010000003.1, forward strand.
GTCCTCGGCCCGAGCGCCGACCGCGCGAACCTGATCGTCCGGTTCCCCGGGCGCGGGGTGGCACCGCCGCTGCTGCTGCACGGCCACAGCGACGTGGTGCCGGTCACCGGACAGGACTGGCGCCACCCGCCCTTCGAGGCCCGGCTGGTCGACGGCGAGGTGTGGGGCCGCGGCTCCGTCGACATGAAGGGCGGCATCGCGATGATGCTGTCGTCGCTGGCCCGCCTGCACGAGGCGGGGCAGCGGCCGGCCGGGGACGTCGTCCTCGCGGTGGTCGCCGACGAGGAGCACGGCAGCATCGCCGGGGCCCGCTGGCTGACCCGGGAGCACCCGGAGCTGTTCACCGGCATCCGCTACGCGGTGGGGGAGGAGGGCGGCGCGGGCATCGAACTCGGCGGCCGGCGCTTCCACCCCATCGTCGTCGCCGAGAAACGCGCCTGCTGGTTGCGGGCCACGCTCACCGGGCCCGGCGGCCACGCCTCCCGGCAGGCACCGGCGCACACCGCGATGGGCCGCCTCGGACACCTGCTGACCGCGCTGAGCGGCGTACGGCTGCCGCGGCACCGCGAGCCCGCCGCCGAGCGCATGCTGACCGAACTGGCCGGACACCTGCCCGAGCCGCTCGCCGGACGGCTGCTCGCGGTCCGGGACGACGCGAACGACGCGCCCCCGGCCGGGCTCCCCGAGGACCAGTCGCTGCAGATCGACTCGCTGCTGCGCAACACCGTGAGCCCGACGGTCGTGCGGGCCGGCGACAAGATCAACGTGGTGCCCGGCGAGGTCACCGTCGACCTGGACGGCCGCATCCTGCCCGGCGACCACTCCAGGGAGGAGTTCCTCGGCGAACTGCGCGCCCTGATCGGCCCCGACGTGCCGCTGGAACTGCTGGTGGAAGGGTTCCCGGTGGACCAGAGCCGCATCGCGGAGCCCGAGTTCGGCGGCTTCTACGAGACGCTGGCCGACATCACCCGCAAGGCCGACCCGGACGCCGCGCCGCTGCCCATGATGTCACCGGCCTCGACCGACGCCGGGTTCTTCGCCCAGCTCGGCATCCGCTGCTACGGCTGGCTGCCCCTGAAGGTGCCGGCGGGCAGCCCGTACCGCACGCTGCTGCACCGCGCCGACGAACGGATCCCCGTCGAGGCGCTGGAGTTCGGCACCCAGTGCATGACCGCGCTGCTGCGCGACCACCGGTAGCCGGCGCCGGCCGCCCAGGCCACCCTCACCCCGCGGGAGCCAAGATGACCGAAGACCTTTTCGTCCTGCCCGCCTCCTACGGCCAGCAACGGCTGTGGCTGCTGGAGCAGATCCAGCCGGACACACCGCTCTACAACGAGGCCGTGGGCCTGCGCCTGCGCGGACGGCTCGACCCGGACGCCCTGGCCGCCGCGATGACCGAGGTACTGCGCCGGCACGAGGTGCTGCGCACGGTGCTGGAACTGGAGGGCGCGGAGGTCGTCCAGGTGGTCCGCGCACCGGAGACGGTGCGGCTCATCGCCGAGGACGTGGACGGCGGTCCCGACGCCGCGCTCGCCGAGGCCCGGCGCCTCGCCGAGGCCCTCTTCGACCTGGCCCGGGGTCCGCTGCTGCGCTGCCGGCTGCTGCGGGTGGCGCCTGAGGAGCACCTGTTCGCCCTGGTGGTGCACCACGCGGTCGCCGACGGCTGGTCGCTGGGCGTCCTGCTGCGTGAACTGACGACGCTCTACCCCCGCGCCGCCCGCGGGGAAGGGCTCGACGTGCTGCCCGAATTGGAAGTGCAGTACGCCGACTTCGCGGCCTGGCAGAAGCAGCGCTGGGACGAGGGGGAACTCGCGGACCAGACGGACTACTGGAAGGAGCAGCTGGCGGACTGCACGCCGCTGCGGCTGCCCGTCGACCGCAGTCCGGGACCCGAGCCGGACCACGGGACCGTCCACGCGCCCCTCGCGCCGCCCGCCCTCATGATCCGCCAGCTCCGGGCCGTCGCCACGGACGGTGACGTCACCCCCTTCATGGTGCTCCTCGCCGCCTACGCCACCGTCCTCGCCCGCTGGACCGGGCAGAGCGACGTGGTCGTCGGACTGCCCTTCGCCGGCCGCACCCAGAGCGAACTGGAGCCGCTGGTCGGCTTCTTCGTCAACACCCTCCCCGTCCGCCTGGACCTGTCGGGCGACCCGGACTTCCTCGGCCTGCTCGGCCAGGTGCGGGAACGCTGCCTGGGCGCCTACCGGCACGCGGAGGTCCCCTTCGAGCTGCTGGTGGAGACCCTCAAGCCGCAGCGGCGCCCGGGCCGTACCCCGCTCGCGCAGACCATGCTGGCCGTGAACAACACGTGGCTGCCCCGGGCCATGGAGGCGGCCGGGCTGCGGATCGAACCGGTTCCGCTGCTCCAGGAACGCGCCCACTTCGAGATCACCGTCGACCTGGAGGGGACGGACGACGCGCTCACCGGATCCGTCGTGCTGCGGGCGGACCTGTTCGAGCAGGAGACCGCGGACCTGCTGGCCCGTTCCGTCACCGCCGTGCTGCGCGGCGCGGCGGCGAACCCCGGCGCGGCGCTGTCCGCGCTGCCCTGCCCGCTCACCGGCCGGGCCCCCGCGGCAAGCGGGGCCGAGGAGCCGGACGAGGTTCACGAGCCGGTGCGCGGCGCGGCGGGAAGCCGGCCCAGCACCCGCACCGAGGTGCTGCTGAGCCGGCTGTGGGCCGAGATCCTCGGCCTGGAGACCGTCGGCGTCGACGACGAGTTCTACGCGGCCGGCGGCAACTCGCTCAGAGCGGTACGCGTGGTGATGCGGGCCCGGGAGCTCGGCGTCGAGCTGCCCGTGGAGAAGGTGCTCGGGGAGCACACCATCAGGGAGCTGGCGGCCACCGTCTGACCCCGCGGCCGCGGCGGCCTCACAGCCGCCGCAGCCGCCAGACGGTGCGGTTGGCGACCGGGATCACCGACGCCAGCAGGACGACCGGCGCGAGCCACAGCGTCGTACGGGCCCCGGCGCCGTCCACCAGGACCCCGGCGAGGGCCGCGCCGATCGGGATCGTGCCGAAGTTCATCAGCCGGTAGGTGGCGTTCATCCGCGCGTGCATCTCGGGCGGGGTGACCTTCTGGCGCACCGTCACGGCGATGACGCTGCCCGCGGCCGAGCCCGCGTAGCCGAGGAAGAGCCCGACGGCGGCCGACCAGAAGACGGCCGTGTCCGAGGACGAGTACAGCGGCAGCAGGAAGTAGGCGTTGGTGGAGAAGCCCAGGGAGACCAGCAGCCCGGGCCCGTACCCGATGCGCTCGAACAGGTAGGGCGCGCCGACGGCGCCGCAGATCGCCCCGACGCCGCCGATCACCGTGACCAGCCCGTAGGCGAACGTACCCATGTCCAGATCGCGCACGAAGTACACCAGGAAGGCCACGTTGACCAGCGATCCGCCGGCGTTGTAGACGGCCGCGTGGACGGCGATGGCGCGCACCGGGGGGTTGCCGAACACCGACCGCAGTCCGTCGGTGAGTTCGCGGCGCAGATCCCGTTCGGCGGGCGGCGGTTCGGTCTTCTCCCGGTGGCGGACGGTCATCAGCGCGACCGCGGAGACCAGATAGCTCACGGCGTCGAGGAACAGCACGCTGGCCGGCCCGAAGGCCCCGGCCAGCCAGCCGCCGCCACCCGGGCCCATCGTCGCGCTCACCGCCTGGTCCGCGGTCAGTTTGCTGTTGGCCGAGCCCAGATGCTCGGGCGCCACAAGGCGCGGCAGGTAGGAGCGGGCGGCGATGTCGTAGACCACGCTGAGTCCGCCGACCAGCACGGCGACCACGTAGACGTGCGTCAGGGACAGCACGTCGAGGACGGCGGCCACCGGGACGGTCACGACGAGCACGCACCGGGTGAGGTCAGTGGCGATCATCACCGGCCGGCGCGCCCGGCGCTCCTGCCACACGCCGACGAACAGCGGCAGGAGGAAGAAGGGCAGGGTGTACAGCGCCTCCAGCAGCCCGATCTGGGTGGCGGAGGCGTCCAGCGTGCTCACCATCACCAGGGGGAGGGCGAACAGCGTCATCTCGGAGCCCAGCTGGGACACCACGTCGCCGGTCCAGAACAGGCGGAAGTCCCGCTGCTTCACGAGACCGCCCCGCGCCGGCGCGGTCTGCGTCATGACGCCCGCACCGGCGGGGAGGCGGGACCGATGTCGGCCGTGACGGGGCGGTGGCGGGACCTCAAAGGGGACTCCCGGGGACGTGGGCGGACGGTGGTCAGACCAGGGCGCGCCCATGGGTGCCGAACCGGCGGCCCGCCGAACCGCGGAGGTCAGCGGTCACGTTGATGCGCCGCAGCCAGCGGTCCGTGCCGTCGTAGCGGGCCCGGAACGAGCGCCGCCCGTGCACCGCCCGCTTGTTGTCGATGATCAGCAGCTCACCGGTGGCCAGCGCGACGTCCCGCATCCGGGCCTCGAAGGCGTCGATGACGCCCTGCAGGGCTCGTTCGGCGAGGGTGTCGCCCAGGTCGCGCCGCATGAACGCCGGGTCGATGCGCACGTAGGGCATCTCCGGGTCGCCGCCCAGGATCGAGATCCGCTCCGGCTCGTGGTTCATCCGGCGGATGCGTTCGAAGGCGGCCGCCGATCCGTCGTCGCTCTCGATCCCGGTGGTCGCGGCGTTGAACTGGGCGGTGTGCGACTCGTCGGGCAGGATCACGAACCGGTCCTCGAACAGGACCTTGCGGTGCTCCTCGTCCAGCTCCAGGTCCCGGGCCGAGGCGAACATGGTCGGCACGGCGTCCGGGTTGCGCAGGCACAGCAGCATGATCCAGTCCGCCCGGTGCGGGTGGAAGGCGTCCTCGTTGTGCCACTCGAGCAGGGTGGTGGAGCTGGACCCGAGCTGTTCGCCCTCGTGCCCCTCGATGGGGAACACGTCGAGCACCAGCTTGCCGCGCTGCTGCGAGAGGTAGGAGAACGGGTCCCCGAGCAGGGAACCGATCATCAGCAGCAGGGCCGTCGCCGTGGTCACCTCGTCGCCGGCCGGCTCGTCGGTGTAGTCGCGCGGCGTGGCGCCGACGGCCGGCTCGTCCACCGGCAGACCGGACAGCACCAGGCCGCCGTTGGGACGGCCGGTCAGCCGGAAGCCGTTCAGCACGTTGCGCAGCCGCTGAGGCGCGCGGTGGGCGTGCACGGCGATCTCGGCCAGCAACTGCTCCAGGTCGGCGGCGCGGACGGCGCCGAACTCCTTGACGAAGTCCGTGGCGAGCGCGCGCAGCTCCTCGGCCTCCTCCGGGCCGAGTCGCAGGCAGGGCATGCCCTCCCGCAGGCTCAGTGCGGCCTCGAAGTCCTGTGTACGGGTCCCGCCCACGCTTTCCTCCTTGGCCACGGGTCGTGCTGCTCCCTCGGGCAACGGCGTTCGTACCGAGAATGTGCGACCCGTCGGGACGGACACAGTCAGGAGGAATCCCTACGACGTGGAGTCGCCCGGTTCTGACAGGGTCGAGAGGCCGGCAGTGTCGACAGCACAGGGGGACGAGACGGTGGACCACGTCATCCACGCCGACGAGGACACGGCCGGGCTCTGCCTGCACCAGGTCTTCGAGCGGTGGGCCGGCCTCCGGCCCGGCGCCGCGGCCTGCCGCTTCGAGGGCCGGGAACTCGGCTACCGGGAACTGGACCGGCGCGCCAACCGCCTCGCCCGGCACCTGCACCGCCTCGGCATCGGCCGGGAGACGGTCGTGGGCGTCCTGCTGGACCGCGGCCTCGAACTCCCGGTGACCCTCCTGGGCATCCTCAAGGCGGGTGCCGCCTACCTCCCGCTCGACCCGCGGCATCCGGCGGGCCGCCTCGCCTACCTGACCGGGGACGCCGGGTGCGAGGTCGTCGTGACCACGAGCGAGGCGGCCGGCCGGCTGCCCGAGGACGTGCTGCCGGTCTGTCTCGACGACCCCGCCGTGGCAGCCGCGGTGGCGGCCCAGCCCGGGGAGTCCCCCGGCTACCCGGTCTCCCCGGACAACCTGGCCTACCTGCTGTACACCTCCGGTTCGACCGGCGCCCCCAAGGGCACGCTCGTCGAGCACCGCTCGGTCGTCAACATGACCGAGTACTGCCGGCACGCCTACCGCCTCGAGCCGCCGGACCGCGTCCTGCAGTTCGCCAACCCCTGCTTCGACGTCAGCGTCTTCGACTTCTTCGCCGCGCTGTGCAACGGGATCACCCTGGTCCAGGGGTCCCGGCTGACGCTGCTCGACCCGCGGGCGCTGACCGCGCTGATCCGTGACGAGCGGGTCACCGTGATGGACATCCCGCCCGCCGTGGCCCGCCTCCTCGACCCCGCCGAGTTCCCCGGCCTGCGCATGGCCCACATCGGCGGGGAGGCGCTCCCCGGCGAACTGGCCGACCGCTTCCAGGCGCCGCACCGGCAGGTCCGCAACACCTACGGGCCCACCGAGGTCACCGTCACGTCGACCGACTACCTGTGCCCGCCCGGCCTGCGCGAGACCAGGCCGCCGATCGGCGCGCCCATCGCCAACCTCCGGGCGTACGTGGTGGACGACGCCGGCCGGGAGGTTCCCGCGGGGGTGCCGGGCGAACTGCACATGGGCGGCGTCGGGGTGGCCCGCGGCTACCACGGACGCCCCGCGCTCACCGCGGAGCGGTTCGTGCCCGACCCCTACGGCCCGCCGGGCGCCCGGCTCTACCGCACGGGCGACCTGGTGCGGCGGCGGCCGGACGGCAACCTGGAATTCCTCGACCGGATCGACACACAACTCAAGGTGAACGGCCACCGGGTCGAACCCGGCGAGGTCGAGGCCGCGCTGGAGAGCCACCCGCGCGTCGCCGCCGCCGTCGTCGACCTGGCCGGTGACGGCGGCGACCGGACGCTCGTCGCCTTCCTGGTGCCCGTCGAGGGGGCAGGCACGGCGCCCGGCATCGAGGAGGTCCGGGGCCACCTGCGCCCGCTGCTGCCCTCCTACCTGATCCCCGCCCGGATCGTCGTGCTGGACGCCGTGCCGCTGACCGCGAACGGCAAGGTCGACCGGGCCCGGCTGCGCTCCCTCGTGGCCGACCCGAGCTGACGCCCCCTCACGCCACGGTCAGCCGCCTGTCGAACAGCGCCCGGTAGAACGGCTCGTGCCGGGCGCTGAAGGCCGCGAGCGCGGCGCTGGTGCGGACCGTGACCGCGTACTCGGTCGGCCGGGCGCGGAACCCCGAGCTGTTGCTGACGCCGGTGTGCCAGCGGTCGGTGCGCCGCCACTCCTCCCGGTTGCCGGGTTCCCAGTTCAGCGCCTCGGGCCGGGGCGGCAGGCCCACCGCCTCGCAGTAGGCGGCCATCGTCTCGGCCGGCCTGCGCACCAGGTCCTCGGAGTCGAGGACCACGGGACGCTGCCCGGTGGCGGCGACCGCCTCGTACAGCTCGTACATCTGCTCCAGCCCGATGTCCTCGGCTGTCATCTCCGGCCGCAGCGCGTAGTACGACGCGACGATCTCGTCGGGATGCCGGATCAGGAAGGTGTGCCGGGCCTCGCCGAGGAAGCGGTCGTCCGCGAGGACCTCGGGGCAGCGATGGTCGGTGGTGTCCTTGAAGAACACCGGCCGCCGTGCGGACAGGGCGCGCACCGCGTCGATGAGCTCGCGCCCGGTGCGTACGGTTCTCCCGTCGACGGTGGTCTCACCGAAGTCGGCGATGTTGCAGAACGGTTCGTGCAGCGCGGTCAGGTCGCCGCGCTCCAGGACGGAACGGAAGAACGCGGTGGACCGTGCCCGGGGGGCGCTCCACAGGGCGATGACGCGGGAGGTGTCCTGGCGGTCGTTCACGACGGCTCCCTCAGAGGTCGACGGTGCGGATACCGATGCTCTGGCCGAACCCGGAGGCCGTCCAGACGATCGTGTCGGGGCGGGGCGAGGCCAGCGCCGCGGACGGCACGTCGGCGGCGTAGGCCAGCAGGCGCACGGGCATCGGCGCGTCACCGCGCAGCCGCAGCACCACGTCGTAGCCGCCCGCCGGCGCCACCAGGTGGCAGCCCCACTTCCACGGGGCCGAGGTCGGCCGGTTCTGCCCGCCCGGCAGGCGCCTGCCCTCCACCGTGACGTCCAGCAGCCGCGTCCGGCGGGTGTCGGCGTACAGCGACAGCGCGGTCGCCGCCGTGTCCGAGGTGAGCCGCAGCCGCACCTCGCGCACCCCGCCGCCCAGGCCGCGCCGCCCGGTCACCTCGGCCTCGGGCACGGGCGCACGGCCTCCCTCGGCCGGCCCCCGGCGGTAGCCGCCGGGACTGATCAGTGCCGGGACCTCCCGCTCGGCGGAGGACCTCGCGCCCCGCGTGTGACGGTCCACCCAGGGCATGCCGGAGTCGGCGGCGCTGTACCAGGTGGCGGTCCCCGCGTCCGCGTCCTGGACGTAGAAGAGCCCCACCTGGGCCGGGTGGTCGCGGTCCACACCGTCCCGCGCGCCGCCGGCACCCACCAGGGCCGCGCCCGCCAGCGCCAGCGCGGTCACCGTCACCGGCACCGCCCGGCGCCGGGGGAGCGGCGCCAGAGCGGGCAGCAGCGGCAGGAGCAGCAGCGCCACCACCACGAGGGCGGCGGAACCGAAGGCGAGGCCGACGGTGGGGAAGAGGACCGCCGTGAGCGGCACGAACAGCACCAGCGCCGGGACCGCCGCGGCAGCGAGCGACGGCAGCCGCCAGAACGACTCCTCACCCACCCCGGTCGCGATGGCGAGCCCCGCCGCACCGGCGAGAGCCGGCCAGAGGAACAGGTACGAGGCGCCGGGCAGCACGACGGCCGTCAGCAGGGCCAGGGCCGCGAACCAGCACAGCACCGCGGCGCTCACCGCGAAGGCGTCGGTGCGCCGGCGCGTCCACAGCAGCCAGCACAGGCACGCGGCGACGGTCAGCACCACCAGACCGGCGACCGAGGGCCCAGGGCGGTACGGATCACCGAACGTGAACGCCGCGTAGTGCGGCCGGAACGCCACCAGCGCCGTCCAGCCCAGAAAACCGGCGAGGGCGGCGCCGGCCAGCGGCAGGGGCAGCGTCCCGGCGGCCAGGGCGAGCCCGCGCGGCCGCAGCACCCGGCGCCGCCGGGCCCGTACGAGCACCACCGCGACGGTCACCACGGCGAGCGCGGCGAGGACCGTGCCCAGCCACTGCGGGTAGCTCACCAGCAGCCCGAACACCGTGAAATACGTGCTGGAACCGGCGCCGGACGGGGAGATGTCCCGGCCGGCCAGGTCCCGGGCCGCCGCCAGCACCGTGGACCCCATGTCCTGGAGCGTCTCGCGGCGCTGCGCCGACAGGTCGTCCAGCTCGGTGTCGTAGCGGGCGCTGCCGCCGACCACCGCGAAGTTCATCCCCGTGAAACCGGCCTTCTCGAAGACCGTCAAGTCGGTGTCATTGGGCAGCAGTTGGTAGATCTCGTCGGACACCGAGGTGACGAACGGCGTGTCGTCCCGGAGCGACCGCACGAACGCCGCGTTGTCGTCACCGGTCTCGAACATCACCACCGGCCCCGTGGTGCCGCGCGCCTCCAGGTTCAGGATCACCGTGCGGCGCGGATCGCCCGCTGCCGCGGAGTCTGTGAAGGCCTTGGCGCCGAGGGACCCGGGCTCCTCGCCGTCGGTGAGGAGGAACTCCACGGTGTTGCGGGGCGCGGGGGAGGAGGTCAGCGCGCGGGCCGTCTCCAGCAGCGCCGCCACGCCCATGCCGTCGTCGGTCGCGCCCGGCCCGGTGAAGACCGAGTCGTAGTGCGCGACGATCAGGACCCGCCCCTCGCCCCCGGTGCCCGGGAGCGTGGCGCGGACGTTCACGGCCCGGCCGACGACGGAGGCGTGGTCCGGAAAGCTGTCCGCCGCGGTCGCCCGTTCCACCTCGGTGCGCAGGCCGAGCGCCCGCAACCGCTCGGCCAGGTACTCCCGGACCTCGGCGTTCGCGGCCGAGCCCATCGGCCGCGGCTCGGCCGCCACCCGGTCGACGTGCGGCTGGGCGCGCCCCGCGGAGAACCGGTCGGCCGGCGCGTCGGCACCGGCCGGGTCCGGACCGCGCAACGGCAGCAGGGCCAGCGCCGCGACGACGACGGACCCGAGTACCGTCAGCAGCATGCCGAGCCGGGCGGGCGCGAGGCGCGTGAACGGAGACAAGGTCCCTCCCAGGTGTCCCGGTCATCCTGCCTCCGGCGGCCGGGCCCCCGGCTGTCCGTCATTTGCCCGACTGCCGGGTGCCCCGGCGCGCTCCGCACCCTGAGGACGGCGCACTGTCGGCCGTGGTGGGAAGGAGCTTCATGCGCGAGGACCTTCGGGACAGGCTTGCCCGGCTCAGTCCCGCACAACGGGAGCGCCTGCTCGAGACCATGCGCACCGAGCGGGTCCGGCGGCGTGCCGAGGACACGATCCCGCCCGCCGGCCGGGACCGCCCGCTGCCCCTGTCGTACGCCCAGTCGCGCATGTGGTTCCTCGACCAGCTCGCGCCGGGCCTGCCGCTCTACAACACACCCCTCGCCATGCGCCTGCGCGGACCGCTCGACCGCCGGGCCCTGGCGGACGCCCTCGACAGGGTGGCGGCACGCCACGAGGTGCTGCGCACCCGGTACGTGGGGACCGAGGACGGCCCGCGGCAGGTGATCGACCCGCCCGGGCCGCTGGCCCTGGAGTACGCCGAACTGGGGCCCTGCCCCGAGGACGAGCGCCGTACCCGCGCCCTGCGGGTGGCCGCCGACGCCGGCGCCCGCCCCTTCGACCTCGCCCGGGGCCCCCTCGTGCGCGGCCTGCTGGCCCGCTTCACCGACGACGAGCACGTGTTCGTCCTCTCGATGCACCACATCGTGCTCGACTCCTGGTCGGTGCCCCTGCTGATGAGCGAACTCGCCGAGTGTTACGAGGCGGTCCGGGCCGGACGCGAACCGGGACTCGCACCACTGCCGGTGCAGTGCGCCGACTACGCCGTGTGGCAGCGCGAACGCCTCGCCGGCGAGGCCGCGGACGCCGACCTCGACTACTGGCGGACCACCCTCGCCGGGCTGGCCGTCCTCGACTTCCCGGCCGACCGGCCACGCCCGGCGGACCGCACCTGGACCGGCGGGCACCTCACCGCCCGCTACCCGGAGGAACTGCGGCGGGGCCTGGCCCGACTCGCCGAGCGCAGCGGGGTGCGGCTGCTGCCGGTGATGGTGGCGGGCCTCGCCGCCCTGCTGTCCCGCTACACCGGACAGCACGACATCGCCCTCGGGTCGGTCTTCACCGGACGCGGCCGGCCCGAGATCGAACCGCTGATCGGCTACTTCGCCAACACGGTGGTGCTGCGCACCGACACCTCCGGCGACCCCTCCTTCCGGACCCTGCTGGCCCGCGCCGACGACGTGGTCCTCGGCGCGCACTCGCACCAGGCCCTGCCCTTCGACCAGCTCGTCGAGAACCTGGACGTCCGCCGGGACCCGACGCGCAACCCGCTCTTCCAGTTCGCCCTCTTCCAGGCGGACACCGACCGCAGCGGAGCCCGGCTCGGCGACGTGCTCGTCGAGGAACTCCCCGTCGAGCTGGGCACCTCCCGCTTCGACATGGCACTCGGCTTCTCCGAACCGCCCGGCGGCGGCCTGCACCTGGGCATGGAGTACTCCGCCGAACTCTTCGACCGCTCCCGCATGACCCGGTTCCTCGACCACTACCAGCACGTCCTGCGGTCCGCCGTCGCCCGGCCCGACACGCCGCTCAGCGAGCTGGACGTCATGGCGCCCGCCGAACGCGAGCAGGTCGTGGCGGGCTGGAACGCGACCGCCCGGCCGACCCGGGCCCGCACCGTCTGCGACGCCTTCCGGGAGACGGTCGCCGAGCGGGGCGACGGACCCGCCCTGCGCTTCGGCGACCTGGACCTGTCCTTCGCCGCGCTCGACGCCCGCGCCAACCGCCTCGCCCACCTCCTCATCGCCCGCGGCGCCGGACCCGACCGCCGCGTCGCCCTCGCCATGCGGCGCGGCGACCACCAGCTGGTGAGCATCCTCGCCGTGCTCAAGTCCGGCGGCGCCTACATGCCGGTGGACCCCGACCACCCCGCCGAGCGGACCGCCTTCATGCTGGCCGACACCGACCCGGTGCTCGTCCTCACCACCACCGCCGACGCCCACCTGCTCCCCGAGGGCCACGCCGGCGCACGCCTCGTCCTGGACGACGAGGACACCGTCGGTGACCTCGCCGGCCGGCCCGCCACCGACCCCACCGACGCCGACCGCACCGCCCCGCTCGACCCGGCCCACCCCGCCTACGTCCTGTACACCTCGGGCTCCAGCGGCAGGCCCAAGGGCGTGATCGTCGAGCACCGGAACCTGGTCAACCTCCTGGACAGCCAGCGCCGCCACGTCTTCGACCCGGCCGAGGAGGCGCTCGGCCGCCCGCTGCGGTCCGCGCACGTGCTCGCGCTCTCCTTCGACGGTTCGTGGGACGGCCTGCTGTGGCTGGTCGCCGGCCACCCCCTGCACCTGCTGGACGACGAGACCCGCCGCGACCCCGCGGCCACGGCCCGGCTGATGACCGACCGGCGCATCGACGCCCTGACCTGCACCCCCTCCTTCGCCGAGCAGCTGATCGGCGCCGGCGTGCTGGACGACGCCGGCCACCGGCCCGCGGTGTTCTCGTTCGGCGGGGAGCGGGTCAGCGAGTGGATGTGGCAACGGCTGCGCACCACGCCGGGCCTGCGCGCCTACAACGTCTACGGGCCCACCGAGGCCACCGTCCTCGCCACCGTCGGCCCCTTCGCCGACTCCGCGCACCCGGTGATCGGCGCACCCGTGGACAACGTACGGGCCTACGTGCTCGACGCGCGTCTGCACCCCGCCCCGGTCGGCGTACCGGGCGAACTGTGCCTCGCCGGCGCCGGGGTGGCCCGCGGCTACCTCGGCCGGCCCGGGATGACCGCCGACCGGTTCCCGCCGGACCCCTGGGGCGGCGCCGGCGCGCGCATGTACCGCACCGGTGACCGGGCACGCTGGAACGACGCCGGACACCTGGAGTTCCTGGGCCGCGACGACGGGCAGGTCAAGCTCCGCGGCTTCCGCATCGAACTCGGCGAGATCGAGAACGCGCTGGCCGAACACCCCGGCGTCGCACAGGCCGTGGTCACCACGCACACCGCGGCCGGCCCCGGCGGCGAGCGGCTGGTCGCGTACGTCGTGCCCCGCCCGGACGCCGGCCTCACACCGGACGACCTGCGCGCGCACGCCGCGCGGCTCCTGCCGGCCCACATGCACCCCGCCGCGTACGTCGAACTCGCGGCACTGCCCCTGACGGCCAACGACAAACTGGACCATCAGGCCCTGCCCGCCCCGGAGTTCGCCCGGGCCCCCGACTCCCGCCCGCCGCGGACCGAGCGGGAGCGGATGCTCTGCACCCTCTTCGCGGACCTGCTCGGACTGCCCGCCGTCGGCCTGGACGACGACTTCTTCGCCCTCGGCGGGCACTCGCTGCTGGCCACCCGGCTCGTCAGCAAGGTCCGTTCGGTGTTCGGGGCGGAACTTCCGGTGGGCGCCCTGTTCGACGCGCCCACGGCGGCGGGGCTGCTCGTCCGGATCGACGCCGCCGCGGGCGCCAGGGCACCGCTGGTCGCGCGGGAACGTCCCGCGCGCGTCCCCCTCTCCTACGGGCAGCGCCGCCTGTGGGTGCTCAACCAGCTCGACCCGGCCGGCGGCGCCTACAACATGCCGACAGCGCTGCGCCTGACCGGCGCGCTCGACCACGGCGCGCTGCGCGCCGCCCTCGCCGACCTGACGTCCCGGCACGAGATCCTGCGTACGATCCTGCCCCAGGCCGACGGCGAGCCCTGTCAGCGGATCCTCGACGCCCGCGCGGGCGCACCGGATCTGCGGGTCCACGAGACGACCGCCGCCGCCCTGCCCGCCCTGCTGGAGGAGGCCGCCGCCGAGGGCTTCGACCTCACCGTGGACCTGCCCCTGCGGGCGCGCCTGTACCGGCTCGCCGAGGACGAACACGTCCTGTTCCTCGTGCTCCACCACGTCGCGGGGGACGCGTGGTCGGCCGTCCCCCTGGCCCGCGACCTTACGGCCGCCTACACCGCCCGCCTCGACGGCCGGGCCCCGGACCAGGCACCGTTGCCCGTGCAGTACGCGGACTACACGCTGTGGCAGCGCGACCTGATGGGCCCCGCCCACGACCCCGCGGCGCCCACGGACCCGGACCCGGACCCGGAAGCGGATCCGGACCCGGAAGCGGAGCGAGAGACGGCGGACGCGTCGACGGCCGCGCGCCAACTCGCCTACTGGCGGCGGCAGCTCGCCGGCCTGCCCGACGAACTGAACCTGCCCGCCGACCGGCCGCGTCCCGCGGTCGCCGGTCACCGCGGCATGCTCGTCGGCCTCGACATCGACGCCGGACTCCACGCCCGCCTCCTCGACGTGGCGCGGGCGCACGACGTCACCCTGTTCATGGTGCTGCAGGCGGCCGTGGCGGCCCTGCTGACCCGGATGGGAGCGGGCGACGACATCCCCCTGGGCACCCCGGTCGCCGGACGGACCGACGAGGCCCTCGACGACCTGGTCGGCTTCTTCCTCAACACCCTGGTGCTGCGCACCGACACCTCGGGCGACCCGGGCTTCGCCGAACTGCTGGCACGTGTGCGCGAGACCGACCTCGCGGCCTACGCCCATCAGGACGTGCCCTTCGAACAGCTCGTGGAAGTGCTCCGGCCGGCCCGGTCACTGGGCCGCCACCCGCTGTTCCAGGTGAGCCTGATGCTGCACAACAACGAGGAACCCGAGTTCGCGCTGCCGGGCCTGCGGGTCGACGCCGAACCCGTCGGCACCCGCTTCACCAAGTTCGACCTCACGTTCTCCGTGTCCGAACGCCGGAACGCCACGGGCGCGCCGGACGGCATCACCGGCGTGGTGGACTTCGCGACCGACCTCTTCGACCGGGAGAGCGTCGAGGCGCTGACCGTACGCCTGGTGCGGTTCCTGCACGCGGTGGCCGCCGACCCCGAGCGGCCCATCGGCTCCGTCGACCTCCTCGGCCCCGAGGAGCACCACACCCAGGTGGTGTGCTGGAACGACACGGCCGTCGAGCGTCCGCGCACCCGGTGGCTGACCGACCTGTTCGAGGAGCGGGCCGCGCGGGCCCCCGCGGCCACGGCCGTCCGGGGCGACGGCACCTCGCTCACCTACGAGGAGCTGAACCACCGCGCCAACCGGCTGGCCCGCACCCTCCTGCCCGCGGTCACCGGGCCCGAGCCGATGATCGCGCTGCTGCTGCCGCGCGGCACCGACCTGCCGGTCGCCCTGCTGGCGGTGCTGAAGGCGGGCGCCGCCTATATCCCGCTGGACACCGGATACCCCGCCGGGCGCATCCGCCAGATGCTGGACGACGCCGCGCCGGCCCTCGTCCTGACCACGGCGGCCCACGAGCACCTGCTGCCCCCGGGCGTACCGGCGCTCCGCTTCGACGAGGCGGAGCGGCAGGCCGCCGCCGCGCCGGCGAACGACGTGACGGACGCGGAACGCCCCGCGGCCCGGCACCCGGAACGCACCGCGTACGTGATCTTCACCTCGGGGTCCACCGGACGGCCCAAGGGTGTGATGGTCTCCCACGGCGCCCTGCTCAACCTGCTGCTCGCCATGGGGGACGCGACCCGGATCGGTCCGCGGGACGTCCTGGTGGCCGTGACGACCCTCGCCTTCGACATCGCGGCGGTGGAGATGTACCTGCCGCTGCTGACCGGTGCCACCCTGGTCGTCGCCCCGGCGGACACCGTGCGGGACCCGGCGGCCCTGTGCGGCCTCGTCAGGTCCGCCGGCGCCACGATCACCCAGGCCACGCCGTCCCTCTACCGGGCGATGACGTCCGCCGACCCCGACGCGCTGCGCGGGCTGACCGTGCTGGTCGGCGGCGAGGCCCTCCCCGCCGACCTCGCCGCCCGGCTCGTCCGGACCGCCGGGAGGGTCGTCAACTGCTACGGCCCCACCGAGACGACGGTGTGGTCCACGCTCGCGGCGGTCACCGGAGGCGAGCGGGCCCCCTCCATCGGCCGTCCGATCGCCAACACCCGCGTGTACGTGCTCGACGCGGCCCTGCGCCCGGTACCCGTGGGGGTGACCGGACGCCTCTTCGTCGCGGGGGACGGAGTGGCCCGCGGCTACCTCGGCCGGCCCGCCCTCACCGCGGAGCGGTTCCGTCCCGACCCCTTCGGTCCCGCCGGCTCCCGGATGTACGACACCGGCGACCTGGCCCGCTGGACCCCGGACGGGGAACTGCGCTACGCCGGCCGGGCCGACCAGCAGGTCAAGCTCCGCGGCTTCCGTATCGAGCCGGGCGAGATCGAGGCCGTCCTCGGCCGCCACGGGAGCGTCGCGGAGGCCGCGGTGGTCCTGCGCGAGGACCGGCCGGGCCTCCAGCGGCTGGTGGGCTACGTCGTCCCCGCGCCCGGCGCCGAGATCGACGCGGAGCGGCTGCGGGCCCACGCGCGCCGGGAACTGCCGGACCACATGGTGCCGGCCGCCCTGGTGACCCTGCCCGCGCTGCCCCTCACCCCCAACCGGAAGATCGACCGGAAGGCGCTGCCCGCCCCCGCTCACACCTCGCGCGGCCGCCGCGCGGACACCCCCGCCGAGCGCGGCCTGTGCGCGCTGTACGCCGACGTCCTCGGCTGCGGCGAGGCCGGCGTCGACGACGACTTCTTCGCCCTCGGCGGGCATTCCCTGCTGGCGGCCCGCCTCGTCGGGCGCGCCCGCGCGGAACTCGGCCTGCGCCTGACCATCCGCGACCTGTTCGAGGCGCCCACCCCGGCCGGTCTGCTGGAACGGTCGGCCGGCGGCGGCACGGACTTCCCGGTCCTGCTGCCGCTGCGGGAGGGCGGCACGGGAGCACCGTTGTTCTGCGTCCACCCCGCGGCCGGGGTGAGCTGGGGCTACCGCGGACTGCTGCCCCACCTGCCGGCCGACCGCCCCGTCTACGGGCTGCAGGCCCGTGGGCTCGCGGACCCGGACCACACGCCGGCGAGCACGGCCGAACTGGCGGCGGACTACCTCGCGGAGATCCGCCGGGTGCAGCCCGAGGGGCCGTACCACCTGCTCGGCTGGTCCTTCGGCGGTCTCGTCGCCCACGCCCTCGCCACCCTGCTCCAGGAGGAGGGGGAGCATGTCGCCGGGCTCACCCTGCTGGACAGCTTCGCCTTCACCGACGACCCCGGGCCCCTCTCCCACGGCCACCCGCAGCTCCTGACCGCCGTCGCCGAGTCACTGGGCCACCGCTCGGCCGACGGCGAACTCCTCGCGCGGTTCGGTGAGTCGGGCCTGCGGGCCATGGCCAGGGTCTTCGCCGACCACATCGACGTCCAACGGCACTTCACCCCCAAGGTCTTCGACGGCGACCTGCTCTTCTTCGCCGCCACGGCCGACCGCCTCCCCGGCGCGCCCGACGCCGCACAGTGGCGGCCGTACGTGACCGGCAGGATCGACGTCCACCCGGTGGACGCCGCCCACGGGGCGCTGACCGGCCCGTCGGCGGCGGCCACGATCGGCCCGGTGCTCGCCGCCCGCTTCGCGTCATGACGGCCGCCTTCCCCATTCACGGACGGAGCGAGGTTGCACGTGTTCACTGATCTTCCCGCGCTGGTGCGCGGCCACGCCGAACAGCACGGCGGACGCAACGCGCTGACCTTCGCCGCCACGACGCTCGGTACCCCGCGGACCGACCTGACGTACGCGGAGGTGGATCTCCGTACCCGCGCGGTGGCCGGCACGCTGCGACGGCGGCTGCGCCCCGGTGACCGGGCCCTGATCGTCATGCCCACCGTGCCCGAGTTCGCCGCGGCGTTCCTCGGGTGCCTGGCGGCGGGCGTCGTCGCCGTGCCGCTGCCCGTCCCGGTCGACGAGTCCTCCACCCAGCGGGTGCTGAACGTCGCCGAGGACTGTGCTCCCGCCGCTGTGCTGACCACGTCCCTCGTCCGCGGGTTCCTGGGCGACGCCCCCGTCGTGCGGCGGCTCGGGGCCTCGGCCGCCTGGATCGACGTCGACCTGGTCGAACCCGCCGAGGCCGACGACTGGCGGCCCGTGCCCATCACGGCGGACGACACCGCGTTCCTCCAGTACACCTCCGGTTCGACGAAGGCACCGCGCGGCGTCGTCGTCCCGCACGGCGCCCTGCTGCACAACGAGGCCGCGATCCAGCGGACCTTCAAGGTCACGCCCGGCTCGACCAGCGTGAGCTGGCTGCCGCTGCACCACGACATGGGACTCATCGGCGGCCTGCTGCAACCGCTGTACACCGGCGCCCGCGCCGTCATCCTCGACCCCCTCTCCTTCCTGCGACGCCCCGCCTCCTGGCTGGAGGAGATCTCCCGGGAGCGCGCCGAGATCAGCGGCGGCCCGAACTTCGCCTACGACCTGTGCGTCCGCAAGGTCACCGACGAGGAGAAGGCGGGCCTCGACCTCGGCTCGTGGCGGCTCGCCTTCAACGGCGCCGCGCCGGTGTCACCGGCCGGCCTGCGCGCGTTCAGCGAGGCCTTCGCCGGCACCGGCTTCCGCCCCACGGCCCACACGCCCTGCTACGGCCTGGCCGAGGTCACCCTGCTCGTGGCGAGTGCCGACGCCGACGCCGCCTGCGAGAGCGGCGACTTCTCCGTCCCCTCCCTGGAACAGGGCCGCGCACGGGAACACGACGGGGACGCGCCCGGCCACACGCCCGGCGGCGGGCGGACGTCGCGCGAACTCGTGGCCTACCGGCTGCTCGACCACGCCGCCGTGCGCATCGTCGACCCCGCCGGACGACGGACGCTGCCCGAGGGGCACGTCGGCGAGATCTGGGTGCACAGCGACAGCAACGGCGCGGGCTACTGGGGCGGCGGCGACCCAAGCCGCCCCGTCTTCGGCGTCGCGCCGTCCGACGCTCCGGCACTCGCCCACGTCCGCACCGGCGACCTCGGGTTCGTCCACGCCGGACGGCTGTACGTCACCGGACGGATGAAGGACCTCGTCATCCACCGGGGCCGGAACCTGCACCCCGAGGACCTGGAGATCGACGTCGCCGCGAGCAGTCCGTCGCTGCGCCCCGGCTGCGGAGCCGTCTTCGGCGTGGACACGGACGGCGAGGAGGAGATCGTCGTCTGCCAGGAGGTGCGCACCGGCGTCCCGGAGGAGCGGTACCCGGTCCTCGCGCGGGGCATCACCGACGCGCTCTCGCGCCGCTACGGCGTGGCCGCCCGCACCATCGCGCTGCTGCCGCCGGGGGCGATCCCCAAGACGTCGAGCGGCAAGGTCCGCCGCCAGGACACCCGCGCGCTGCACCTCTCCGGCGACCTGCCCGTGCTGTGGTCGTGGACGGCCCGCGAGGGCGCCGCCGGACCGGCGCGGCTGGCCGATCTGGTGAGCGCCCGGAGCCTGCGGGAGGCGACCGGCACGCGGCGCCGGGACCTGCTCACCGACGCCCTGTGCCGCTGCCTCGGGCAACGCCTCGGCGAGGACGGACCGCCGGACGGTTCCGCCTCCCCGACCTCACTGGGCCTCGACTCCCTCGGAGCCGTCACGCTGCAGCACGAGATGGAGGCCCTGCTCGGCACCCGCCTGAGGCCGAGCCTCGTGCTCCGGGCCGGCTCCCTCACCGAACTGGCCGGTACCGCGCTCGACCAGGCGGACGCGGCACAGGCGGCACCGGAGACGGGCGCCCCGGTCCCCGACGCCGGGCCTGACCCGGCCGGCGAGGCCGTGGAGTACCCGCTGACGGAGACCCAGCGCGCCCTGTGGTTCCTGCAGCGGACCTCGCCCGACAGCTACGCCTACAACGTCACCCGGGCCTTCGGCCTGACCGGCGACGTCGACGAGGAACGGCTGTGCGCCGCACTGACCGAGGTGGTGGCCCGGCACGCGTCGCTGCGGCTGGTCCTGAGCACGCACGACGGCGAACCGCGCGCACACGTCGCGCCCGAGGCCGAGGTGCGTCCCGAGCGGGTGGACGCGCGGACCTGGCCGGACGACGCGGTGCGGGACCGGATCCGGGAACTCGCCACCCGCCCCTTCGACCTGGAGCGGGACCGGCTGATCCGGGCGGCGATCGTCCGCCGCGAGGACGGCCGGGTGCTCGTGCTCTCCCTGCACCACATCGTCTGCGACCTCACCTCACTGGCACTCGTCGTCGCCGACCTGCGACGGGCCTACGCCGCGAACGGCCCCACGGGGGAACGGCCACCCGTCCTGGCCCCGGCCCGGTGGGAGCGGGCGATGCCGGCCGAGCGGGAGGACGAACTCACCGCCTTCTGGACCGAGCGGCTCGGGGGAGAGCTGCCCGTCCTGGAACTCCCCGGCGCCGGCCGGCACCGGGGCCACGCCGGCGCGACGGCCGCCTTCGAGGGGGACGCCGCCCTGCTGCGGGACCTGCGGCGCGTCGCCCGGCGCGAGGGACACACGCTGCACAACGTCCTGCTCGCCACGTTCCAGGTGCTGCTCCACCGCGTGACCGGACAGCCCGACCTGGTCGTCGGCGTCCCCGTGGCGGGCCGCACCCGGCCCGAACTCGCCGCCCACGTGGGCTACCTGGTCAACGTCCTGCCGATCCGCTCGCGCCTCGGCCGGGGCACCGGCTTCACGAAGTTCGCGGCGCGGACCCACGGCGACATGCTGGACGCGCTGGACCACCAGGAGCTTCCCTTCCCGGTGCTGACCCGCCGCCTCAACCCCGACCGGGGCTCCGGTGCGCCGCCCGTCTTCCAGGCCATGTTCAGCCACTACTCCGGCGCCCTGCCCGGCGGCCGTGCCGTGGCCGGAGCGGTTCTCGGCGACCCGGCCGCCGAACTGGACCTGGACGGGGCCGTGCTGCGCGGCTTCCCCGTCGAGGACCCCACCGCGCAGTCGGACATCGCGCTCAACGTCGTGGAACTGCCGGACGGACTGCGTTTCGGGCTGCAGTACGACACCGCCCTGCTGGGGCGGGAGCAGGCCCGCATGATCGCCGACGCCTACCGGACGCTGCTGTACGCCGTCGCCGCCGACCCGGACGCCGACGTGGCCGGGCTGCCCCTGGTGGACGCCGACGGTGCGCGGGACCTGCTGCGGACCGGACAGGGACCGCGCGTCCCCCGCGAGGAGCACTACCTGGCCGTCTTCGAACGTCAGGCGGCCCTCACCCCCGGGGCCGAGGCGGTGGACGACGGCACCGAACGGCTCACCTACGGCGAACTCAACGGTCGGGCCAACCACGTGGCGCGCCGCCTGAGCGCGGCCGGCGTCGGCCCGGAGACCCAGGTCGTCGTGTGCGCCGCCCGCACGGCCGGTTTCCTCGCGGCGCTGCTCGGCATTCACAAGGCGGGTGCCTGCTACGTGCCGGTCGGTCCGGCCGAGGCCCCGCGGCGGGTGGCGGACATGGCGGCCACCCTCGGCGCGCGCGGGGTGATCGCCGACCGCGCGGGACGGGACCTGTTCGAGCGGGCGCTCGCCGACCGGGCAGGCCTCGCCCGCCCGCACCTGTTCGACATCGACGAGGTCACCGTCGGCCACGTCGAGGAGAACCCGCACTGCCCGACGCCGATGCACGGCAGCGCGTACATCATCCACACCTCGGGTTCCACCGGTGTGCCCAAGGCCGCGACGGTCACGATGGGCGGGCTGACGAACCACCAGTGGCAGATGATCGAGCACTTCGGCGTCGGACCGGCGGACTGCGTCGGCCAGACGGCACCCGCCACCTTCGACATCTCGCTGTGGCAGTTCCTCGCGCCGCTGATGGTGGGCGGACGGCTGAGGATCGTCGACGACACGCGGGTCATGTCGCCGTCGAAGATCCTGGACGACGTCGTCGACAGCGGCACGACGCTGATGGAGGTCGTTCCCGTCATGGTGGCCACCCTGCTGGAGGCCGGCATCGGGCGGCGGCCGCACGCCCTGCGGGCGATGATCTCCGGCGGCGACGCCCTGAGCTGGGACACCGCGCGGGAATGGTTCGCCCAGTGTCCCGGGGTCGAGCTGTACAACGCCTACGGGCCGACGGAATGCGCCGACGACGTCACCATCCACCGGGTGACCGAGGACGCCGACCGGTCCCGGCCGGTGCCGATCGGCAGGCCGCTGGCCAACATGACCGTCCACGTCCTCGACGCCGGGATGCGGCCGGTGCCCCGCGGGATGGTGGGCGCTCTGTGGGTCGGCGGGATGGGCGTCGGGCGCGGCTACCTCGGCAACCCCGGTCGCACCGCCGAGGCCTTCGTCCCCGACCCCTTCGGCGAGCCGGGGGCGCGCCTGTACCGCACCGGGGACCTCGTGCGGTTCGCCGGCGACGGCGATCTCGAGTACATGGGCCGCGTCGACCGGCAGCTCAAGATGCGCGGGCTGCGCATCGAACCGGGTGAGGTGGAGCAGGCACTGCGCGAGATCCCGGAGGTGCTGGACGCGGTGGCCAAGGTGCACCGCACCCGGCAGGGCATGTCGCTGGTCGGCCACCTGGTCATGGCGGGGGAGGGGGAACCGCGTCAGCTCGTGGCCGGCGAGTACGAACACATCGGGCGGGCCCTCGCCGAGCGGCTGCCCCGGCACATGATCCCCACGGTCTTCGTGCGCCGCGCGGACCTGCCGCTGCTGAGCAGCGGGAAGATCGACTACGGCGCGCTCGACTACCGGCCCGCGGCGCCGGCGGGCGAGGTCAGCGCCGAACTGCTCAAGGACCCGGTGGTCGCGGCCGTCCGCGCGGTCTGGTCGGACCTCCTCGAACACGAGGGCGTGTCCTGGCAGGACAACTTCTTCCTGCTGGGCGGCCATTCGCTGCTCGCCCTGCGCATGATCGACAAGGTGGGGCGGCAGCTCTCGGTCGACCTGGAGATCGAGTCGGTATTCTCCCACCCCACCCTCAATGAATTCGTCGAAGTGGTGCGCGGGGCCAATCCCGTCACGCGGACCAGAACTCCTATAGGGAGAATTCCCCGAGTCTCCGCCGGAAGTCGGGAAGGGCGTGGTACGGAGTCGTAAAGCGCACTTCAGAGCTAGGGAACAAGCGTCGCGCGTTCCGTTGCCGCGGAGCGTGCCGACGCATTTCCTGCTGCCTCGAAAAGGGATGGAAAAGGGCTGGAAAACCGTCACGTATTCCTTCTTGAACGCCGATGGGTGCCGTGTTTAGATGACTGGGCAATTCGGTCCGTCACCCGTTGAGGGTACTTATCTGAGGAGTGAATATGCAGCACACCGAAACGCAGGACCTCGCATTCGAGATCCTCGTCGAGGACGAGTACGAGGCCGCGCAGCACTGTCTGATCCCCACCTGCGCCTGAGCGCACGGCCGCCGCCCGGGCCCGCCCGGGCGGCGGACCACTCATCGCCGAGGAGGCCGAACCGATGCGGGTACGCGTCTCGCGCCTGTTGATCTTCACGTGCAGGAACGGGCAGCTCGTCTGCGACGATCCGGTGGACCACCGCCAGTTCGCCCTGCGACCCGCGGTGTGGGCCCTGCTGCCTCGGTACACGGCGTGGCAGGAGCCCCAGGAGGCCGACACCCTCGTGGTCAAGCAGCTCCTGGAAGCCGGCCTGCTGATCGAGGAGGGCTCGCCCGAGCACCGGCGCGAGGAGACCCTCGGCCCCTGGCGCACCTGGGGCACCGCCGTCACCTACTTCCACCTGGCCACCCGCACTCACGACGACGAGCGCTTCGTCTCCGCGGCCGAGGACACCGCCCGGCTCCGCGAGAAGGGCGAACGGGAGCCCCAGCCCCAGCCGTTCAAGCGCTACGACACCGAACCGGTCGCCCTCCCCGCCCCGGACCCGCTGACCCTGGAACTCGGCCGGGCGCTGCGGCGCCGGCGCACCACCCGGCGCTTCGCGGCCGGCCACCCGCTGAGCGTCCGGCGGCTGAGCACCCTGCTCCACTGGACGGGCGGGGTCCAGCACCGCGTGGACCTGCCCGGCTTCGGCGTCTCCCTGCTGAAGGCGAGCCCCTCCGGCGGATCCCGCCACCCCGTCGAGATCTACCCGGTGATCCGCTCGGCCGTCGGCATACCTCCGGGCCTCTACCACTACGCCCCGGACATCCACGCCCTGGAGCCCCTGCGCGAGGAACCGCCGGCCGACGAGGAGATCCTGCACTGGTGCGGCGACCAGAGCTTCACCGCCCGCGCCCCCGTGCTGTTCCTGTACACGGCGGTCCTGGAGCGCTCGGCGTGGAAGTACCCGATGGGCAGGACCTACCGCGCGCTCTTCGCCGACCTCGGCCACCTCAGCCAGACGGCCTACCTCGCCGGCACGGCACTGGACCTGGGGGTCTTCTTCACCGCCGCGATCCGCGACGAGACCGTGGAACGCGAACTGGACCTGCACTGGAACAGCGAGATCCCCCTCGGTGTCAGCGGCTTCGGCGTCCCCGACCCCCAGGAGGCCGAACGGCAGACCGCGATGCTCGACGGTGGCCCCACGGGCTTCTCCTACCCTCGCGACGCCTGGGACGGCCTGGAGTGAACCGCACCCCCGACGACAGCCCCGTCCAGGTTTTGATCGACCTCGCCCGCGTCGACCGGAACCTGCGCCGGCTGCACACCCGGGCGGCCCGGCACGGCGTCCGGGTCCGCGCCCACGTCAAGGGACACCGCACCGCCGAACTCGCGCTGCGCCAGTGCGCGGCGGGCGCCGTGGGCGTCGCGGTCACGCAGCTCGCACAGGCCCGCCAGTACGTCGCGGCCGGCATCCGCGAGGTGGTGATCGCCCACCCGTGGCCCGAACCGTTCAGGTGGCGCGAGACCGCCGAACTGGCCCGCCACTGCCGGGTGTCCGCGCACGTCGACAGCGAGGCGGCCGTCGCGGGGATCGCCGACGCCGCCGACCGGCTCGGTGTCACCGTCGGCGTCCGGGTGCAGCTCGGCACCGGCCTCGACGCCACCGCCACACCCGACGACCGGATCCTCGCCGTGGCCCGGGCGGCGGCCGCCCGCTCCTCGCTGCGCCTCGACGGCGTCACCGCCTACCAGGCGCTGCTCACCGCCGCCGACGCCGAGGACCCGGCCGCGGTCGGCCGCGCGACGGCCGCCTACGCCGTACGGACCGCCGCACTGCTGCGAAGGGCGGGCCTGCCTTGCCCGGACGTCGCCGTCGGAGGCACTCCCACCGCCGAGGGGGCCCTCACCGAACCCGGCGTCACCGAGATCTGCTCGGGGGCGTACGCCCTGTACGACGGGGGCATGCTCGCGGCCGGCGCCTGCACCCCGCAGGACGTGGCCGTGACCGTCGTCGCGACGGACCGGGAGGCGGCGGACCGTGTGCTCGACCAGCACCCCTACCCGTGGCAGCGCGCCGCCGACCACCGGCGGCTCGCCGGCACGGCACCGCCGGGCACCCGGCTCGTCCCGCCGCACATCTGCGCCCTCACCCCGCAGATCCGCACGGTCACGGTGTACGAACACGACGAGGAACGGCACATCGGCATATGGCAGGTACTCAACGCCCAGGACGCGATACCGGCACCGCCGGCGGGGTCCGCCCCGCGGCGCGGGAGTTGAGCGGCACCGCCGCCCGCACCGGCGCCCTCGACGTGCTGCGCCGGCGCCCCTTCCGGCTGCTCTTCGTCGCCCAGGCCGGCTCGTCGCTCGGCGACTTCCTCGTCGCGCCCGCGCTCGCCTTCGCGGTTCTGGACCTCGGCGGCTCGGCCGCCGGCCTCGGGCTGATCCTCGCCGCCCGCGTGGTGCCCCTCACCATGTTCATGCTCCTCGGGGGAGTGCTCGCCGACCGGCTGCCCCGCCGCAAGGTGATGCTCGCCGGCGACCTGGCCCGGCTCCTGAGCCAGGGCGTCACCGCCGTCCTGGTGCTCGGCGGCGACGCCTCCCTGTGGCATCTGGCGGCCCTGCAGGCCGTGCACGGCACCGCCGGCGCGCTGTTCACGCCGGCCGTGACCGGGCTCGTGCAGGAGTGCGTCCCGCCGTCCCAGCGGCAGGCCGCCAACGCCCTGCGCGGCATGTCCCATTCGGCCGCCATGATCGCGGGACCTCTGCTGGCCACCCTGCTCGTCCTCACCGTCGGCACGGGCTGGGCCATCGCCGCCGACGCCGCGACCTACGCCGTCAGCGCCTTCTGCCTGGCCCGCCTGGACGTGGCCGGCGAGGCCACCGTCCCCGCCGGCCGCGGCGGGCGCATGCTCCGGGAACTGCGCGACGGCTGGCGCGAGTTCACCTCCCGCACGTGGATCTGGTCGGTCATCGTCACCGCCTCCCTGAGCAACATGCTGTACGCCGTCTTCACCGTCCTCGGCCCCGTCCTCAGCGAACGCGAACTCGGCGGACGCGGCGTCTGGGGTCTGATCCTCACCGCCTTCGGAACCGGAGCCGTCCTCGGCGGCGCCGGCGCCCTGTGGCTGCGCCCGCGCCACACGCTGCGCCTCGGCCTCCTGGCCACCGCCCTGTTCGCCGCGCCGCCCCTGGTCCTGTCCCAGGTCTCCGACGCCGCGTCCGCCGCGGCGGCGGCCTTCGTCGGCGGCGCCGGCCTCATGCTGTTCAACCCGCTGTGGGAGACCACCCTCCAGGCGGGCGTCCCCGCTTCCGCGCTGTCCCGGGTCAGCGCCTACGAATGGTTCGGCTCCTACGCCGCCCAGCCCGTCGGGCTGATGCTCGCCGGACCGGTGGCCGCCCAGGCCGGCACGCGCACCACCCTGCTCGCCGCCGGGCTGGCCCAACTGGCCGTCAGCCTCGCCCCCCTCGCCCTGCGCGACGTCCGCAGCCACACCGTCGAAAGGTAGGACACCGATGACCCGATCCCAGGGCTCACCTTCCGGAGCCGGTCAGGACCGCCCCTGGATGAACGCCCTCGGCCGCGGACGGGTGCCGGGCCCCCGGCTGCCCCAGCAGCGGGTCGTGGACGGCACCGGCCCCAGCACCCGCAGCGTCCACGCCGGCACCTACGAGGACCCGGTCACCGGCGCCGTCGGCACCCCGGTCTTCCAGACCAGCACGTTCACCTTCAGCGAGGACACCTACCAGGCCTTCGACCAGGGCCACATCAGGGACGTGCCGATCTACGGACGCTACGGCAGCCCCAACCAGTGGGCCGTGCAGGAGAAGATCGCCGCGCTGGAGAACGCGGAGAGCGCCCTGCTGTTCTCCTCCGGCATGGCCGCCATCACCACGACGCTGCTGGCCCTCACCAACCGGGGCGGGCACATCGTCTCCTCCCGCGACGTCTACGGCGGCACCTTCAACCTGCTGCGTGAGGACATGCACCAGCTCGGCCGCGAGGTCACCTTCACCGACCCGGTCGACATGGACGCCATCCGCGCCGCCGTGCGGGACGACACCCAGGTGCTGTTCTTCGAGACCCTGACCAACCCGCTCCTGAAGGCCGCCCCGCTCACCGAACTCGGCCGGTTCGCGCGGGACAGGGACATCCTGCTGGTCGTCGACGGGACCTTCCTCCCACCGGTGTGCCTGCGCGCCCTGGAACACGGCGCGCACCTCGTCGTGCACAGCGCCACCAAGTACCTCAACGGGCACAGCGACGTGACGGCCGGCGTCGTCGCCGGACCCCGCAAGTACGTCGACCGGATCTGGGCCCAGATGCTGAAGTTCGGCGGCTCGCTCGACGCGATGATGTGCTACCTGCTGGAACGCGGACTCAAGACCCTGGCCCTCAGGATGCGCCGGCACAGTGAGACCTCCACGGTCCTCGCCGCGTTCCTCGCCGGGCACCCCGCGGTCCGCGGGGTGCACCACCCCTCCCTGCCCGACTACCCCTACCCGTGGCTGCGCGAGATGGCGCCCGACGGCTTCGGCGGCATGGTCTCCTTCGAGCTCCACGGCGGCGACGAGGCCGCGCTCAAGCTCCTCGACCGGCTGCGCCTGCCCGTGGTCGCCACCAGCCTCGGCGGAGTGGAGTCCCTGGTCAGTCTGCCCTTCAACACCTCCCACAGCTTCCTGACCACCCGCCAGCGGGCCGAGGTCGGCATCGCCCCGGGGCTGGTGCGGTTCTCGGCCGGGATCGAGGACGCCGAGGACCTCGTCGACGACCTCGACCAGGCGCTCGGCGGCCTGTGACCCGGCCGCAGACACGCGCGACCCGCCAGGGAAAGGACCCAGCAGCATGCGCAACGGACTGAACGTCTCCGGAGTGTCGGAGATGGTGCACGAGATCCGGGAGATCCCCGAGGAAGCCGTCGCACGCTTCGCGGTGGGCTCACCCGCCGGGGCCCGGGCCCCGGGAACCGTCACCTCCCGCACCCTCACCGCCCGCAACGGCACCGTACGGGTGGCCCGCGACTTCCGGCTCGGACACCGCACCACCCTCCCCGCCGACGACACCGCGAGCCCCCTGCCCACCCCGTACGAGTCGGCGCTCGCCGCCGTCGCCGCCTGCGTCCTGGTGACCTCCGTCAACGGCTACACCGCGCGCGGCGTCACGATCGACGCGATGTCCGTCACCGCCCGCGCCGGCCTCGCGCTCGACGCGGCAGGCCGGCCCGTCCCCGGCCGACCGCTCGACGACATCGCCTGGCGGTGCGACGTCGACTGCGAGGCGGACCCCGACACCGCCCGCTCCATCAACCGCCTGGTGACCGCCTTCAGCCCGAACCACCGGGTCGTCCTCGACGAGGCCCCGCCCGACACCGCCGTCCTCCTCGGCCCCGACGGCCGGACCACCCCCCTCGCCCTCCCCGCGCCCGCGGCGCCGCCACCCCCGGCACCCGACCGGCGCACCACCGTCGAGGCCACCGTGACCTGGGAGTACGGATCCGAGGGCCGCTACGTCAGCACCGTCGGCGAGGCCGGCGCGCACGCCCGGTCGGGTCCCTGGGGAGTGGACCAGGCCAAACAGATGCTGGGCATCGACCGGGCCCCGAACTCGCAGGAGATCCTGCTCGCCGCGCTCTGCGCCGAACTGACCGCCCTCCTGCCCGCCGACGCCGTACGGCTGCGGGCCGCGGGGCTCCTCGACACCCGCGGCATGCTCAACGTCACCCGCGAGGCCCCCAGCCGCTTCCACGGCCTGACCCTGGAAGCCGTCGCCCCCGACCTGTCCGCGGCCGCCCTGTCCCGCGCCCTCGCGGACTCCGTGCTCCTCGCCACCCTCACCGCGCCCCGCACGGTCGACGTCGACCTGTGGCTCGCCGGACGCCACGTGGCCTCCGAGCGCTCCGTGACCGCCGACGCGGAGGCCGTCCGCGACGAACTGACCCGCAGGGCCCGGCAACAGAGCGGCCAGGACGACCGCCGGGAGGGCCGGTCATGACGACGCGGACCGGCGGACAGGGCGGCGCGGCGACCGGCCCGGTCTGCTCGTGCCGGCCCGGCGCCACGGTGTGGCTGACCGGTCTGCCCAGCTCCGGCAAGAGCACCCTCGCCCGTGAGCTGGCCGCGCTGCTGCGCGCGAGGGCCCGGCGGGTGGAGGTGCTCGACGGCGACCGGCTCCGCCGGGTCCTCTCACCGGACCTGGGCTTCAGCCGCGCCGACCGGGACACCAACGTCCAGCGCATCGGCGTGATGGCCGAGGTGCTCGCGCGCAACGGCGTCCTGGCCCTCGTCCCCGTCATCGCCCCGTACGCCGACAGCCGCGCCGCCGTCCGCGAACGCCACCGCGCCACCAACACCTCCTACCTGGAGATCCATGTGGCCGCCCCCGTGGAGGTGTGCGCGGCACGCGACGTGAAGGGTCTGTACGCCCGCCGGGCGGCGGGCGAGATCAGCGGACTGACCGGCGTCGACGACCCCTACGAGGCACCCGGCTCCCCCGATCTGCGCGTGCGCACCCACACCCAGTCCGTCCAGGAGTCCGCGGCCGCCGTGCACCGGCTGTTCGCCGAACGGGGGCTGGCATGACGGCCCCGCGCCCGCGGCGGGCGACGCCACGTCCGTACACGCTCTCCCACCTGGACTGGCTGGAGTCCGAGGCCGTGCACATCCTGCGGGAGGTGGCGGGCGAGTTCGACCGGCCCGTGATCCTCTTCTCCGGGGGCAAGGACTCCATGGTCGTGGTGCACCTGGCGCTCAAGGCGTTCGCCCCGGCCCCCGTCCCCATGCCCCTGCTGCACGTGGACACCGGACACAACTTCCCCGAGGTCATCGCCTTCCGGGACCGGGTGGCGGCAGAGCACGGCCTGGTCCTGCACGTGGCCCGGGTCCAGGACTGGATAGACCGCGGGCTGCTGCGTGAACGCCCCGACGGCACCCGCAACCCGCTGCAGACCCTCCCGCTGACGGAGACGATCCGCGCCGAGCGGTTCGACGCGGTGTTCGGCGGCGCGCGCCGGGACGAGGAGAAGGCCCGGGCCAAGGAGCGGGTGTTCTCGCTGCGCGACGAGTTCTCCCAGTGGGACCCGCGCCGCCAGCGCCCCGAGCTGTGGAACCTGTACAACGGCCGACACGCGCCCGGCGAGCACGTCCGCGTCTTCCCGCTCTCCAACTGGACCGAGCTGGACGTGTGGCAGTACATCGCGCGCGAGGGCATCGCGCTGCCGGAGATCTACTTCTCCCACAGCCGGAAGGTCTTCTCCCGTGCCGGCATGTGGCTGACGGAGGGAGCGTGGGGCGGTCCCACCGCGGACGAACCGGTGACGGCCCGCCGGATCCGCTACCGCACGGTCGGCGACATGTCCTGCACGGGCGCCGTCGACTCCCGGGCCGGCGACGTCCAGGAGGTCATCGCCGAGATCTCCCGGTCCCGGATCACCGAGCGCGGCGCGACCCGCGCCGACGACAGGCTCTCCGAGTCCGCCATGGAGGACCGCAAGCGCGAGGGGTACTTCTGATGAGCACCGTGCACACACCGCCGGACGTGGACACCCTGCGCTTCGCGACGGCCGGCTCCGTGGACGACGGCAAGTCCACGCTGGTGGGGCGCCTGCTGTACGACTCCAAGTCCGTCCTGGCCGACCAGTGGGAGGCGGTGACCCGGGCCTCGCGCACGGCGGCACCCGATCTGGCGCTGCTGACGGACGGACTGCGGGCGGAACGCGAACAGGGCATCACCATCGACGTCGCCTACCGCTACTTCGCCACGCCCCGGCGCCGGTTCATCCTCGCCGACACACCCGGCCATGTGCAGTACACCCGCAACATGGTCACCGGCACCTCCACCGCGGACCTCGTCGTCGTCCTGGTCGACGCCCGCAAGGGGGTGGTCGCGCAGACCCGCAGACACCTCGCGATCGCCGCGCTGCTCCGCGTCCCGCACGTGGTGCTGGCGGTGAACAAGATGGACCTGGCCGGCTACGCGGAAGCGGTGTTCGCCCCCCTCGCCGAGGAGTTCACGGCGTTCGCGCGGGCGTCGGGCGGGCCCGAGGTCACCGCCGTCCCGATCTCCGCCCTGGAGGGCGACAACATCGTGCGCCGTTCCGCCGCCATGGGCTGGTACGACGGCCCCACCGTCCTCGAACACCTGGAGACCGTCCCGGCCGGACACGATCCGGCACAGGCCCCGGCGCGCTTCCCCGTGCAGTACGTGATCCGGCCCCGCACGGCGGCCCACCCCGACTACCGCGGCTACGCGGGCCAGCTCGCGGCCGGCGTCCTGCGGACCGGCGACCCGGTGACCGTGCTCCCGTCCGGCCGCACCTCGACCGTGACCGGGATCGACCTGCTGGGCACGCCGGTCGACGAGGCGCGCGCCCCGCAGTCGGTGACCGTCCTGCTCGCGGACGACCTCGACATCGCGCGCGGCGACCTGATCGTCCCCTCCGCGTCCGCGCCGGCCACCCGCCGGGACGTCCGGGCGACCGTCTGCCACGTCGCCGACACTCCGCTCACCGTCGGGCAGCGGGTCCTCGTCCGGCACACGACGCGGACCGTGCGGGCGAGGGTCGAGGAGATCCCGTCCTGCCTCGCACCGGACGACCTGTCCCAGCGCCCGGATCCCGGACGGCTGCTCGCCAACGACATCGGCGGCGTCCGGCTGCGCACCGCCGAGCCGCTGGCCCTCGACGCCTACGCCGACTCCCGCCGCACCGGTTCCTTCCTCCTGATCGACCCGGCCGACGGCACGACACTCGCCGCCGGCATGGCGCTCGCCCCGCACACCGCCGACCCGGCCTTCGAGCGGGGAGGCGGCTGGAGGTAGGGACGGGCGAGCCGGCCATGGGCGCGCATGCCGGCGGGCGTCGGCACACCCGTGCCGACGGGCCGGGACACGCGTGCTTCCCGTGTGCTCCTGACGCGCCCATGACGATCAACTAAGCTGCCCGAACGGCCTTTCCCTGGAGGTGCGGATGCGTCGCCCTGTCGCACGGAATCTGACGGTCCTGGCGGTCTCGGCCGCCGTGGTGTCGGTGGGAGCGGCGGCGCCACCGCCCACGGCTCCCGGCGGGCCCGACACCGCACACCACGGGCCCGCCACCGCGAAGACCCCGGTCGCCGTCGGGCACGGCGGCGCGGTCGCCAGTGTCGACCCGGACGCCTCCGCGGCCGGCATCGAGGTGCTGCGCAAGGGCGGCAACGCCGTCGACGCGGCCGTCGCCACCGCCGCCGCCCTCGGCGTCACCGAGCCCTACTCCGCCGGCATCGGCGGGGGCGGCTACTTCGTCTACTACGACGCCAAGTCCCGTACCGTACGCACCATCGACGGCCGCGAGACCGCGCCGCTGAGCGCCGACGAGAAGCTCTTCACCGAGAACGGCAAGCCGATCGCCTTCGCCGAAGCCGTCAGCAGCGGCCTCGCCGTCGGCACCCCGGGCACGCCCGCCACCTGGCGGGCCGCGCTCGACGCGTGGGGCAGCAGCAAGCTCTCCTCCGTCCTGAAGCCCGCCGAGCGCCTGGCCCGCCAGGGTTTCACCGTGGACGACACCTTCCGCTCCCAGACCGCCGCCAACGAGCAGCGGTTCCGCCACTTCCCGGACACCGCCGAGCTGTTCCTGCCCGGCGGTGAACTCCCGGTCGTGGGCTCCACGTTCAAGAACCCGGACCTCGCGCGCACCTACAAGGAGCTGGCCCGCGAGGGCGTCGGCGCGCTGTACCACGGTGAGCTGGGCGAGGACGTCGTCGACACCGTCAACGAGCCGCCCGTCGATCCGGGCTCCGGCTGGAACGCCCGCCCCGGCGACCTGACCGCCGAGGACCTCGCCGCCTACGAGGCCAAGTTCCAGGCCCCCACCCGGACCTCGTACCGTGGCCTCGGCGTGTACTCCATCGCGCCCTCCTCCTCCGGCGGCACCACGGTCGGCGAGGCCCTCAACATCCTGGAGCGCACCGACCTCTCCACGGCGAGCAAGGCCCGCTACCTGCACCGCTTCATCGAGGCGAGCCGCATCGCGTTCGCCGACCGGGGACGCTGGGTCGGTGACCCGGCCTTCGAGGACGTACCGGCGAAGGAACTCCTGTCGCAGCGGTACGCCGACTCGCGCGCGTGCCTGATCAAGGACGACGCGGCGCTCACCAGCCCCCTCGCTCCCGGCGACCCCCGCGACCCGGCGCCCTGCGCGGGCGGCGGCACGGCGGCGCCGACGACGTACGAGGGCGAGAACACCACGCACCTCACGACGGCGGACAAGTGGGGGAACGTCGTCGCCTACACCCTCACCATCGAGCAGACCGGCGGCAGCGGCATCACCGTGCCCGGCCGGGGCTTCCTGCTCAACAACGAGCTGACCGACTTCTCCTTCGCCCCCGCCAACCCGGCCGTCCACGACCCGAACCTGCCCGGCCCCGGCAAGCGCCCGCGTTCGTCGATCGCGCCGACCATCGTCCTGGACGAGCACCGCAGGCCGGTCGTCGCGGTCGGCTCGCCCGGCGGCGCCACCATCATCACCACCGTCCTGCAGACCCTCACCGGCTTCCTCGACCGCGGACTCCCGCTGGTCGACGCGATCGCCGCGCCGCGCGCCAGCCAGCGCAACGCCGCGCAGACCGAGCTGGAACCCGGCCTCTACGACAGCGGCCTGCGCGGGGAACTGGAGGCCCTCGGGCACTCCTTCAAGGCGAACCCCGAGATCGGCGCGGCGACCGGCGTGCAGCGGCTGCCGGACGGCAGGTGGCTCGCCGCCGCCGAGAAGGTACGGCGCGGCGGCGGCTCGGCGATGGTGGTCAGGCCCGCCCGGTAGCGCGGGTCACAGCTCGGGGACGGGCCGCTCGGGCGTCCGGAACGCCAGCCGCCCGTCCTCGACGTCGACCGTCACCCGGCCGCCCTCCGCGATCCGGCCGTCCAGCAGCAGCCGGGACAGCTCGTTGTCGACCTCCCGCTGGATGGTGCGGCGCAGCGGCCGGGCGCCGTACTCCGGCTGGTAGCCGCGCTCGGCGATCCAGTCCACCGCCGCGTCGGTGAAGTCGACGGTGATGTCCTGCGCCTTCACCATGCGACGGGTCTGCTCGAGCAGCAGGCTGGTGATCTGCCGCAGCTGCTCGCCGCTGAGCTGGCGGAAGACGACGATCTCGTCGATGCGGTTGAGGAACTCGGGCCGGAAGTGCTCGCGCAGCGGGCGCATCACCTGCTCGCGCCGGGCCTCCTCGTCGGCCTCCGAACCGCCGGAGCCGAAG
This sequence comes from Streptomyces sp. BK79, assembly GCF_044142145.1. Classification (NCBI taxonomy): domain Bacteria; kingdom Bacillati; phylum Actinomycetota; class Actinomycetes; order Kitasatosporales; family Streptomycetaceae; genus Streptomyces; species Streptomyces sp. BK79. The sequence goes on from NZ_JBHVOC010000003.1 coordinate 224,127, forward strand.
CCGATGCCCGCACCGCGCCGCGTGATCACGTCCGAGCCGAGGTTGCTGGTCATCACGACGACCGTGTTGGTGAAGTCGACCGTCCGGCCCTGCGAGTCGGTCAGCCGGCCGTCGTCCAGGACCTGGAGCAGGATGTTGAAGACGTCGGGATGCGCCTTCTCCACCTCGTCCAGCAGGAGCAGCGAGTACGGGTGCCGGCGCACCACCTCGGTGAGCTGGCCGGCCTCCTCGTGGCCGACGTAGCCGGGCGGGGCGCCGACCAGGCGGCTGACCGTGTGACGCTCCTGGTATTCGCTCATGTCGAGTCGCACCATCCGGTCCTCGCTGCCGAACAGCGCCTCGGCCAGCGCCCGGGCCAGCTCCGTCTTGCCGACGCCGGTCGGGCCGAGGAAGAGGAAGCTGCCGATGGGCCGGTCGGGGCTGGCGAGCCCGGCGCGGGAGCGCAGGACGGCGTCGGAGACGACCCGGACGGCCTCCTCCTGGCCGACCACCCGTTCGTGCAGGTGGGACTCCAGGCCCAGCAGCCGGTCCTTCTCCTCCTGGGTCAGGCTGCTGACCGGGATGCCGGTCTGCCGGGACACCACCTCGGCGATGGACTCGGTGCCGACCACCAGGTTCAGGCCCTCGTCGGCCTCGCCGCCTCCGTCGGCCTCGGTGATCCGCTGCTTCAGCTCGGTGATCCGGTCGCGCAGCTGCATGGCCTGCTCGTACTGCTCGTCCGCGACCGCCTGGTCCTTGTCCCGGATCAGCTGGTCCACCTCGCGCTCCATGGTCCGCACGTCCGTGCCCTTGGTCCGGGCGCGCAGGCGGACCCGGGCACCGGCCTGGTCGATCAGGTCGATCGCCTTGTCCGGCAGCCGGCGGTCGGTGAGGTAGCGGTCGGACATCTCCACGGCCGCGACCAGCGCCTCGTCGGTGTAGCGGACCTGGTGGTGGGCCTCGTAGCGGTCGCGCAGGCCGCGCAGGATCTCGATGGCGTCCGCGGTGGTGGGCTCCGGGACCAGGATCGGCTGGAAGCGGCGGGCGAGGGCCGCGTCCTTCTCGATCCGCCGGTACTCCTCCAGCGTGGTGGCGCCCACGATGTGCAGCTCGCCGCGGGCCAGGGCCGGCTTGAGGATGTTCCCGGCGTCCATCGAGCCGCTCTCGCCGCCGCCGCCCGCGCCGACGACGGTGTGCAGCTCGTCGATGAAGACGATCAGCTGGTCGGAGTGGGCGCGGATCTCGCCCACGATGTTGTTCAGGCGCTCCTCGAAGTCACCCCGGAAACGGGTGCCCGCGACCACGCCCGTCAGGTCCAGCGCGACCACCCGCCGCCCGACCAGCACGTCGGGCACGTCGCCGTCGGTGATGCGCTGCGCCAGCCCCTCCACGATGGCGGTCTTGCCGACGCCCGCGTCACCGATCAGCACCGGGTTGTTCTTGCCGCGGCGGGAGAGCACCTCGACGGTCTGCTCGATCTCGTCGTCGCGCCCGATCACCGGGTCGATCCGGCCCTGCTGGGCCAGGTCGGTGAGGTCGCGGCCGTACTTGTCCAGGGTCGGCGTGTTCGTGGTCCGGGCGCTGTCGGCGCGGGTCTTCCCGGCGTCCGGCGCGTCCGTCGGCAGGCCCGACGGCGCGAACCGGGCCTCGTTCAGGATGTGCCCGGCGGCCGAGTCCGGGTTGGCGGCCAGGGCGCTGAGCACGTGCTCCGGGCCGATGTAGCCGGTGCCCGTCTGCCGGGCCAGCTCGTGCGCGTCCAGCAGCGCGCGCTTGACGGCGGGGGTGAGCGAGAGCGACGTCGGCGGCGGGGCCTCGCCCGGCGCGTGCTGCACGGGACCGCTGCGCTCGTCGATCTGCGACGCCAGCGAGTCGGGGTCGGCGCCGGCCCGGCTCAGCAGACCCCGGGTCGGCTCGGTGGAGAGGGCGGCCCGCAGCAGGTGCTGGGTGTCCAGGTCCCGGCTGCCGTGCTCCGCGGCGTACTGGGCAGCGCCCCGCACCAGCTCCCGGGCCGGCTGGCTGAGCAGGCGGCCGATGTCGATCTGCCTCGGCCTGGGCCCGCCGAAGAAGCGTGCCAGGAATTCCGCGAACGGGTCGCCCTCCGGGCCCATGAAGCCGCTGGTCATCGTGTCCGGTCCTCCGCTGCTTCGCTGATCGACGTGCCGCGGCCGGGTAACCCGGTCGGGGTGGGGTCATGCCCAACATGACACGTTCTGTTCCGGCGGGCATGTTCACCGTGGGGCGGACGCGGCGCTGGAGGCGGGCGCGGACGGGGCCGCGCGAGCGCGTCGGTGCGCGGTGGGGCCGGCCGGGGAGGCCCGGTATTAGAATCACGGTATGGTACGCACCCCCCTGACCCCCGAAGAGCGTGAACGAGGCGAGCGGCTCGGAAAGCTGCTGCGCGCCGCCCGCGGCGACCGGAGCATGGTGGAGGTCGCGGCGAAGGCGGGCGTCTCCGCCGAGACCCTCCGCAAGATCGAGACCGGCCGCGCGCCGACCCCGGCGTTCTTCACGGTGGCCGCGCTGGCCCGTGTGCTGGGGCTGTCCATGGACGACCTCGCGGGGCTGTGCGCGCTCGCCCCGGCGTGAGGGCGTGGTGACGTCACCCGTCGAAAACTCCCCGTAGCCGCGCCGTAACACGGCTGGTGTTCCCTACGTGACCGGAGGGACCGGAGGGACCGGACCGGAATCCTCCCCAGTCGGGCGGGAGTCGAGCGATGGCCGTGGAGCGACGTCCGGTGCGGGTGCGGCAGTTCGCCCAGTACCTGACCGACCTGCTGACGCGCGTGGACCAGGGCGGCGGCTGGTGCGGGGTCTTCTGGCAGCGTGACCCCGACGGCATGCGGGCCTGCCTCGACGGGCGCGAGGTGCCGCCGTGGGACGTGGTGGAGGCGCTGCTCCAGGACTACGCCGGCCGATACGGCGCCCCGGCCGCCGCCGGGGAGGCGGACCGGGCCCGCGCCCTGCACGCCGCCGCGGTCACCGCCCACGACTCCCTGCCGGGGGCCCGGGACGCCCTCGGGGACCGGCTCGACGTGATGCTGCGCGAGCAGCGGTACGCCGCCGAGCGCCAGGCGGAACTGAGCCGCCTGCTCTCCTCGGCCGCCACCCCGGGGGCGGTCGGCCCGGGCACCGCCGACGCCCTCCGCCTCGACCTGGCCTGGGCCCGCGACGACCACGCCCGGGCGACCGCGCGGTGCGCCGAGATCCGGGCCCGGATGGCGGAACTGGACGCCGTTCCCGACGGGCCCGCGGCCCCGCCCACGGCCGTGTCCCCGACACCCGCCGGGCCCGGCGCGCCCCTGCCCGACGCCCCCGTGCCGCCCGTACGCCGGCCCCACCCGGCCCGGCCCGACGACTCCGCTCCTCCGGCGCCCGCGCCCCACGCACCCACACCGGCCGCTCCCCGAACCCCCGAGCCCGCCCCCGCCGCCCCCAAGCCCCGCAGGCGCCGTCGGGGCAGCGCCCGATTCGCCGGGGTCCTGGAGGAGGACCCGGCCCCCGTCGCCGACGCCCCCGGCCACGCGCCCCCGCCCCTCGCCGCCCCGCCGGCCGAACGCACCCCGCGCGGAGCGCGTTTCGCCGGAGCCGCCGAGACCGGGGCCGAGCAGCGGGCGACCCGGCACGAGCCGTCGGCCGCCGAGCCGACGGGGACGGAGCCGTCGGCGCCAAAGCCGTGGGGGAGCGAGCAGGTGGGAACCGCGGACCGCGAAGCGGTCGACCGGCTCGTCGAGGCGCTCGCGCGGCTGCGCGCCGCCGGCCGGAGCGGGGAGGCGCACGCCCTCCTGGCCGAGGCCGCCCACGGACCCGCCGCCCGTTTCCCGCTGCTCGCCGCGCGGCTGGAGCGCGCCGGGCTCGGTGCCGACTGGACGACCCTGCTGTGGGAGTCCGCCTCCCTGCCCGCCGAGCGCCTGGTGGCCGCCGCCGACGCCCTGACCGCCGCCGGACGCGGGGCCGACGGCGAGCGGATCCTGCGCCAGGGCGTCGTCCGCCCCGCCCCCGAGATCGGCGCGGCCGTCCTCGGCCTGGTCGCCCACGACCGGCACCGCGAGGCCCGGGCAATCCTCGACGCCTGCGTCCGCGCCCGCACCCCGCAGGACGCCGCCCGCAGCGCCGAACCCGCCCCGCCGGTCCTCGTGCCGCTGCTGCTGGAAGCGGCCCACGGAGTCTCCGAGGAACGCCACTGGGACCTCCTGCACGCCCTCCGCGTCGCCGGACTGACCGCCTGAGAACCGCACCACCGGCCCCACCGGACCCGCCACTCACCCCCTCGCTCACCCACAGGAGTGCGAATCGCGATCGACACCCCGGCTTGGCGACGATGGTCTTGGCAAGCCCGTCCGGCCAGGCTTACGTTCGTCCCTCTACGGCCCGCTCTACGGGCGTAGAGGCTCTGACGTCGCGTCGAAGGAGCAGCTCATGGCCCACGTCGTACGTGCCGCTCTCGTCCAGGCCACCTGGACCGGCGACACCGAGTCCATGGTGGCGAAACACGAGGAGCACGCCCGCGAGGCGGCCCGGCGGGGGGCCGGGATCATCGGCTTCCAGGAAGTCTTCAACGCCCCCTACTTCTGCCAGGTCCAGGACCCCGCGCACTACCGCTGGGCCGAGCCCGTGCCCGACGGCCCGACCACCCGCCGTATGCGGGCACTCGCGCGGGAGACCGGCATGGTGATCGTCGTCCCCGTCTTCGAGGTCGAGCAGTCCGGCTTCTACTACAACACCGCGGCCGTGATCGACGCCGATGGCACCGTCCTCGGCACCTACCGCAAGCACCACATCCCGCAGGTCGAGGGATTCTGGGAGAAGTTCTACTTCCGTCCCGGCAACCTGGGCTGGCCGGTCTTCGACACCGCCGTCGGCAAGGTCGGCGTCTACATCTGCTACGACCGCCACTTCCCCGAGGGCTGGCGGCAACTCGGCCTCGGCGGTGCCCAGCTGGTCTACAACCCGTCCGCCACCCACCGCGGCCTCTCCGCCCACCTGTGGCGGCTGGAGCAGCCCGCGGCGGCCGTCGCCAACGAGTACTTCGTCGCCGCGATCAACCGGGTCGGGCAGGAGGAGTACGGGGACAACGACTTCTACGGGACGTCGTACTTCGTCGACCCGCGCGGGCAGTTCGTCGGCGACACCGCCAGCGACACCGAGGAGGAACTCGTCGTCCGCGACCTCGACTTCGGCCTCATCGACGAGGTCCGCCAGCAGTGGGCCTTCTACCGCGACCGCCGCCCCGACGCCTACGAAGGGCTGGTGCGGCCGTGACCAGGGACCTGTTCGCGCGACATCGCGCCGTCCTGCCCGACTGGCTCGCCCTGTACTACGAGGACCCGCTGGAGATCACCCACGGCGAGGGCCGCCACGTCTGGGACGCCGCCGGCAACAAGTACCTCGACTTCTTCGGCGGCATCCTGACCACGATGACCGCGCACGCCCTGCCCGAGGTGACCAAGGCGGTGAGCGAGCAGGCCGGGCGGATCATCCACTCCTCGACCCTCTACCTCGACCGGCCCATGGTGGAGCTGGCCGAGCGCGTCGCCCAGCTCTCCGGCATCCCCGACGCCCGCGTCTTCTTCACCACCTCCGGCACCGAGGCCAACGACACCGCCCTGCTGCTCGCCACCACCTACCGGCGCGGCAACACGATCCTGGCGATGCGCAACAGCTACCACGGCCGCAGCTTCGGCAGCGTCGGCGTCACCGGCAACCGCGGCTGGTCCCCGACCTCGCTCTCCCCGCTCCAGACGCTCTACGTCCACGGCGGCGTACGCACCCGCGGCCCCTACGCGCACCTGGACGACCGGGACTTCATCGACGCCTGCGTCGCGGACCTGAAGGACCTCCTCGGCCACACCCGTCCGCCCGCCGCGCTGATCGCCGAACCCGTGCAGGGCGTCGGCGGCTTCACCTCCCCGCCGGACGGCCTGTACGCGGCCTTCCGCGAGGTGCTGCGCGAGCGGGGCATCCTGTGGATCGCCGACGAGGTGCAGACCGGCTGGGGCCGCACCGGCGAGCACTTCTGGGGTTGGCAGGCCCACGCGAGGAACGGCCCGCCCGACATCGTGACCTTCGCCAAGGGCATCGGCAACGGCATGTCGATCGGCGGTGTCATCGCCCGCGCCGAGATCATGAACTGCCTGGACGCCAACAGCATCTCCACCTTCGGCGGCACCCAGGTCACCATGGCGGCCGGCCTCGCCAACCTCACCTACCTGCTGGAGCACGACCTCCAGGGCAACGCCCGGCGCGTCGGCGGGCTGCTCATCGAGCGGCTGCGGGGCGTCGCCGCCCAGGTGCCGCACGTACGGGAGGTGCGCGGGCGCGGGCTGATGATCGGCGTCGAGCTGACCCGGCCCGGCACCGACGAGGCCGCGCCCGAGGCCGTCTCCGCCGTACTGGAGGAGGCCCGCGCGGGCGGGCTGCTGGTCGGCAAGGGCGGCGGCCACAGCACCAGCGTCCTGCGCGTCGCACCCCCGATGTCCCTCACCGTCGCGGAGGCCGAGGAGGGCGCCGCGATCCTCGAACGCGCTCTGCGGAGCCTGTGACGGCCGTGCGCCGAACCGCGCACCGAGCGGAGGTACCGCCGCCATGACCACCACCCGGGAGCCCTGGGAACCCGCCCTGTCGGTCCGTCAGGTCCTCGCCCTGGAGCGGGTGCTCGCCGGGCAGCCCGAGGTGGTGGCCGGCGCCCACCGGCTCGACCGGCCGGTGCGCTGGGTGCACGTCGCCGAGGCCGCCGACGTCGGCGTGATGCTCAGCGGCGGCGAGATGGTGCTCACCACCGGGGTCCTGCTCGCGGGCGACGAGGACAAGCAGGGCGAGTACGTCCGCTCCCTGCACCGCGCGGACGCCGCGGCGGTCGTGCTCGGCCTCGGCCGGGCCTTCCCCACCCCGCCCGACGGAATGCGCCGGGCCGCCGAACACTGCGGGCTGCCGATGGTCGTCCTGCACCGGCCCTTCCCCTTCGCCCAGCTCACCGAGGAGGTGCAGTCCCGGCTGCTGCGGCACACGTACGCCGCCGTCAGCCTCTCCGAGACCGTACGCACCGAACTGACCGGCCTGATCACCGCGGGCGCCCCGGTGCAGCGCCTGCTCGACGAGGTGGCCCGGCACGGCGGCTGCCCCGTGGTCGTCACCAACCTCGCCCACCGCGTCCTCGCCACGGCGGGGGAGCGGCCCGCGGTCGACGACGTGCTCCGGGACTGGGAACGCATCGCCCGCCAGGCCGGCGCCGGCCCGGCCGACGGCTGGATCCGCGCCGAGCTGACCTGCCGGGGCGAGCGCTGGGGCCGGCTGGTGCTGTGCGGCTACGGCGGGGACCGGGCCGCCGGGCGGCTGCTCGCCGACCGCGCCGCCGAGGCCCTCGTCCTGCACCGCATGCTGGGCGGCGGCGACGGGAGCCACGCCGGGGGGTCGGCGGGGGCGTGGGACTCCTGGGAGGAGCAGTCCGCGCGGAGCCTGCTCACCGACCTGGTCAGCGGCGCCGTACCCGCCCGGCACCTGCTGCCGCGGGCGCGGGCGGCCGGGCTGCCGGTGGGCCGGCGGGTCTTCGTCCCGCTGGTCGTCCGCGCCCGGGAACCGGTCCGCCCGGCCCGCGTCCTGCGGCTGCTGGGCCTGCCCGGGATCGTCGCCCCACTCGCCGACGGCACCAGCGCCGTCCTGCTCAGCCTCGCCCCCGACCAGGACCCCAGGGCGCTGACCGCCCACTTCGCGGCACGGCTGCGGTCGGAGCCGGACTCCGCCGGGGCGGTGGTGGCGGCGGCCGACGCGTGCGCCGCCTGGGAGGACGTACCCGCCGGGCTCCGTGAGGCCCGGCAGGTGGCCGACGCCGTCGACGACCTCGCGGCCCGCCCCGGCCTGCCGCCCGTCGTGCGGCTGCGCGACGTGCACCTGCGCGGACTGGTGCGGCTGCTGCGCGACGACCCGCACGTCCAGTCGTTCGCCGAGCGGGAGCTGGACGGACTGCTGCGCGGCCCCGACGAGGACCTGCTGTCCGTGCTGCGCACCTACCTCGCCACCGGCCGCAACAAGTCCCGCACCGCCCAGCTCCACCACGTCTCCCGGCCCGCTCTCTACCGCCGCCTGGAGGCCATACAGGGCCGCCTCGGCGTGGACCTCGACGACTTCGAGCAGGCCGCCTCCGTCCACATCGCGCTCCTCGCCCACGACGCCCAGCAGGGGTGACGCCGTGCATGACACCGTGCAATGCCCGCGCCCCGCAGACGTGACACCGTGCCCGTCGATCCGGCCGCACGCCGTCCCTAGTCTCGCCGTACACCGAGCGAGTGGAGGCCGAAGATGAGCCGAGTGATCCGTGCCGCGCTCTTCCAGACCGCCTGGACGGGCGACAGGGAATCGATGATCCAGGTCCACGAACAGGCGGTCCGCGACGCCGCCGCCCAGGGAGCCCAGGTCCTGTGCTTCCAGGAGCTGTTCTACGGGCCGTACTTCTGCCAGGTCCAGGACCCCGAGTTCTACGCCTACGCCGAGCGCGTCCCCGACGGCCCGGTCGTCGAGTGCTTCCGGCGCCTGGCCCGCGAGCACGGCATCGTCCTGGTGCTCCCGATGTACGAGGAGGAGCAGCCCGGCGTCCTCTACAACACCGCCGCCGTCATCGACGCCGACGGCTCCTACCTCGGCAAGTACCGCAAGACGCACATCCCGCAGGTCCGCGGTTTCTGGGAGAAGTTCTACTTCCGCCCCGGCAACTCGGGCTGGCCCGTCTTCGACACCGCCGTCGGCAAGGTCGGCGTCTACATCTGCTACGACCGGCACTTCCCGGAGGGCTGGCGGGCGCTGGGTCTCGAAGGCGCCGAGATCGTCTTCAACCCGTCGGCCACCTCGCGCGGCCTGTCCGGCTACCTGTGGCAGCTGGAGCAGCCGGCGGCGGCCGTCGCCAACGAGTACTTCGTCGGCGCCATCAACCGGGTCGGCGTCGAGGAGTTGGGCGACAACGACTTCTACGGCACCTCGTACTTCGTCGACCCCGAGGCCCAGTTCGTGGGCGAGGTGGCGAGCGACAAGGAGAGCGAACTCGTCGTCCGCGACCTCGACATGGGCAAGCTGCGCGAGGTCCGCGACCGCTGGCAGTTCTACCGCGACCGCGCGCCCGGCGCGTACTCCCCGCTGACCGCGCCCTGACCCGCCACCCGGGGCCCCTGACAGGAGGGAACAGCAGCATGAGCAGCCGTACCGTCATCCGCGGCGGCCTCGTCATCACCGCGTCCGACGAGATGCACGCCGACGTCCTGATCGAGGACGGCCGCGTCGCCGCCCTCGCCGCGACCGGCACCCCGGCCGCCGAGGCGTTCACGGCCGAGCGCGTCGTCGACGCGAGCGGCAAGTACGTCATCCCGGGCGGTGTCGACGGGCACACGCACATGGAGATGCCGTTCGGCGGCACCTACGCCGCCGACACCTTCGAGACCGGCACCCGCGCCGCCGCCTGGGGCGGGACGACGACGATCGTCGACTTCGCCATCCAGAGCGTCGGACACTCCCTGCGCTCCAGCCTGGACGCCTGGCACGCCAAGGCCGAGGGCAACTGCGCGATCGACTACGCCTTCCACATGATCGTCTCCGACGTGAACCAGAAGACGCTCAAGGAGATGGACCTGCTGGTGGAGGAGGGGGTCACCTCCTTCAAGCAGTTCATGGCCTACCCGGGCGTCTTCTACTCCGACGACGGCCAGATCCTGCGCGCCATGCAGCGCGCCGCCGGGAACGGCGGCCTGATCATGATGCACGCCGAGAACGGCATCGCCATCGACGTCCTGGTCGAACAGGCCCTCGCCCGCGGCGAGACCGACCCGCGTTTCCACGGCGAGGTACGCAAGGCCCTCCTCGAGGCCGAGGCCACCCACCGCGCCATCAAGCTCGCCCAGGTGGCCGGGGCGCCCCTGTACGTCGTGCACGTCTCCGCGTCCGAGGCGGTCGCGGAGCTGACCCGGGCCCGCGACGAGGGCCTGAACGTCTTCGGCGAGACCTGCCCGCAGTACCTGTTCCTGTCCACCGACAACCTCGCCGAGCCGGACTTCGAGGGCGCCAAGTACGTGTGCAGCACCCCGCTGCGCCCGCGCGAACACCAGGCGGCCCTGTGGCGGGGCCTGCGGACCAACGACCTCCAGGTGGTCTCCACCGACCACTGCCCCTTCTGCTTCAGCGGCCAGAAGGAGCTGGGACGCGGTGACTTCTCCAAGATCCCCAACGGCATGCCGGGCGTCGAGAACCGCATGGACCTGCTCCACCAGGCCGTCGTCGACGGGCACATCAGCCGCCGCCGCTGGATCGAGATCGCCTGCGCCACCCCGGCCCGCATGTTCGGCCTCTACCCGAAGAAGGGCACGATCGCGCCCGGCGCCGACGCCGACGTGGTCGTCTACGACCCGCACGCGGAGCAGGTCGTCTCCGCCGAGACCCACCACATGAACGTCGACTACTCGGCGTACGAGGGCAGGCGGATCACCGGCCGGGTGGAGACCGTGTTCTCGCGCGGCGTGCCGGTCGTCACCGAGCGGGAGTACACCGGGCGCAAGGGCCACGGCGTCTACACCCCGCGCGCCACCTGCCAGTACCTGAACTAGGAGCGGTGCCCATGGACTTCGGACTCGTCCTGCAGACCGACCCGCCGGCCTCCCGCGTCGTCGACCTGATGAAGCGGGCGGAGAGCAACGGCTTCCGCTACGGCTGGACCTTCGACTCCGCCGTGCTGTGGCAGGAGCCGTTCGTGATCTACAGCCAGATCCTGGCCCACACCACGACGCTCAAGGTCGGCCCGATGGTCACCAACCCCGGCACCCGCACCTGGGAGGTGACCGCCTCCACCTTCGCCACCCTCAACGACATGTTCGGCAACCGCACCGTCTGCGGCATCGGCCGCGGCGACTCCGCGATGCGCGTCGCCGGCCGCAGGCCCAACACCCTGGCCCGCATCAGCGAGGCCATGAAGGTCATCCGGGCGCTGGGCAGGGGAGAGGAGGCCGACCTCGGCGGCGGCACCGCCGTCCGGTTCCCCTGGATCCGGCCGGGCGCCGAAGTCCCCGTGTGGATGGCGGCGTACGGCCCGAAGGCTCTCAAGATGACCGGCGAGGAGGCCGACGGCTTCATCCTCCAGCTCGCCGACCTCTACCTGACCGAGTACATGGTCAAGGCCGTCAAGGACGCCGCCGTCGCCGCCGGACGCGACCCGGGCGACGTCACGATCTGCGTCGCCGCCCCGGCCTACGTCACCGCCGACGAATCGCCCGAGGCGCTCGCCCACGCGCGCGAGCAGTGCCGCTGGTTCGGCGGCATGGTCGGCAACCACGTCGCCGACCTGGTCGAGAAGTACGGCGCCCACTCGGCGGCCGTACCCGACGAACTCACCGACTACATCAAGGCCCGCGAGGGCTACGACTACGCCCACCACGGACGCAGCGGCAACCCGGACACCCGGTTCGTGCCGGACGAGATCGTCGACCGGTTCTGCCTGATCGGCCCGGCCGAGAAGCACATCGAGAAGCTGAACGCCCTGCGCGCCCTCGGCGTCGACCAGTTCGCGCTCTACGACATGCACGACGCGCAGGAGTCCGTGATCGACGCCTACGGCACGCGGATCATCCCGGCCGTCAACGCCTGACCCCACCCTCTTCCTCCCCGGGGAAGAGGGCCCAGGACGCGGCACCCGCGCAACCCCCTCGGCACCGCCCGCACGGCCTCTCCCGTCCCACCGCACGATTGGCCTGCCCATGACCGACACCGCGCCCACGGCGATACCGCCGTCCGCCCAAGTCACCCTCCCCGACGGGCGCGTGGAGCTCGCCCCCGGCTCCCCGCCGCCGAGCGGCCCCTACGCCAACGAGGACCTGCTGCCCGTCCCCGTCGAGGGACGCACCTGGACCACGTACAACTTCTCCGCGCTGTGGATCGGCATGGCCCACAACACGGCCTCCTGGACGCTGGCCTCCGGTCTGATCGCCGTCGGCATGGACTGGAAGCAGGCGGTGTTCACCATCGCCCTGGCCAACGTGATCGTGCTCCTGCCGATGCTGCTCACCGGGCACGCGGGACCCAAGTACGGCATCCCCTTCCCGGTGTTCGCCCGCGCCTCCTTCGGTATCCGCGGCGCCAACCTGCCCGCCGTGGTGCGGGCGCTGGTGGCGTGCGGCTGGTTCGGCATCCAGACCTGGATCGGCGGCGAGGCGATCTACTTCCTGGCCGGGAAGCTGATCGGCGACGGCTGGACGGACGCGGCGACGTTCGGCGGCTACGCCTGGACGATGTGGCTGTCGTTCGCGATCTTCTGGGCCATCCAGGTCGCCATCATCTACCGGGGCATGGAGACGATCCGCCGCTTCGAGAACTGGGCGGCGCCCTTCGTGCTGGTCGGCGCGTTCGTGATGCTGTGGTGGATGGCCGGCAAGGCGGGCGGCTTCGGCCCGCTCTTCGACCAGCCGTCGAAGCTGGGCTGGGGCGGCGACTTCTGGAAGCTGTTCTGGCCCTCCCTCATGGGCATGATCGGCTTCTGGTCCACCCTGTCCCTGAACATCCCGGACTTCACGCGCTACGGAAAGAGCCAGAAGGCCCAGACCCGGGGCCAGGCCCTCGGCCTGCCGACCACCATGACGCTGTTCGCGTTCCTCTCCGTGATGGTCACCTCCGGTTCGCAGGCGGTGTACGGGGAGGCCATCTGGGACCCGGTGAAGCTCGCCGCGAAGACGGACAACGCGGTGGGGCTCCTCTTCGCCCTCGTCACCGTCCTGGTCGCGACCCTGTCCGTGAACATCGCGGCCAACCTGGTCTCACCGGCCTTCGACTTCTCCAACGTCGCCCCGCGCAAGGTGAGTTTCCGGGCCGGCGCGCTCATCACCTGCGTCCTCGCCGTGCTGATCTTCCCGTGGAAGCTGTACTCCGACCCGCAGGGCTACATCTTCACCTGGCTCGGCCTGGTCGGCGGGCTGCTCGGCACGGTCGCCGGCATCCTCATCGCCGACTACTGGATCCTGCGCCGCGCCCGTCTCGACCTCGTCGACCTGTACCGCGCGGGCGGACGCTACTGGTACGCCGGGGCTGGAACTGGCGGGCGGTCGTCGCCTTCCTCGTCGGCGGGGTCCTGGCCATCGGGGGCGCCGATTTCCACCCGCTGGTCGACGGCAGGCCCGTGCCGTTCCTGGAACCGCTGGCCGACTACGGCTGGGCGGTGGGCCTCGGCACCTCCATGGCGCTGTACCTGGCCCTGATGCTGCTGCCCGCCACCCGACCCCGCCGGTCGGCCGCCACGGCTCAGCCCTGACCTTCCTCCAGGGCGGCCAGGGCCTCCTTGGCCGCCTTGATGGCACCCTTGTTGATCTCGTCCGTGCTCGGCGCCTTCTTCGACTCGAAGTCACTGCCGTTGTACGTGATCATCACCAGGGCGTTGGACGCGCGGACCAGCACCGTGCCCTCGCGGGTCTGCTGCTCGTCCTCGGTGGTGAGGTTCACGACGGAGTAGGCCTCCTCGCCCAGCCCCGGGACCTCGCCGCCGCCGGCGCGGTCGGCGATCCGCTCCTGGTACGACTTCCGCGCCGCCTCGTCCGACCGCATCACCTCGAAGGAGACGTCGAGCCAGCGGTAGTCGTATCCCTTGAGCGCGTTCCAGGAACAGGTGCGGCGCACGTCGGTGTCCGTGGACGGGATCTCCTTGCCGCCCGCCTTGGCGCCCGGCACCAGCGAGGTGACCGTCTTGCCGGCCAGGCTCGCGCAGGGCGCCGGGGCGGCCGCGTACGTCTTCGTCACCGCCTCGGTCGCCGGTGCGGAGGCGGAGGCGGACCGGTTCGTGGTGTCGGGCGGCGTCCGGTCCTTCGCGGCCGGTGAGGTGTCCGGCCCGGACGACAGGGCCCAGCCCGCCGTGGCGAGCACGGCGACCGGCGCCAGACGCGCGGTCAGGGCGAGCGGCAGGGGAAGAGAACGCACGGCGCACTTCTCGTGGGGGACGGTGCGGAGGGGGTCCGCACTGCGGACGGGACGCCAGTGTCACACGGCTGACTGTGGGGCGGAAGGCCGAACTCGGTGTGTGGTCGCGCGGTGACGCAGACGAATGGGACCGCCGGGCGCCCCCCTTCCAGGGCACCCGCGTCCAGGGCACCCGCGTCCAGGGCACCCCCCCGTCCAGGGCACCCGCTCCTAGGGCACCCGCTCCTAGGGCACCCGCGCCGTCCACTCGGCGGAGCCGAACTTCGTGCGGGCCAGCTCCCGTGCCCGGGCCAGCTCCTCGTCGGTCACCCTTCCCCCGGTGAGCCCGTACCGGCCGCCGAACGACTCGATCATCCGCTCGATCACGGCCTCCCGGGGCAGCCCGGTCTGCCGGCGCAGCGGGTCGACCCGCTTCCTCGCGCTCCTGGTGCCCTTGTCGGACATCTTCTCCTTGCCGATGCGCAGCACCTCCAGCATCTTGCCGGCGTCGATGTCGTACGACATGGTCACGTGGTGCAGGACGGCTCCGGGGCGGCCGTCCGGCCCCACGACGCGCTTCTGCGCGGCGCCCGCGATCTTGCCCTGGTCGGTGGCGATGTCGTTCAGCGGCTGGTACCAGGCGCGGATGCCCATCTCGCCGAGCGCGCCGAGCACCCAGTCGTCGAGGTAGGCGTAGCTGTCCTGGAAGGAGAGGCCCTGCACCAGGGCCTGGGGCACGGAGAGCGAGTAGGTGATCGTGTTGCCGGGCTCCACGAACATCGCGCCGCCGCCGGAGATCCGGCGCACCACCTCGACGCCGTGGCGTGCGGCGCCCTCGGCGTCCACCTCGTTGCGCAGCGACTGGAAGCTGCCGATGATCACCGCCGGGGCGGCCCACTCCCACACCCGCAGGGTCGGCGGACGCCGGCCGGCGGCGACCTCGGCGGTCAGCACCTCGTCCAGCGCCATGTGCAGGGCCGGGGACTGCGGACCCTCGTGGATCAGCTGCCAGTCGTAGTCCGTCCAGTCCGTGGCGTGCGCGAGGGCCCGGCGCACGGCGATGCCGACACCCTCCGAGGTGAGCCCGTACATGACGGTGCCCTCGGGCAGCGCCGCGTCGATCCGCGCGGCGAGTGAGGCGGCGTCGGCGTCCGCCGGGGCGCCCTCCAGCGCGCGGTTCACGGCGTCCAGCGCCTCGTCCGGTTCCAGGAAGAAGTCGCCCGCCACGCGCGCGTGCCGCAGCACACCGTCCTCGGACTCCACGTCCACGACGACCAGCTTGCCGCCGGGGATCTTGTACTCGCCATGCACGGCCTTCGTTCCCTTCCCGTGCGCGGCGTGGGTCGTGAGCCAGGTGCCCCGACATCAGGACAGACGCGCACATACGTCGTGTCGCACCCTAACGCCGCTCATGGCGAGGCCGTGACCTGGTGCCGTTCCCGCTCCGGCGCGTCACCGCCCGGTTCCGCCCCGTACCGGCGGGCGTGGTCAGCGGGCGTCCTCGGTCGCGGTCGGCGGCCGGAAGCAGGCGATGACCGTCTTGCCGTCCGGGCAGCGACGTGCCTCCCAGCTGTCGGCCAGCGCGTCGACCAGGAACAGACCCCGCCCGCCCGGCCGTTCGCCGCTCGCCGGCCGTGGGGTGGGCAGGTGCGTCGAGGCGTCGTGCACGGCGACGTGCAGGCAGGTGCCGTCCCAGGTCATGACCAGTTGGGCGGGGGAGTGCGCGTGCACATGGGAGTTGGTGACCAGTTCGGACACGGTGAGCAGGACGTCGTCCACCGTCTGCGGGGCGTCGTCGGTCCAGTCGAGCGTCTCCAGGTGCTCACGGGCCCAGTCGCGGGCCGCCTTCGGGCCGCTGCGCAGCGGCAGCGAGCGCGCCCACCCGACCGCCCGCAGTGACGAGTCATCCACGGTGTTCCCCCGGTCGTCCACGGTGTTCCCCCGGTCGTCGACGGTGATCCCCCGGCTCCGTTCCATGCCCCGCGAGTACCCCGGCGCGCTGCGGGAAGTCACGCGCCCTTCGCGGCGATGCGCTGAACGTTTTCGGCCAGATAGATCCGGCCGGAAGGTCGCGCAATCGAACGATCCGCACGCGTTCGCGTGCCCTTCACCCGTATTCGATCCGATATGGGCGAGTGAAGGGGAAAGGCTGATTCCGGCCCGCTTGGAAGCGCGGTTCCGGGGACCGCCGCGTCGGAATGTGTGCTTGTTGTGTCAACTTGTGCGGCACCGGTGACCGCACGGGTCACCGGGCCCGACGTCCCGCGCGGGACGGTCATTCCCTTGAGGAGGTGCGGTGATCCCACGTGGGTTCCGTATCGGAAGACGTACGACGACGGCGGCCCTCGCGGCCCTCGCCGTGACCCTCGTCGTGCCGCACACGGCCGTCGCCGCCGACCCCGCGGGGACGCGTACCGCGTGGCGAGCCGTCACCCCGCAACCCCGCGTGGCGACCCTGCCGATGGAGGACTACGGCGACCTCGTCGTGGACGGCGCGCACCAGAAGCTGTTCCTCAGTGATCCCGCGGGCGGCGCGGTCGTCGTCACCGACTTCCGGGGCGCCGTGCTCCAGCGGATCACCGGCCTGCCCGGCGCGGCGAAACTCGCCCTGGCGCCGGACTCCGCCACGCTCTACGCGGCGCTGCCCGACGCGGACGCCATCGCGGCGATCAGCACGACCACCCACCGCGTCACCGCGCGGTACGCGACCGGTGAGGGCACCGGCCCGGCGTCGGTCGTCGTCAGCGGGAAGCGGCTCTGGTTCGGATACGGCGGCCTGGGCGCCGGCGACATCGGCTCCGTCGACCTGACGACGGCCCGGCCGGTGGTCCGGCTCGGCCAGTCGGTGGCCGACCGCTGGTACTCCGCGCCGTCCCTCTACGTGTCTCCCGCCGACCCCGGCACCGTGGTGGCGGGCCAGGAGATCGGCAGCCCCACCCCGATCGCGGTGTACGACGTCCGTACGGGCGTGGCGCGGGAGAAGGCCTACCGGTGGAACCCCAGCGGGTACACCGGCACGCTCGCGGACCTCGCCTTCAGCCCGGACGGCAAGCACATCGTGCTCGCCAGCGGCGCCCCGTACTACCACCAGGTGCTGCGTACCGCCGACCTCGCCGACGCCGGGCAGTACCCGTCCGCCGCCTACCCGGACGCGGTCGCCGTCGCGCCGAGCGGGGCGGTGGCCGCCGGAGTCGACAGCTCGCACGGCTCCGACGTCTTCATGTACCGGCCGGGCACCCGTGTCTCGCACGGCGTCTTCGAGTTCGCCTCGGGCGACTCCTCCCCGCTGCTGCTGCCCGGCGGCCTGGGCTGGGCACCCGACTCGCGGCGCCTGTTCGCCGTCACCCAGGAGTTCCACGAGGGCGCCCCCGTCACCCTGCGCGTCCTGACCAGTCCCGGCCGGGCGGTCAGCGACCTGGCGCTGTACATCCCCTCGTGGGGGGAGCCGGGTGAGCTGCGGTTCGGCGGCCGGCTCAGCTCCGACCTGCCGATCGCGCCGGGTACGGAGATACGGATCAGCCGCCTCGACCCGGGAGCGACCGAGGCGACCGCGCTCCCCTCGGTGAAGGCCGACGCGGAGGGGGCGTTCGCGTTCACGGACCGGCCGATGGGCAGCGGCCTCGCCGTGTACACCGCGAGCTTCGGCGGGGACGCGCTGCACCTGCCGTCCATCGGACGCACGGAGGTCCAGCTCGGCTGAGGCCGGGTCCGGCACGGTCCGGTGCGCGGTCGGGGCCCGTCCCGCCCGCGTACCGTCCGTGGGGCGGGTGCCGGTTAGCCTGACCCGCATGCGTGTCACCAGGGAGCTGCCGGCGCTCGCCGCCGGCGAGGTGGACGTGCCCTTCGTGATCAAGGGGTACGAGGAGGTCGTCGCCGCCGACACGGCCTGGAACGAGCACTCCCACCCGTGGCACGAACTGCTCTGGAACGAACACGGCGCGTCCACCGTCGTGGTGGGCTCGCAGGTGTGGTGCGTGACGCCGACCCTGGGCCTGTGGATGCCGGCGGGGCAGCTGCACTCCGCCTCGGCGGTCGCCGGCACCGCGTACCGGGCCCACTTCTTCCGGCACGGCACGGTCTCCGCGCTGCCCGGCCGGCCGGTGGCCGTGGACATCACGCCGCTGCTGCGGCTCCTGCTGGAGCGGCTGGAGGAGCCGGACCTGTCCGCGCGCTCCCGGTCCGTGACCGAGGCGACGGTCCTGGACGTCCTGCGGCCCTCGTCCCGCGCGCTGCTGGTGCAGATGCCCACGTCCCCGCTGCTGCGGCCGATCGTGGACGCGGTCCGGGCCGACCCCGCCCACCAGCGGACGCTGGCCGGCTGGGCCGCCTCCCTCGGGTGCAGCGCGCGCACGCTCACCCGGGCCTTCCAGAGCGAGACGGGCACGAGCTTCGCCCGCT
Organism: Streptomyces sp. BK79; assembly: GCF_044142145.1. Lineage (NCBI taxonomy): Bacteria > Bacillati > Actinomycetota > Actinomycetes > Kitasatosporales > Streptomycetaceae > Streptomyces > Streptomyces sp. BK79. The sequence goes on from NZ_JBHVOC010000003.1 coordinate 242,406, forward strand.
GGGTGGCGGCGGTGCGGGCCCAGCACGCCGTGCACCTCCTCTCCCGCGGCTTCGAGGTCGATGTGGTGGCCGACGCCGTCGGCTACCGCTCGGCGAGCGCCTTCGGTGCCGCCTTCCGCCGGACCACGGGCACGACCCCCGGCAGGTTCCGGGTGCGCTGACGCCCCGACAGGTGTCCCGATCGCTACAAGGGCTGTCGAAAAGGCTCGATTGATGTACGCACATCGACTCCTTACTCTGTGTGGGCAGGCAAGGCTTACCTAACTTGCCGTGCTTGTCGCGTATCCCTGAACCGAAAGTGACGACCGGGTCGATGAGAACTCCACGTGTTCGCGCGCTCGCCCTCGCGGCGGCCCTCCTGCTCGGCCTCACCGCCTGCGGCGGCCAGGACGGTGACCAGGACGACAGCGGCGCCGCCGGTGCCGGTGCCGGTGCCGACGCGCAGTTCCCGATGACGGTCGAGCACGCGCTCGGCAAGACCGTCGTCCCCGAGAAGCCCACCCGCGTCGCCACCGTGAACTGGGCCAACGAGGAGGTGCCGCTCGCCCTCGGCGTCGTCCCCGTCGGCATGGCCAAGGCCACCTTCGGCGACGACGACGCGGACGGCGTGCTGCCCTGGACCGAGGAGCGGCTGAAGAAGCTCGGCGCCAAGACGCCGGTCCTCTTCGACGAGACCGACGGCATCGACTTCGAGGCCGTCGCCGACACCAAGCCCGACGTCATCCTCGCCGCCTACTCCGGACTGACCGAGCAGGACTACGAGACGCTCAGCCGGATCGCCCCCGTCGTGGCCTACCCCGAGGCCGCCTGGGCGACCCCGTGGCGCGACATCATCCGCATGAACAGCAAGGCCATCGGACTCGCCGACGAGGGCGACAAGCTGATCGGCGACCTGGAGGCGCGGATCGAGCAGACCGCCGCCAAGTACCCGCAGCTCAAGGGCAAGTCGGCGATGTTCATGACGCACGTGTCGTCCAAGGACGTCAGCCAGGTCGGCTTCTACACGGTCCACGACACCCGCACCCAGTTCTTCACCGACCTCGGCATGAAGATCCCCGCCAGCGTCGCCGGACCCTCGAAGTCGACGAAGAAGTTCGTCCTCACCAAGAGCGCCGAGCGCATCGACGACTTCAACGACGTCGACGTCATCACCGGCTACGGCGACGACAAGGGCGAACTGCTGAAGGCGCTCAAGGCCGACCCGCTGACCTCGAAGCTGGCCGCGGTCGAGCGGGGCTCCATCTACCTGCTGCCCGGCACCACCCCCCTGGCCACCGCCGCCAACCCCACCCCCCTGTCGATCCCGTACGTCCTGGACGACTACGCGAAGGCGCTCGCCCAGGCCGCGGACAAGGTCAAGTGACCGTCACCGCCCCGACCGCGCCGGACACCGTCCCGATACGGCGTCCGGCGCGCGTCCGCTTCCTGTGGCTCCTCGCCGTCGCCGTGGTGCTGGCCGCCGTCATGACGGCCTCCCTCGCCTTCGGTTCCCGCTCCGTCGCCTGGTCCGACGTGTGGGCGGCGCTCGGCGGCGCCGAGCACACCCTGGAGGAGGCGGCGGTCGCCAAACGCGTACCGCGCACCCTCCTGGCCGTCGTCGTCGGCGCCGCCCTCGGACTGTCCGGCGCGGTCATGCAGGGCGTCACCCGCAACCCGCTGGCCGACCCCGGCATCCTCGGCGTCAACATGGGCGCCTCCCTGGCCGTGGTCACCGCCATCGCCCACTTCGGCCTCGCCTCCGCGTCCGGATACATCTGGGTGGCGATGCTCGGGGCGGCCCTGACCGCCGCCTTCGTGTACGCCGTCGGCTCGCTGGGCCGCGGCGGCGCCACCCCGCTGAAGCTGGCGCTCGCCGGGGCCGCCATCTCAGCGGCGCTCGCCTCGCTGGTCAGCGCCGTCGTCCTGCCGCGCAACGACATCTCCGACACCTTCCGGCTGTGGCAGATCGGCGGCGTCGGAGGCGCCTCCTGGGACCAGCTCGGCAGCGTCCTGCCCTTCCTCGGCGCCGGGTTCGTGATCTGCCTGGCCGCCGCCCGCGCCCTCAACTCCCTCGCCCTCGGCGACGACCTGGCCGCCGGCCTCGGGGAGCGGGTGGCGCTGGTCCGGGCCGGCGCGGCACTCGGCGCGGTCGTGCTGTGCGGGGCGTCCACCGCCGTCGCCGGGCCGATCGTCTTCGTCGGCCTCGTCGTACCGCACACCTGCCGGCTCCTGGTCGGCGTCGACCACCGCTGGCTGCTGCCCTTCTCCGCGCTGAGCGGCGCCATCCTGCTGACCGCCGCCGACGTGGTGGGCCGCGTCGTGGCCCGGCCGGCCGAGATCGACGTGGGCATTCTGACCGCGATCATCGGCGCCCCCTTCTTCATCCACATCGTCCGCAGGCAGAAGGTCACGTCACTGTGAGCGCCCCACCCCTCAGCGCCCCCACCGCGCGGCCGGCCGTCACCCGGGCCCGGATCCGCGCCGCCCGCCGGCGTCGGCTCCTCGCCCTGGCCCTGCTGCTCCTGGTCGCCGCCGCGTTCGTCACCACCCTCATGGCCGGCCACACCTTCTACCCGGCCGGCGACGTGCTGCGCGTGGTCATGGGCGAGCAGGTCCCCGGCGCGTCCTTCACCGTCGGCACGCTGCGGCTGCCGCGGGCGGTGCTCGCCCTGACCGCCGGCTTCAGCTTCGGCATGGCCGGCGTCACCTTCCAGACCATGCTCCGCAACCCGCTCGCCAGCCCCGACGTCATCGGCATCAGCGCGGGAGCGAGCGCGGCGGCCGCCATCGCCATCGTCACCTTCTCGCTGAGCGGGACCGAGGTGTCGGTCGTGGCGATCGCCGCCGCGCTCGGGGTGGCGCTGCTCATGTACACGCTCGCGTTCCGCGACGGGGTCGCCGGCACCCGGCTCATCCTCATCGGCATCGGCGTCGCCGCCCTGCTCGACAGCGTCACCTCCTACGTCCTGTCGCAGGCTGGCGAGTGGGACCTCCAGGAGGCCATGCGCTGGCTCACGGGCAGCCTCAACGGCAGCACCTGGGAAGAGACCCTGCCCGCCGTCGTCGCGCTGCTCGTGTGCGGACCGCTGCTGCTGTCCCGGGCCCGCGACCTGAGCGCGCTGAGCCTGGGCGACGACACCGCCTCCGCCCTCGGCGTCCGCGTCGAACGCACCCGCGTCACGGTGATCGTCGCGGCCGTCGGGCTCATCGCGTTCGCGACGGCGGCCGCCGGACCGATCGCCTTCGTCGCCTTCCTCTCCGGGCCGATCGCCGCCCGCCTGGTCGGGACCGGAGGCTCCCTGCTGGTCCCCGCGGGACTGGTCGGCTCCCTGCTCGTCCTGGTCGCCGACTTCACCGGCCAGTACGCCTTCGACACCCGCTACCCCGTGGGCATCGTCACCGGCGTCCTCGGCGCGCCCTACCTCGTCCACCTGATCGTCCGCACCAACCGGGCCGGAGGCTCACTGTGACCGCGTCGCACACCCTCGCCACCGAGGACCTCACGCTCGGCTACGGCGACCGTGCCGTCATCGAGGGCCTGGACCTGTCCCTCGCGGCCGGGCGGATCACGGTGATCGTCGGGGCCAACGCCTGCGGCAAGTCGACCCTGCTGCGCGCCATGTCCCGGCTGCTCGTGCCGCGCACCGGACGGGTCGTGCTGGACGGCAAGGAGGTGCACCGCACGCCCGCCAAGGAACTCGCCCGCACCCTGGGCCTGTTGCCCCAGTCACCGGTCACGCCCGAGGGCATCACGGTCCTGGACCTGGTCGGCCGGGGCCGCCACCCCCACCAGCGCGCCTTCTCCCGCTGGACGGCGAAGGACGACGCGGCGGTCGGCGCCGCCCTGGAGGCCACCCACACGACCGACCTGATGGACAGGGCCGTCGACGAACTCTCCGGCGGCCAGCGCCAGCGCGTGTGGATCGCGATGGCGCTGGCCCAGCAGACCGACCTGCTGCTGCTCGACGAGCCCACCACGTTCCTCGACATCAGCCACCAGATCGAGGTCCTCGACCTGCTCACCGACCTGAACCGGACCCGCGGCACCACGATCGTCATGGTCCTGCACGACCTCAACCTGGCCGCACGCTACGCCGACCGGCTCGTCGCCCTGGCCTCCGGACGCCTGCACGCCGCCGGGACGACCGACGAGGTGATGACCGAGGAGACGGTCCGGGCGGTCTACGGCATGGAGAGCCGCGTCATCGAGGACCCGGTCTCCGGCAAGCCCCTCGTCCTGCCGATCGGACGCCACCACTCGACCGCACCGGCCGACGAAGCGCCGGCCGGAACACCCTCCCCGGCGAACACGACGGCCTGACCGGGCCCTGACCACCTCACCAGGCCCCTGACCGCCCTCCACCGGGCCCCTGACCACCTCACCGGGCCCCTGTCCGCCCCCACCGCCCCCCTGACCGCCCACCATCGGCGCCCACGGCCCCCTCGGAACCAGGAACACGGAGTACGGCCATGCCCTCGCCCCACCCCCAACCGCCCACCGCGGCGGCCGCGTCGCCGCGGCACCCCGGCAGCGCCCGCCCGGCGCCCGGGCCGGCCGGGAGCCGCTGAACCATGGCACCGAAGCTCACCGCGCTGCTGCCCGACCTCGCCCCCTGGCGCTCCTCCCGGGACTTCCGCCTCCTGTGGTCGCAGGGCCTGGTGACCTACCTCGGCAGCGTCATGGCCCTGATCGCGCTGCCGCTCCAGATCAAGGAGCTGACCGGCTCACCGCTCGCGGTCGGTGTGATGGGCGCCGTCGAACTCGTCCCCCTGGTGGTCTTCGGCCTCTACGGCGGGGCGCTCGCGGACGCCGTGGACCGGCGCAGGGTCATCGTGCTGACCGAGGCGGGCCTCGGACTGCTCGCCGTCGTCCTCCTGCTCAACGCGATGCTGCCGCGGCCCAGCCTGTGGCCGCTGTACGTGGTGGCGGCCGGGGTGGCGGCACTCGCCGGGCTCCAGCGCCCGGCACTGGACTCCCTGCTGGCCCGCATCGTCCCGCACAACCAGCTCGCCGCGGCGGCCGCGCTGAACGCCCTGCGCTGGCAGGCCGGCGCGATCGCCGGACCCGCCCTCGCGGGGCTCGTCGTCGCCTACGCGGGCAACGTCCCCGCGTACGCCACCACCGTGGTCTGCTTCGCCGCCTCGGTCCTGATGTGCCGCCGGCTCAGTCCCGCGCCGCCCGTCGAGCACGCGGCCAAGCCGTCCTGGCGGGGCATCGTCGAAGGGGCCCGGTACGCCTGGTCCAGGCCGGTGCTGCTGGGCACGTACGCCATCGACCTGGCGGCGATGTTCTTCGCCTTCCCCAACACCATCTTCCCTTTCCTCGCGGACGAACTGGACGCCGACTGGTCGCTCGGGCTCATGTACTCGGCCGGAGCCGTCGGATCGCTGCTGGTCAGCCTGACCAGCGGCTGGGTGTCCCGCACCCGGCGGCACGGCCTGCTGGTGGTGTGCGGCGCGGCCGGCTGGGGCCTGGCCATGGCGGCGGCCGGCTGGACGTCGCAGGTCTGGCTGGTGCTGGCGTGCCTCGCCCTGGCCGGGGCGGGGGACATGCTCAGCGGGCTGGGCCGCTCGACCATCTGGAACCAGACCATCCCCGACCGGCTGCGCGGCCGCCTCGCCGGCATCGAGGTCCTCTCCTACAGCGTCGGCCCGCAACTCGGCCAGGTCCGCGCCGGCGCGATGGCGGGCTGGACCGGCGCCCGACCGGCCATCTGGAGCGGCGGCCTGGCCTGCGTCGCCGCGGTGGGCCTGCTCACCATGGCCCTGCCCAGGCTGCTCGCCTACGACTCGCGCACCGACGAGGACGCCGCACGGCGCCGGGCACAGGAGGAGGGCCCCACCGTTCCCGCCCCCGGGCCGGACGGGGAGAATCGATGAGGCCGTCGACCCCAGCGGACACGAGGTGACAGATGCGGTTCACCACCCGACCCACCCTCCAGGGCACCTTCGGCATGGTGTCCTCCACCCACTGGCTGGCCTCGCAGTCGGCCATGGCGGTCCTGGAGGACGGGGGCAACGCCTACGACGCCGCCGTGGCCGGCGCCTTCGTGCTGCACGTCGTCGAGCCGCACCTCAACGGGCCCGCCGGGGAGGTGCCGATCCTGCTCGCGCCGGCCGGCGGCGAGGTGCGGGTGCTGTGCGGACAGGGCGTGGCACCGGGCGGGGCGACGGTCGCGCACTACAAGGGACTCGGACTGGACCTCGTCCCCGGCACCGGCCCGCTGGCCGCCGCCGTGCCCGGCGCCTTCGACGCCTGGATGCTGCTCCTGCGCGACCACGGCACCAAGCCGCTGGATGACGTACTGAAGTACGCCATCGGCTACGCCGAGCACGGGCACCCGCCCGTGGAGCGGTTCACCCAGACCGTCGAGACCGTGCGGGAGCTGTTCGAGACGGAGTGGACGTCCTCGGCCGAGGTCTACCTCCCGGACGGGCACCCGCCCCGCCCCGGACGGCTCTTCCGCAACCCCGCCCTCGCCGCCACCTGGAAGCGGCTGCTCGCCGAGACCGCCGGCGCGGGGGACCGGGAGGCGCGCATCGACGCGGCGCGCGAGGTCTGGCGCACCGGGTTCGTCGCCGAGGCCCTCGTCCGGCAGTCCGCGCGCCCCACCCTGGACACCAGCGGCGCGCGCCACACCGGCACCCTGACCGCCGCCGACCTCGCCGGCTGGTCCGCGACCTACGAGGCGCCGGCGACGTACGACTGGAACGGCTGGACCGTGTGCAAGGCCGGTCCCTGGAGCCAGGGACCCGTGCTGCTCCAGCAACTGGCGCTGCTCCCGCCCGAACTGCCCCGCTACGGCTCCGCCGACTACGTCCACCTGCTGGTCGAGGGCTGCAAGCTCGCCATGGCCGACCGGGAGGCCTGGTACGGGGACGCGGCCGGCGCGGCCGGGGTGCCGCTCGACGAACTGCTGTCGCCGCAGTACAACGCCGGGCGGCGCGGGCTCGTCGGCGACAAGGCGTCCTTCGAGCTGCGGCCCGGCAGCCCGGGCGGGCGCACCCCGCGGCTCAGTGCCCACGCGCGCGGGGCGGCCGCGGAGGCGGAGGGCTTCGACGCCCTGGGAGTCGGCGAGCCGACGGTCGCCAAGAGCCCGGCGTCCCCCGTGCCGGGCGAACCGGACGTCGCCGCCGACGGCGGCACCCGCGGCGACACCTGCCACATCGACATCGTCGACCGCTGGGGCAACATGGTCGCGGCCACGCCCAGCGGCGGCTGGCTCCAGTCCAACCCCGTCGTGCCCGAACTGGGCTTCGCGCTCGGCACCCGGCTCCAGATGACCTGGCTGGAGGAGGGCCTGCCCAACTCGCTCACCCCGGGGCGCCGCCCGCGCACCACGCTCACCCCCTCACTCGTGCTGCGCGACGGGGTGCCCGTCATGGCGTTCGGCACGCCCGGCGGCGACCAGCAGGACCAGTGGCAGCTGCACTTCCTGCTGGCTCTCGCCCTGCGCGCGCCGGTGCGCGGCGGCCTCGACCTCCAGGGCGCGATCGACGCGCCGAACTGGCACAACGACGGCTTCCCCGGGTCGTTCTTCCCGCGCGGCATGCGGGCCGGGAGCCTCACCGTGGAGTCCCGCCTGTCGCCCGCGGTCGTCGAGGAGCTGCGGCGGCGCGGGCACGACGTGACGGTCGGCGAGGACTGGTCGGAGGGCCGCCTGTGCGCCGTCGCCCGAGACCCGGAGACGGGCGTGCTGTCGGCGGCGGCGAACCCGCGCGGCATGCAGGGGTACGCGGTCGGCCGCTGACCCCGCACCGCCTGTTCGCGCCGATTCCACCCGGCGTACCCGACCCGGGTGGGGATTGTCAGTGGGGCGTGCTCTCATGGAGTCATGATCGAGAACAACGAAACCATCGACGAGTTTCTCGCCCGCCACGCAGACGAGGTGGAGGAGGCCGTCCGCAAGGCCGCCGCCCAGGAGATCATGCCGCGCTGGCGCCGGCTCGCGGAGCACGAGGTCGACCAGAAGGCCGGCCCGCACGACCTGGTCACGGACGCCGACCGCAAGGCCGAGCTGTACCTCACCGAGGTCCTGGCCGACCTGCTGCCCGGCTCGGTCGTGGTCGGCGAGGAGGCCGTGCACGCCAACCCCGCGTCGTACGAGGCGATACGCGGCGACGCGCCGGTGTGGATCATCGACCCCGTCGACGGGACGCGCCAGTTCGTCCACGGCGACCCCGGCTTCTGCACCCTGGTCGCGCTCGCCCACCACGGCGTCGTGCGGGCCTCGTGGACCTACGCCCCCGTCGACGACCGCCTCGCCACGGCCGTCCGGGGCCGGGGCGCCTTCCTGGACGGTGAGCGGCTGTACGCCGGGCCGCCCGAGCCCGGTCGCGACCTGCGGGTCGCCACCTCCCACCCGGACTACACGACCGACGAGCAGAAGCACGCCCTGACCGGCCTGCGCACCCCGGGCGTCGCCCCCCGCGCCTGCGGCTCGGCCGGCCTGGAGTACCTCGCCGTCGCCCTCGGCGAGTCCGACGCCACCGCCTTCTCCTGGGAGGCGGCGTGGGACCACGCGGCGGGCCTGCTCCTGGTCGAGGAGGCGGGCGGCACCCACCTGACCCGCGCGGGCGATCCCTTCCGCATCACCGGGGACAACGACCTGCCGTTCACCGCGGCCCGCGACGCGGCCACGGCCCGACGGGTGGTGGCCCTGCTGTCCGGCGAGGCCTGATCCCGGCCGTGGCCCCCTCGGTGGCGGCGGGCCTCAGGCCGCCACCCGCTCCCACGCGAGGAACTTCTCGACGTACTCCCGCGCGCGACGGTCGAAGTCGGCGTACTGCGCCTCACGCTCGGCGCCCGCGACCGCGTCGCCGACCAGCAGGTTGCCCTCGGCGTCCACCCGCTGCGGGCGCTCCTCCGCGTCGGTGAGCAGGCCGACGGAGGAGTGGGCGAAACCGCAGTAGTAGGCGATGCCCTCGCTCAGGTTGGTCTCCAGGACGGACCGCATCCCCTCCACGACCCCGTCGTCGGCGGTGGCGCCGGCCAGACCCAGCCACAGCATGCGCTTGCCCGCGAGCCGGGGCTTGCTGCGGCCGTAGGCGAACCCGTAGTTCCACACCCGGTCGATCCACCCCTTGAGGAGGGCGGGCACGCTCTGCCAGTACACCGGGAAGACGGCGACGACGACCTCGGCGGCCAGGACGCGCCGCATGTGGGCCCGCGCCTCCTCCGAGTACGCCTTCTCCCTGTTCCCCCAGTCCGGCTGGTCGGCCACGGTCATCCGCGGGTCGAACCCCTCGGCGTGCAGGTCGAGCAGGTCGACGCGGTATCCGGCGGCCTCGAGCCTCGCGGCCGTACGGCGGGCGGTGTGCGCCGTGAGGGAATCGGCGCGGTGGTGGGCGACGACGACGAGGGCTGTCCTGCTGCCGCTGGTGTGCTGCGTCACGGTGACTCCTGGCTCGGCTCGATGCGGTGTCGTGCACTTCGACGGGTCCAGTACAGCCCCCGGTCGCGTGGATGATCCATGGGAGAAACTCTTCGGAACATAGGAGATCGTCCACGCCGACCCCCCTTGGCGGCCCCCGGTGCGTCTACGATGCGTCCCGTGGATCCTTTGAGTTCGCTGCTGAGCGGCATCCGCGCCGAGGGCTCCGTCGTCAGCCACGCCGTACTGACGGCGCCCTGGACCATCCGCTTCGCCGACGGCGCACCTCTCACCATGGTCAGCGTGCTGCGCGGCGGGGGCACCCTGCTGCTGCCCGACGGCACCGAGCGGACGGTCGGCGCGGGCGACACGGCCGTCGTGCGCGGCCCCGCCCCGTTCCACCTCGCGGATCGGCCCGCCACCGTGCACCGCCCCCACACCGAGTACGAGATCGCCTGCTTCACGCCGGACGCCGAGTGCGCCGCCGAGGAACTGGGCGGTATCCACTGGGCCGCCGATCCGCAGGACGCGACCGCGCTGATCGTGGGCGCCTACCGCGCCTCGGGCCATCGCCACGAACGGCTGCTGCGCGCCCTGCCGCCCGTCCTGGTCGTCAAGGAGGACGCCGAGGTCTGCGCCTGGCTGGAGACTGCGGCCGCCGACGCCGCCCGCCTGACGGCCGGTTCGCAGGCGCTGATGGACCGGCTGCTGGACTGGGCCCTGGTGTGCACGTTGCGCACCTGGTTCGACCGGGCCGGAGCCGACGCGCCCAGCTGGTACCGGGGCCTCGCCGACCCGGTCCTCGGCCCCGCCCTCCAGGCCTTCCACGACCGGCCCGCCGAGAGCTGGACGGTGGCGTCGCTGGCCACTCGGGCCGGCGTATCCCGGGCGCTGTTCGCCAAGCGCTTCACCGAGCTGATGGGCCGTCCGCCCCTCGCGTACCTCACCGAATGCCGCATGGCCGACGCCGAGGCGCTCCTGACCGACACCGACCTCAGCATCGCCCGGATCGCCCGGACCGTCGGCTACGCGGACGCCTTCGGCTTCAGCGCCGCCTTCAAGCGCCACAAGGGCCTGAGCCCCAGCACGTACCGCGCCGCGGCGGCCTGACGCGGAACGCCGCCCGGCCTCCGCCCCGAACCGGGCACCGCGCGGCGCCCGCCCGCCGACCCACGACCCCGGGCTGTCGGACCCCGGGCATATCCTGATCCCCAGTGGCCATCGGCTGACGAAGGGGTCCGAAGGTGCCGTCGATGCTCGATGCGGTCGTAGTGGGTGCGGGGCCGAACGGACTGACCGCCGCCGTGGAGCTGGCCCGCCGGGGCTTCTCGGCCGCCGTGTTCGAGGCGCGGGGCACCGTGGGCGGCGGCGCGCGCACGGAGGAGCTGACCCTGCCGGGCTTCCGGCACGACCCGTGCTCCGCCGCGCACCCGCTCGGCATCAACTCGCCCGCCTTCCGCGACCTCCCCCTGGAGCGGTACGGGCTCCAGTGGCTGCACGCCCCGCTGCCCATGGCCCACCCGTTCCCGGACGGCTCGGCCGCCGTGCTGTCCCGCTCGGTCGGCGAGACGGCCGCCTCCTTCGGAGCGCGCGACGCGGGCGCGTACCGCAGGCTGGTCGCGCCCTTCCTGCCCAGGTGGGACACCCTGGCCCGGGACTTCATGTCCCTGCCGCTGACCGCGCTCCCCCGTGATCCGGTCACCCTCGCCCGTTTCGGCCTGGCCGGCCTGCCCCCGTCCACATGGCTGATGCGCCGCTTCCGCGACGAGAAGGCCAAGACCCTCTTCGCCGGGCTCGTCGCGCACGTCATGGCCCCGCTCGGCGGCTTCGCGACCGGCGCCATAGGCCTGGTCTTCGCCCTCGCCGCGCACGCCCGCGGCTGGCCCGTGGCCCGCGGCGGCTCCCAGGCCATCTCCGACGCGCTCGCCGCCTACCTGAAGGATCTCGGCGGCACCGTCCACACCGACTACGAGGTCAAGCGCCTCGACGACCTCCCGCCGGCCCGCGCCTACGTCTTCGACACCTCGCCCACGGCCCTGGCCCGCATCGCCGGCCTCGGCAACCACTACGCCGGTTTCCGGTACGGCCCCGGCGTCTTCAAGATCGACTACGCCCTGGACGGCCCCGTCCCGTGGACCGCCGAGGAGCCCCGCACCGCCGGCACCGTGCAGATCGGCGCCGACAGCGCGGAGATCGGCGCCGCCCTGAACGCCGCCTCGCGCGAGGGCCGCGCCCCCGACGCGCCGTTCCTCATCACCACGCAGCCCAGCGTCGCCGACCCCACCCGGGCCCCGGAGGGCAAGCACGTCTTCTGGGCGTACGGTCACGTCCCCAACGGCTGGACCGGCGACCTCACCGACGCCGTCGAACGCCAGCTGGAGCGCTTCGCCCCCGGCTTCCGCGACCGCGTCCTCGCCCGGGCCACCGCCGGCCCGCCCGAACTCGCCGCGCGCAACGCCAACTACGTCGGCGGCGACATCGCCTCCGGCGCCACCTCCGGCCTCCAGCTCCTGCTGCGGCCCAAGCTGTCGCTGTTCCCGTACGCCACCCCGCACCCGGCCGTCTACATCTGCTCCTCGGCCACCCCGCCCGGCCCCGGCGTGCACGGCATGTCCGGGCACAACGCGGCCAAGGCCGTCTGGCGCAGGCTGCGGCAGACCTGACCACGCACCGGAAACGACCGGGGGACCCGCCATGACCACCCTCACCCTCGTCCAGGGCGACCTCACCCGCGAGAGCGCCGACGCGCTCGTCAACGCGGCCAACTCCTCCCTCCTCGGCGGAGGCGGCGTCGACGGCGCCATCCACCGGCGCGGCGGCCCCGCGATCCTGGAGGAGTGCCGCCGGCTCCGCGCCGGGCACCTCGGCAAGGGCCTGCCCACCGGACAGGCGGTCGCCACCACCGCGGGCGACCTGGAAGCCCGCTGGGTGATCCACACGGTCGGCCCGGTGTACAGCGACACCGAGGACCGCTCCGGCCTGCTCGCCTCCTGCTACCGCGCGTCCCTCCGCGTCGCCGACGAACTGGGCGCCCGCACGGTCGCCTTCCCGGCGATCTCCACCGGTGTCTACCGCTGGCCCGTGGACGACGCGGCCCGCATCGCCGTCGAGACGGTGCGCGGCGCCGCGACATCGGTCGCGGAGGTCCGCTTCGTCCTGTTCGACGACCGGGCCTACGCGGCGTTCGCGGCCCGGGCCGGCTGACCGGCCCGGCTCACCCATCGCCCCCACCTGCCCCATTTCTCCCCACGCCCCGGCCCACCTGGCTTGACGCTTCTCTTGCGCATGATGTGCAATAACCCGGCACTGACAACAAGCGTGGGGGAGACATGACAACCCGTCGGATACGAAGTGCGGCCGCCGCGGCGGCGTTCGCCGCCGGGGTCACGGCCTGCTCCGCGCCCGGGAACGGCGGCACGGACGGCGACGCCGAGGCGGCCGAGTCCGTCGTCATCGGGGTGGCCTCCGAGCCGGACACCCTCAGCCCGCTCCTCGGCTACGGCAAGGACGGGAACTCCAAGATCTTCGACGGGCTGCTCGCCCGCGACACCGACCTGGAGCTGAAGCCGGCCCTCGCCACCGCCCTGCCGAAGATTGCCGACGGCGGCAGGACGTACACGTACACCCTGCGCGACGGCGTGAAGTTCAGCGACGGGGAGCCCCTGACGGCCCAGGACGTGGTCTACACGTACCGCACGGTCCTCGACGCGAAGACCAACAACACCGCGCGCAGCGAACTGGACGCCGTCGAGGAGGTCCGCGCCAAGGGCGACGACACCGTCGTCTTCGAGCTCAAGTACCCGTACGCGGCCTTCGCCGCCCGCACCGTGCTGCCCATCGTCCCCGAGCACGTCGCGGGCGGGCAGGACCCCAACACCGGTGACTTCAACACCAAGCCGGTCGGAACCGGCCCGTACGTCCTGGCCGGCTGGAGCAAGGGCGAGAAGCTCACCTTCAAGGCCAACCCGCACTACTGGGGCGGCAAGCCCGCGGTGAAGTCGTTCACCATGGCGATCATCGCCGACGACAACGTCCGCGCCACCCGCCTGCGCTCCGGCGACCTCGACGGCGCCGTCCTGCCCCCCAACCTCGCCGCCACGTTCAAGAAGGACGACGGCCGGCGCACCTACGAGGCCAAGTCCTACGACTTCCGGGCCGTCACCCTGCCCACCGCCGGCAAGGTCACCGGCGACCGCGCGATCCGGCGGGCCCTGGACGCCGCCGTGGACCGCCAGGCGATGGTCGACAAGATCCTCGACGGCGCGGGCCGCCCGGCCTACGGGCCGCTGCCCGTCGACGACCCCGCCTACGCGCGCTCCGTCGAGCGCCCCCGCGACCTCGCCGAGGCCCGGCGGATCCTGGACGAGGCCGGCTGGAAGCCCGGCGCCGGCGGCGTCCGCGCCAAGGACGGACAGCGCGCCTCGTTCACCCTGTACTACCCCTCGGGCGACAAGGTCCGCCAGGACCACGCCCTCGCCTACGCCTCCGACGCCAAGAAGGCCGGCATCGAGGTGAAGGTGGAGGGCGCCACCTGGGAGGTCATCGAGCCGCGCATGGGCCGGGACGCGGTCCTCGCGGGCTTCGGCAGCGTCGGCGACCCGGACTTCGGCCTCTACACCCTGCTGCACTCCTCGCTGGCCGGCGACGGCTTCAACAACATGGCCCACTACGACGACCCGGTGGTCGACGAGGCCCTCGACGCCGGCCGCCGCAGCCAGGACCCGAAGGTGCGCGGCGCCGCCTACGAGAAGATCCAGAAGGCGCTGGTGGACAACCCCGGCTACACCTTCCTCACCCACATCGACCACCTCTACGTCCTCGCCGACCGCTGGGACGGCCTGACCACGCAGCTGGAGCCGCACGAGCACGGCTTCGCCAGCGGGCCCTGGTGGAACATCGAGGACTGGCAGCCGAAGAAGTGACCCGATCGCCCGGGAGGCTGCCCTGGACAGCGATGGCACGCCTGGCGGGGCGGCGGGCGCTGTTCGCCGTCCCCGTCGTCCTCGTCGTCACCTTCGGCGTCTTCGCCATCGCCGCCGCCTCCCCCTTCGACCCCGTCAAGGCGTACGCCGGCACTGCCGCGCTCGGCGCCGACCAGGAGACCCTGGACCGGCTGCGGGAGAACCTCGGCGTGGACCAGTCGTTCGTGGTCCGCTGGTGGGAGTGGCTGACCTCCGCGCTCACCGGCGACCTCGGCCACTCCGGCGTGATGCGCCAGCCGGTGGCGCAGGTCATCGGCGAACGCCTCGCCTGGTCCGCGCTGCTGTGCGCCGTCGCCTTCGCGGCCGCCGTCCTCGTGGGCACGCTCCTCGGGGTGCTGGCCGCCCGCCGTCCCGGCTCGGCGCTCGACCGGGCGGTCACCTCGCTCGCGTACACGCTGGAGGCCGCGCCGGTCTTCTGGATCGCGCTGCTCGCGGTGTGGCTGTTCGCCCTCCAGTGGGACGTGCTGCCGGCCGGCGGCCTGACGGACACCGCAAGCGAACAGGTCACCTTCGGCCAGGTCGCGAGCCACATCGTCCTGCCCGCCGGTGTGCTCGCCGTCTCCCAGCTGCCCTGGTTCACCCTGTACGTGCGCCAGGGCGTCGGCGACGCCCTCGCGGAGGACCCGGTGCGCGGCGCCCGGGCCCGCGGCATCGGCGAGGGGAAGGTCCTGTTCGGGCACGCCCTGCGCTCGGGACTGCTGCCGGTGCTCACGCTGATCGGCTCCCGGGTGCCGGAACTCATCACCGGCGCGCTGCTGGTGGAGAGCGTCTTCAGCTGGCCGGGCATCGCGGCGGCCACCGTCGAGGCGGCCACCGCCGTCGACTTCCCGCTGCTGGCCGCCCTCACCACCCTCGCCACCGCCGCCGTCCTCGCCGGCAACCTGCTCGCCGACCTGCTCTACGGCCTCTTCGACCCGAGGGTGAAGCTCAGTGAAATGTGAGTCCCATGGCTGACCTCACCGCCGAGAAGGCCGCGGCCGGGACGGCGGGAGGGCCCGGCACCGTGTGGCGCACCCACGGCACCGACCGCCGCTCCACCCGCACCCTGCGCCTGCGCGTCTCCGCCGCGCTGCTGACCGTCACGGTCCTCGCGGTGCTGCTGGTGCCGCCGCTGGTGCAGCTCGACCAGCAGGCCGTCGACCTGGCCGCCAAGCTGCAGGCTCCCAGCTGGGCGCACCCCTTCGGCACCGACGACGTGGGCCGGGACCTGCTCCTGCGCTGCGTGTACGGACTGCGTGTCTCGCTGCTCGTCGGCGTGGCGGCGGCCCTGACGGCGACGGTCGTGGGCACCGCCGTCGGCGCCACCGCCGGCGCGCTGGGCGGCTGGGTCGACCGCGCCGTGATGCGGGTCGTGGACACCATCTCGTCCGTGCCCCACCTGCTGCTCGGCATCTTCATCGTCGCGATGTTCCGCCCCGGCGTCTGGCCGGTGGTGATCTCGGTCGCGCTCACCCACTGGCTGTCCACCGCGCGCATCGTCCGCGCCGAGGTGCTGTCCCTGCGCTCACGCCCCTACGTCGACGCGGCCGTCTCCGGCGGCGCCTCCCGGTGGCGGGTGGCCGTACGGCATCTGCTGCCGGGCGTGCTGCCGCAGGCCGCGCTGGCCGCCGTACTGATGGTGCCGCACGCCATGTGGCACGAGTCGGCGCTGTCCTTCCTCGGCCTCGGCCTGCCCACCCACACCGCGAGCCTCGGCAACCTCATCCAGGAGGCGCGGGGTTCGCTGCTCGCCGGGCAGTGGTGGCCGACGCTCTTCCCCGGTCTGTTCATCATCGTGCCCACCCTCGCCGTCGCCGGTCTCGCCGGTGCCTGGCGGGAGCGGATCAACCCCCGTCGCCGATCGGAGCTGATGCTGTGACCGAGCGAGCCCCCGTGCTGTCGGTACGCGGTCTGTCGGTGCGCTTCCTGATGCCGGGCGGGCGCCGCGTCGCCGCCGTCACCGACGCCCACTTCGACGTGGCGGCCGGCGAGTGCCTGGCCCTGATCGGCGAGAGCGGCTGCGGCAAGTCCGTCCTCGCCTCCGCCCTGCTCGGCCTGCTCCCCGGCAACGCGCGCATCGCGGGCAGCGCGCTGCTCGGCGACCTCGACCTGCTCACCGCCGACGAGCGGACCTTCGCCCGCACCGTCCGCGGCAGGCTGATCGGCCTCGTCCCGCAGAGCCCGGCCGCCCACCTCACGCCGGTCCGCACCATCCGCTCGCAGCTGGAGGAGACGGTCGCCGAACTCACCGGGGTGCGCGGCCGCGCGGCCCTGCGCGAGACCGCCGAGGCCGCCGCCGCACGCGCCGCGTTCCCCGTGACCCACCTCGACCACCACCCGCACGAACTCTCCGGCGGCCTCGCCCAGCGCGCCGCCACCGCCCTCGCCCTGGTCGGCGACGCCCCGCTGCTGCTCGCCGACGAGCCGACCACCGGCCTCGACCGGGACCTGGTGGACCGCACCGTGGACGAGCTGCGCCGGCATGTCGACAACAAGGCGGGCGGCGAGAGCCGGGCCCTGCTGATGATCACCCACGACCTGGCCGCCGCCGAACGCGTCGCCGACCGGGTCGCCGTGATGTACGCGGGCCGCGTCGTGGAACTCGCCGACGCCCGCGAGTTCTTCGGCGCCCCCGGCCCCCGCCACCCCTACAGCCGGGGCCTGCTCGACGCCCTGCCCGACCGCGCCTTCACCCCCATCCCCGGCCTGCCGCCCGAACTCGGCGCCCTCCCCGGCGGCTGCGCCTTCGCCGCCCGCTGCGACCGGGCCACCGAAACCTGCACCGCCCTGCCGCCGCTCACCGGCACGGTCGCCTGCCACCACCCGCACGCCGCGCTCACGGAGGCCGCCGACCGTGCTTGAACTGAGCGCCATCACCGCCGGGTACGCCCGGAACGCACCCGTGTTCCGGGACGTCTCGCTGTCCGTCGCGCCGGGCGAGGCCGTGGGGCTGCTCGGTCCGAGCGGCTGCGGCAAGTCCACCCTCGCGCGGGTCGCGGCCCTGCTGCACCAGCCCGACGCCGGCACCCTGTTCGTCGACGGCACCCCCGTACGGCGCTGGCGCCACCGCGCCCCGCGCGACCAGCGCACCGCCTTCGGCGTCGTCTTCCAGCAGGCCCGGCTCTCCGCCGACCCCCGCCTCGCGCTCACCGACCTGATCGCCGAACCGCTGCGCGCCACCGGCCGACGCGAGGGCATCACCGGCCGGGTCGCCGAACTGGCCGCCACCGTCGGCCTGACCACCGACCTGCTGAGCAGGCGCCCGCACGAGGTCAGCGACGGCCAGTTGCAGCGCGCCTGCCTCGCCCGCGCCCTCGTCCTGCGCCCGCGCTGGCTGGTCTGCGACGAGATGACGGCGATGCTCGACGCGTCGACGACGGCCGCCCTCGTCCGCGTGGTGGAGGACTACCGGGCCGCCACCGGCGCCGGGTTGCTGGCCGTCGGCCACGACCGCGTCCTCCTCGACCGCTGGTGCCACCGCACCGTGGACTGGGGCACCCTGACGCGCGGCTGACCCCACCCCCGGGCCCGGCCCCCGGGAACCTTCATGGACATGTATCGGTCAAGCGCGGTCCACGGAAGCGGAAAACGCGGTTCATCCCGCGCCGATTGCCTGGTTGTCGTCCGGCCATCCGTCCCCTGGAGGTTCGATGACCCCCGACCGGCGACCGCTCCCCACCTCCGCGAACGCTCTCAAGAGAAGGGGCTTCCTCGGCCTCGCGGGCGCCGCCGGCGCCGGCGCGGTGCTGCTCGGCACCGGTGCCGCACCCGCCGCGACCGCCGCACCCGCCGCGCCCCTCGTGCCGGGCCGCGTCCCGGCCGACCCGTTCCGGCTCGGCGTCGCATCCGGCGACCCGCTCCCCGACGGGGTCGTGCTGTGGACCCGCCTGGCGCCGAAGCCCCTGGACGACGACGGCGGCATGCCCCGGCGTCCGGTCGCCGTGCGGTGGGAGGTCGCCCTCGACGAGCGGTTCCGGAAGGTCGTGAAGCGGGGCGTGGAGCACGCCGTGCCCGCCGAGGCGCACACCGTCCACGCCGACGTGCGCGGCCTGCGCCCCCACCACGAGTACTACTACCGCTTCCGCGCCGGCGACGCGGTGTCGCCGGTGGGCCGCACCCGTACCGCCCCGGCCCCCGGCACCTCGCCGACCGTCGACTTCGCCTTCGCCTCCTGCGCCAACTGGGAGCAGGGCCACTTCACGGCGTACCGGCACATGGCCGCCGAGCGCCCCGACGTGGTCTTCCACCTCGGTGACTACCTCTACGAGTACGCCGCCGGCGTCAACGGCAAGGTGCGCACGCACCACGGCGACGAGATGAACACCCTCGCCGAGTACCGCGCGCGGCACGCCCAGTACAAGACCGACCCCGACCTCAGGCTGCTGCACGCCACCGCGCCCTTCGTCGTCACCTGGGACGACCACGAGACCGACAACAACTACGCCGACCTGAGCCCGGAGAACACCGACGCCGGCCAGGGCAACGACACCACCGCCCGCTTCGCCGCCCGTCGCCGGGCCGCCTACCAGGCGTACTGGGAGCACATGCCGCTGCGGCGCCTGCGCAAGCCGGTGGACACGGCGCTGCCGCTGTACCGGCGCCTGGAGTTCGGGTCCACCGCGACCTTCAGCGTGCTGGACACCCGCCAGTACCGCACCGACCAGCCCTACGGCGACAAGTGGCAGGTCTCCGGCCCGGAGCAGTGGGACCCGAAGGCCACCATCCTCGGCGCCGAGCAGCACGCCTGGCTGGAGCGCAGCCTGTCCCGCTCGCGCTCCACCTGGAACGTGCTCCCGCAGCAGATCTACTTCGCCAACTGGGACGCCGTCGCCGGCCCGGACGACGGCGGCTACAACGACGGCTGGGACGGCTACCGCGTCTCCCGCGACCGGGTGCTCGGCTATGTCGAGGAGCGCCGCATCGACAACTTCGTCGTCCTCACCGGCGACGTGCACAACAACTGGACCAACGACCTGCGCCGCGACTTCGAGCGCCCCGAGACGCGGCTGCTGGGCAGCGAGTTCGTCACCACGTCCATCACCTCGGGCGGCGACGGCTCCGCCACCCACGACCCCGGGCAGGTGTACTGGGACGAGAACCCGCACACCAAGTACTACAGCAGCCGCCGCGGCTACGTGAGCTGCTCGGTGTCCAGGGAGAGCTACCGGGCCGACTACCGCGTCGTCGACTACGTCACCCGCCCCGGCGCCCCGGTCCGCACCGACAAGTCGTTCGTGATCGAGGCGGGCAGGCCCGGAGTACAGGACGCCTGAGTGCCGGGGGAGCGGGCGCCCGAGTCCGAGGCGCCCGAGCCCTTCCTCAGGAAACAACAAAGTCCGACGGGGTAATTGATTCGGTTGTGTTCGGGTCCTAGGGTGTGCGTGACTCAGTAGTCGCCGCGTCACCGGCAGTTGTGAACCATCCCCACGGCAACCGCCCTCACAGCACCGTGCGTTGAGCCGCCCCCCGAAGCCCCACGGAAGGCCACGGTCATGCCGCACTCGCCCGTGTCACCCGCCGCACTCCCGGCCCCCCGCCCCCGGCCGCTCGTCAGCCGTCGCCGTCTCCTGGAGGGCGGTGCCGCCGTCCTCGGCGCGCTCGCCCTGTCCGCGTCGGCCGGAGTCGCGCGGGCGGCCGGCCGGCCGGCGGCGGCCGACGAGCCCCCGGAGTGGAACGACTTCGGCGTCTTCCGCGTCGGCACCGAGCCGCCGCACACCACGCTGACGCCGTACGCGGACGTGAGACAGGCCCTCGCCGGCGACCGCACCCGCTCGCCGTACCGCCTGAGCCTGGACGGCACCTGGAAGTTCGCCTACGCCGACCGCCCCGAGGACCGGGACGTCGACTTCCACCGCACGGACACCGACGACGGCGACTGGGAGACCATCCCGGTCCCGTCCGTGTGGCAGCTGCACGGCCACGACTTCCCGATCTACCTCAACATCACCTACCCGTACTGGGGCCCCAACGGCCGCGGCGAGGACCCGGAGCCGCCCGCCGCGCCGACCCGCTACAACCCGGTCGGCCAGTACCGGCGCACCTTCACCGTCCCCCGCGACTGGGACGGCCGCCGCACCTTCCTGCACTTCGAGGGCGTCAAGTCCGCCCACTACGTGTGGATCAACGGCGAACTGGCCGGCTACGACGAGGACTCCTACACCCCGTCCGAGTACGACATCACCGACCTCCTCGAGCCCGGCACCAACCAGATCGCCGTCGAGGTCTACCGCTACGCCGACGGCGACTGGCTGGAGGACCAGGACATGATCCGGCTGAGCGGCATCTTCCGCTCGGTCCACCTGTACTCCACCCCGGCCGTCCACCTGCGCGACTTCAAGCTGGACACCCCCCTCGACGACACGTACACGGACGCCGAGCTGGCCGTCACCGCGAGCGTGCGGGCGTACGGCGACGCGGCGAGGGACGCGGGCCGGTACACCGTCGAGACCCAGCTGTACGACGCCCGCGGGCACGCCGTCTGGTCCCGGCCGCTGGAGCAGTCCGCCGACCTCGCCACGGCGGGCGCCGGCCAGGACGTCACCGTGCGGTCGGCGAAGGCCGTACCGAAGCCGAGGCTGTGGTCGGCGGAGCACCCGAACCTCTACACGGCCGTCCTGCACCTGCGCGACCCGGCCGGCAAGGTGGTCGAGACACTGTCCCACCGGGTCGGCTTCCGCGAGTTCGCGCTCAAGGACGGCCTGATGCGGATCAACGGCAGGCCCGTCTCCTTCCGCGGCACCAACCGCCACGAGATGCACCCCGACCGGGGCACCGCCCTCACCCGCGAGGACATGGTCGAGGACATCACGATCATCAAGCGGCTGAACATGAACAGCGTCCGCACCTCGCACTACCCGAACAACCCGCTGTGGTACGAACTCGCCGACGAGTACGGCCTCTACCTCGTCGACGAGACCAACCTGGAGACCCACGGCATCCGCGAGGAGTACCCCGGCGACCACCCCGACTGGACCGAGGCCTGCGTGGCCCGCGCCCAGAACATGGTCCACCGCGACAAGAACCACGCCTCGGTCGTCATCTGGTCGCTCGGCAACGAGGCGGGCGGCGGCTCCACCTTCACCGCCATGCACGACTGGATCCGCTCCTACGACCCCACCCGCGTCATCCAGTACGAGGGCGACGACCGACCGGGCATCAGCGACATCCGCTCCGAGATGTACGACACCCCGCAGCGCGTCGAGCAGCGGGCCGAGGACACCTCTGACACCCGGCCGTACGTCATGATCGAGTACGCCCACTCGATGGGGAACTCCACCGGCAACTTCAAGAAGTACTGGGACCTGATCCGCCGGTACGACGTGCTCCAGGGCGGCTGGATCTGGGACTTCGTCGACCAGTCGCTGACCTGGCCGGTCCCGCGGCGCACCCTGCTGACCGAGGAGGGTCCCGCCGGCCTGCGCGGGGAGATCCTCGCCGCCTCCGGCACCTTCGAGCGCGGCGAGGGCCTGTCCGGCGGCACGGTCTTCGCCCGCGACGAGCGCCTCGACCTCACCGGCTCGCTGACCCTGGAGGCCTGGGTCACCCCGGACGTCACCGGCTACCACCAGCCGATCATCGCCAAGGGCGACACCCAGTACGCACTGAAGCAGAACAACCGGTCCCTGGAGTTCTTCATCCACTCCGGCGGCCAGTGGATCACCGCTACCTGGACCGTGCCCGAGGACTGGACCGGCCGCGAGCACCACATCGCGGGCGTCTTCGACGCGGACGCCGGCACCCTCACCCTGTACGTCGACGGCGAGCGCCGGGCGACCCGCACCACCGACCGGCGCCCCGCGAACAACACCGCCTCCCTGGCGCTGGCCACCGACGCCGACAACCAGGTCCGCGAGTTCAGCGGCACGATCCGCCGCGCCCGCGTCTACGCCCGCGCCCTCACCGCCGCCGAACTGGCCGACGGCGGCCGTGGCCCCGGTGACGACGGGGTGCGGTTCTGGTTCGACGCGGCGAGCGTGAAGGTGGAGCGGCGGCGGACGAAGGAGAAGACCTTCCTCGCGTACGGCGGTGACTGGGGCGACAACCCCAACGACGGCTGCTTCGTCGCCGACGGCGTCGTCCTCGCCGACCGGGGGCACACCGGCAAGGCCGCCGAGGTCAAGCGGGTCTACCAGGCGGTCGGCGCCGAGCGGCGGTCCGGCGGCCCGGGCGCGGTCACCCTCGTCAACGAACACCTCTTCACCAACCTCCGCGAGTTCGACGGCCACTGGGCCCTCGTCGCCGACGGGCGCACCGTGCGGCGCGGACGGCTCACCCGCGACCAGCTGGACGTGGCGCCGCTGTCCCGCAAGGACATCACCGTGCCCGTACGGCTGCCGGACGACCCGGCGCCGGGCACCGAGTTCTTCCTGGAGCTGTCCTTCACCACGAAGGAGGCCACCCCCTGGGCGAAGGCGGGATTCGAGGTCGCCCGGCGGCAGCTCGCCCTCGACGCGCACGCCCCCGCCGCGACCCCCGTGCCCCTGGAGCGGGTGCCGTCCCTGCGCCACCGGGACGGCGAGGACGAGGTCACCGTCGACGGCCGGGGCTTCTCGGTCACCGTCGACAAGCGCACCGGCACCCTCACCTCCTACGAGGTGAAGGGCAGGCGGCTGATCACCTCCGGCCCGGTGCCCAACTTCTGGCGCGCGCCCACCGACAACGACAAGGGCAACGGCCAGCACACCCGCAACCAGACCTGGCGCGACGCGGGCGCCCGCCGGAAGGTCACCGACGTCACCGTGCGGACGCTGGGCGACCGGGCCGTCGAGATCAAGGTGAGCGGCACCCTGCCGACCACCGTGGAGTCGGCGTACTCCACCACGTACACGGTCTTCGGCAACGGCGAGGTCAAGGTCGACAACACCCTGCGCCCGGGCGCCGCGAACCTGCCCTACATCCCCGAGGTCGGGACGCTGCTGTTCCTGCCGCGCGGCCTGGACCGGCTGCACTGGTACGGCCGGGGCCCCGAGGAGAACCACTGGGACCGCAACACCGGCACCGACGTCGGCCTGTACTCCGGGACCGTCGCCGAGCAGTGGACGCCCTACATCCGCCCGCAGGAGAACGGCAACAAGACCGACGTCCGCTGGGTCGCCCTCACCGACGGCGACGGGGCGGGCCTGCTCGCCTCGGGCGAACCCCTGCTGGAGTTCAACGCCTCCCACTTCACCCCGGAGGACCTGTCGGCCGGGGCGCGGCACGACTACCAGCTCACGCCGAGGGACGCGGTCGTCCTGAGGCTGAACCACCGTCAGATGGGCGTCGGCGGCGACAACAGCTGGGGCGCGCACACGCACGACGAGTTCAAGCTCTTCGCCGACCGGGACTACGCGTACACCTACCGGCTGCGTCCGCTGCCGGACGTGAAGGAGGCGACGGCGCTCTCGCGGCGGCCCACGGCGACCGATTAGAGGTCCGGGTGCCCGGGGTACCCGGGCTCCCATGGGTGACGTACTGGTCGGCGCGTGTTCCTGGACGGACCGTCAGCTCGTGGCGAGCGGCTGGTATCCGCGCGGGCGGCGGGACGCCGAGGGGCGGCTGCGGCACTACGCGTCGCGGCTGCCCGTCGTCGAAGTGGACTCCGGGTACTACGCGTTGCCGAGCCGCCGCAACAGCGAGCTGTGGGTGGAGCGCACGCCGGAGGGCTTCCGCTTCGACGTCAAGGCGTTCTCGCTGCTCACCGGCCACCCCACGCGGGTGGAGGCCCTGCCGCCCGACCTGCGGGGCGCGGGGCCCGCCGCGCTGAGGCGCGGACAGGCGGGCGAAGGGCTCCTGGACGAGGTGTGGGGACGCTTCGCCGAGGCGGTCGAACCGCTGCGCAAGGCCGGGCGGCTCGGCACCGTGCTGTTCCAGTTCCCGCCGTGGTTCGCGCCCGGCGCCCCGGCCGAGGAGGCGCTCGAAGCGTGCGCCCAGCGCACCGAGGGCTGGCCGCTCGCGGTGGAGTTCCGCCACCCCGGATGGTGGGAGCCGGAGCGCGCGGACGCCACCCACGCCCTGCTGTCCGCCCTCGGTGCCTCGGCCGTCGGCACCGACATGGTGCAGGGCCTGCCCGGCTCCCTGCCGCCCATCGCGCCGGTCACCCGGCCGGACCTCGCCGTCGTCCGCTTCCACGGACGCAGCCGGGCCTGGGGGAGGGGCAGCAAGGAGGACCGCTTCCGGTACGACTACTCCCCGGCCGAACTCGCCGCCTGGGCGCCCCGGCTGCGGCGGGCCGCCCGCCGGACGGACGAACTGCACGTGCTGTTCAACAACTGCTGCGCGGACGCCGCCGTACGCGCGGCCGAGAGCATGCGGGAACTGCTCACTGAGCCGCGTCGCTGATCCCCAGCCGCAGGTGCTCCACGTGGTAGACGGCTTGGTCGAGCAGCCCGGCCACATGGTCGTCGTGCAGCGCGTACACCACCGACCGGCCGCTGCGCTCACCCACCACCAGGCCCAGATTGCGCAGCAGCCGCAACTGGTGCGAGCAGGCCGACTGCTCCATGCCGACCTCGGCGGCCAACTCGGTCGCGGGCAACGGGCCTTCGCGCAGCCTCGCGAGGATCAGCAGCCGGGAGGGCGTGGACAGGGCCTGGAGCGTGGTGGCGACCTTGGCGACGTTGTCCGCGTCCAGACGCACACGTGCGGCGGCGTCCTGCGCGGTGGTGGCGGCTCCGTGACCCATGCGCTCATCCTACTCACCACACATGAACGCATGAACGAGTCTTCATTTGTTCCTGTATGGTGTGCCGCGTGTCCACCACGCTCGCCCCCACCCCGGTCCCCACGCCCGTCCGCCGGGCGCCCCGCCGCCGCACCCGCGTCCTCGCCCTGCCCGAGGCCCGCTGGGCGCTCGCCTCGCTGCTCGCCTTCCTCGCGGCGCTCCCGTTCGACCTCGCCGGCGCCCCCGCCTGGACGTACGGCCCGCTGTACGCGCTCGCCTACGCCGCCGGCGGCTGGGAACCGGCGCTGGAGGGCCTGCGGGCGCTGCGCGAGAAGACCCTGGACGTCGACCTGCTGATGATCGTCGCGGCGCTCGGCGCGGCGGCCATCGGCCAGGTCCTCGACGGCGGCCTGCTGATCGTCATCTTCGCCACCTCCGGCGCCCTGGAGGCCCTCGCCACCGCCCGCACCGCCGACTCCGTGCGCGGCCTGCTCGACCTCGCCCCCACCACCGCGACCCGCGTGACCGGTGACCGCGAGGAGACCGTCCCCACCGCGGACCTCGCCGTCGGCGACGTGCTCCTGGTCCGCCCCGGCGAGCGGATCGGCGCCGACGGCACGGTCCTCGACGGCGAGGGCGAGGTCGACCAGGCCACCATCACCGGCGAGTCCCTCCCCGTCCTCAAGCGCGCCGGCGACGACGTCTTCGCCGGCACCCTCAACGGCACCGGCGCCCTGCGCGTCCGCGTCGGGCGCGACCCCGCCGACTCGGTGATCGCCCGCATCGTCACCCTCGTCGAGGAGGCGTCCCGCACCAAGGCGCCGACGCAGCTGTTCATCGAGAAGATCGAGCAGCGCTACGCCGTCGGCGTGGTGGTGGCCACCCTCGCGGTCTTCGGCATCCCGCTCGCCTTCGGCGCCGACCTCACCGACGCCCTGCTGCGCGCCATGACCTTCATGATCGTCGCCTCGCCCTGCGCGGTCGTCCTCGCGACCATGCCGCCCCTGCTGTCCGCCATCGCCAACGCCGGCCGGCACGGCGTCCTGGTGAAGTCCGCCGTCGCGATGGAACGCCTCGGCGAGATCGACACCGCCGCCCTCGACAAGACCGGCACCCTCACCGAGGGCACCCCCGAGGTGACCGCCGTACGCCCGCTGCCCGGCTCCGGCCTAGACGAGGACGCCCTCCTCGCGCTCGCCGCCGCCGCCGAGCATCCCAGCGAGCACCCGCTGGCCCGCGCCGTCGTGGCCGCCGCCCGCGCCCGGGACCTGCGCATCGCACCGGCCGAGGACTTCGCCGCCACCCCCGGACGCGGCGTCACCGCGATCGTCGACGGCCACGAGGTGCGCGTCGGCCGCGCCGAGACACCCGAGGGCGCCGAGACCACCGTCCAGGTCACCCGCGACGGCACCCCCGTCGGCACCCTCACCCTCACCGACCGCCTCCGGACCGACGCCGCCGGCGCCACCGCCGCGCTCACCGCCCTCAACGGCACCGCCCCCACCCTGCTCACCGGCGACAACGCGCCCGCCGCCGCCCGCGTCGCCACCGCCACCGGCCTCACCGACGTCCGCGCCGACCTGCTGCCCGAGGACAAGGTCGCCGCCGTACGGGAGCTGGAGCGGGCCGGCCGCAAGGTGCTCTTCGTCGGCGACGGCGTCAACGACGCGCCCGCCCTCGCCGCCGCGCACGCCGGAGTCGCCATGGGCCGCGCCGGCTCCGACCTGGCCCTGGAGACCGCCGACGCGGTCGTGGTGCGCGACGAGCTGGCGGCCGTACCCGCCGTCGTACGCTTGTCCCGGCGCGCGCGCCGGCTGGTGGCGCAGAACCTGGTCATCGCCGGGACGTGCATCACCGTCCTGGTCCTGTGGGACCTGATCGGGCATCTGCCGCTGCCGCTCGGCGTCGCCGGGCACGAGGGCTCGACCGTCCTGGTCGGCCTCAACGGCCTGCGGCTGCTGCGCGAGTCGGCCTGGCGATCCGGAGCGGCCCAGGAAGCGTGACGTCCATGTCGGATTCCCGCCAGCCCCAGCCCGGCCGGCGGGCCATCCTGGACCCATGCGGACGGGAATGCACACCGACACCGAGCGCTGCGTGCGCGCCGTGCGGTCGAAGGACGCGCGATTCGACGGCTGGTTCTACACGGCCGTCCTGACCACGGGCATCTACTGCCGGCCCAGCTGCCCGGTGGTGCCGCCGAAGCCCGAGAACATGACCTTCCACCCCAGCGCGGCCGCCTGCCAGCAGGCCGGCTTCCGGGCGTGCAAACGCTGCCGCCCGGACGCCAGCCCGGGCTCCCCTGAGTGGAACCTGCGCGCCGACCTCACCGCCCGCGCCATGCGGCTGATCGCCGACGGCGTCGTCGACCGCGAGGGCGTCCCCGGCCTCGCCGCCCGGCTCGGCTACAGCACCCGGCAGGTGGAGCGCCAGCTGCTCGCCGAGCTGGGCGCCGGCCCGCTGGCGCTCGCCCGCGCCCAGCGCGCCCAGACCGCCCGCCTGCTCATCGAGACCACCCCGCTGCCGATGGCGGACATCGCCTTCGCGGCCGGCTTCTCCTCCGTCCGCACCTTCAACGACACCGTCCGCGAGGTGTACGCCCTCGCCCCGAGCGAGCTGCGCAGCCGCGCCCCGAAGCGCCGCACGGCCGGCCCGGCCCCGGACACCGTCACGGGCTCCGCCCCCGCCCCCGGTTCCACCCCCGGCGCCCTGTCCCTCCGCCTCCCCTTCCGCACCCCCCTCAACCCCGACAACCTCTTCGGCCACCTCGCCGCCACCGCCGTACCCGGCGTGGAGGAGTGGCGGGAGGGCGCGTACCGGCGCACCCTGCGCCTCCCGTACGGTCACGGCATCGTGGCCCTCACCCCCCGACCCGACCACATCGCGTGCCGCCTCACCCTCAGCGACCCGCGCGACCTGACCGTCGCGATCAGCCGCTGCCGGCGCCTGCTCGACCTGGACGCCGACCCGACCGCCGTCGACGACCAGCTCCGCGCCGACCCGCTGCTCGCGCCGCTGGTCGACAAGGCACCCGGCCGGCGTGTGCCCCGCACGGTCGACGAGGCGGAGTTCGCCGTACGGGCCGTCCTCGGCCAGCAGGTCTCCACCGCCGCCGCCCGCACCCACGCGGCCCGCCTGGTCACGGCCCACGGCGAGGCGATCGACGACCCCGAGGGCGGTCTGACCCACCTCTTCCCGTCGGCGACGGCGCTGGCACAGGTCGACCCCGAGACCCTGGCGATGCCCCGCACCCGCCGCACGACCCTCACCACCCTCGTGTCCCGCCTCGCCGACGGCTCGCTCAACCTGGGCGTCGAGACGGACTGGGCCGAGACCCGCGCCAGACTCCTCGCCCTGCCCGGCTTCGGCCCCTGGACCGCCGACGTCATCGCCATGCGCGCCCTCGGCGACCCCGACGCCTTCCTCCCCACCGACCTCGGCATCCGCAGGGCCGCCGGGGAGCTGGGCCTGCCCTCGACCCCGGCGGCGCTCACCGCCCGCGCGGCGGCCTGGCGCCCCTGGCGGGCGTACGCGGTCCAGTACCTGTGGGCGACCGACAGCCATCCGATCAACTTCCTGCCCGTGTAAGGACGGACCCGTGGCACCGCTGAAGCAGCACACCGTGATCGACAGCCCGTACGGCCCCCTCACCCTGGTCGCCGACGACGGCGTCCTGAGCGGCCTCTACATGACCGGCCAGCGCCACCGCCCGCCCGAGGAGACCTTCGGAACGGCCGACGACGGACCGTTCGCGCGGGCCGAGGAGGAGCTGGCGGCGTACTTCGCCGGCGAACTGACGGACTTCACCCTCGACCTGCGCCTGAACGGAACCCCGTTCCAGCGCACGGTCTGGGACCAGCTCCGGAAGATCCCCTACGGCGAGACCCGCACCTACGGCGAACTCGCCGCCGCCCTCGGCACCCCGAACGCCTCCCGCGCCGTCGGCCTCGCCAACGGCCGCAACCCGATCGGCATCATCGTCCCCTGCCACCGCGTCATCGGCGCGAGCGGCGGCCTCACCGGCTACGGCGGCGGCCTGGAACGCAAGCAGCGCCTGCTGGACTTCGAACGGGGCTCGGCGCTCTTCTAGGGGGCGTCGTCGCGACCCCGGCATGATCCAGACGACGCCCCTTAGCCACCCGGCACGGTCACCCGGCGCCCAGCCCGCGCAGCAGCTCGGGCAGGGCCGTCCCGATGGGCTCCCGGACGACCTCGTCGGCGAGGTCGTCGTACGGCGTCGGCTCGGCGTTGACGACGACCAGGCGGGCCCCGTGGTCGGCGGCCACCCCGGCGAGTCCGGCGGCCGGCTGCACCTGGAGGCTGCTGCCGACGGCGACGAACACCTGGCACGCCTTGCTGACGGCCACGGCGTCACCGAGGACCACCGGGTCGAGCCGCTCGCCGAACATCACGGTCGCCGGCTTCAGGATGCCGCCGCACTCCAGGCACGGCGGGTCGTCCTCGCCCGCGTCGAGGCGGGCCAGCGCGTCCTCCATCGGGCCCCGGACGCGGCAGCCCGTGCACACGTAGGCGCGTGCCGTGCCGTGCAGTTCCAGCACCTTGCGGGCGGGGAGCCCGGCGAGCTGGTGCAGGCCGTCAACGTTCTGCGTGATCACCCGGACCGGTACCCCGCGCCGCTCCAGCTCGGCCACCGCCCGGTGCGCGGCGTTCGGCTCGGGCCGCAGCGCGTGGGTCTCGCGCCGCATCCGCCAGGAGCGGCGCCGGATCTCCGGATCGTTCATGTAGTACTCGTACGTGACGAGCTTCTCGGCCTCCGGATCGCGCCGCCACAGCCCGTTCGGACCCCGGTAGTCGGGGATGCCGGAGTCGGTCGACACGCCGGCGCCGCTGAGGAGGGCGACGAGGGGCTTGCTGGTCATGCCGTCGAGGTTAGGACGCCCGGCGGACGAGGGGCGAACGCTTATCGATCGACCCGGACGCCGTTCTCCAGCTCGGCCGTGCCCGAGCCGTCCGCGAGCACGTCCAGCGCGGCCAGCACCCGGCCGTGCAGGGAGCCGAGGAGGTGCTCGCCGAGTTCCGCGCGCGACACCAGCCGCCAGGACAGCAGCTCCTCCTCCTGCAACCGGATCGCCTTGAGGTCGTCGTCGCTCAGGACCCCGCCGTCGTACAGGTACGCCACGATCGGCGGCCGGCCCGCCCCGTGCGACCAGTCCACCGCGAGCAGCCGGCCGAGCCGCACGTCCAGGCCGATTTCCTCCACCGTCTCCCGCCACGCGCCCTGCCGCGGGGTCTCCCCGTCCTGCGCCTCGATGGTCCCGCCGGGCAGTGTCCAGCCCTCGCGGTAGTTGGGCTCGACGAGCAGTACCCGCCCCTCGGCGTCCCGGAGGACCGCGGCGGCGCCGGCGATGACCCGGGGGAGCGAGGCGATGTAGGTGGCGTAGTCAGCAGTGCTCATCCCGGAAGCGTAGCGAGAGCCGGGCCCGTGCCGTCGCCGCCGTTCCAGGGAGCGGGCAGGGGCATGACGGGGTGGGTGTCCTCCGGTTATGGTCGCAAGCGGCGCGACTGCCTTGACGTGCGCAAGGCTCGGAGAGCAAGGGGAGAGCAAGGTGGCTGACGCTGCAGTGGACGGGACCCGCAGGGTGCTCGTCGCCGCGGACAAGTTCAAGGGGTCGCTGACGGCCGTCGAGGTCGCCGAGCGGGTGACGGCCGGGCTGCGCCGCGTCGTGCCGGACCTCGGTGTCGAGGCGCTGCCCGTGGCCGACGGCGGTGACGGCACCGTCGCCGCGGCGGTCGCGGCCGGTTTCGAGCGCCGGGAGGTCCGGGTCGCCGGGCCCCTCGGCGACGAGGTGACGGCGGCGTTCGCGCTGCGCGACGGCACCGCGGTGGTGGAGATGGCCGAGGCCAGTGGCCTGCAGCGGCTCCCGGAAGGCGTCCTGGCGGCGCTGACGGCGTCCACGTACGGCTCCGGCGAGCTGCTGCGGGCCGCGCTGGACGCGGGGGCGCGGACGATCGTGTTCGGCGTCGGCGGCAGCGCGACCACCGACGGCGGCGCCGGGATGCTGTCCGCGCTGGGCGCCCGGTTCCTGGACGGCGACGGTGAGCCGGTCGCGCCGGGCGGGGGCGCCCTCGCCGGCGTCGCCTCGGCCGACCTGACCGGACTGGACCCGCGGCTCTCGGACGTCGAGCTGGTTCTCGCCAGCGACGTCGACAACCCGCTGACCGGCCCGAAGGGCGCCCCGGCGGTTTACGGCCCGCAGAAGGGCGCCTCCGAGGACGACGTGGCGGCCCTGGACGCCGCCCTCGCGCACTTCGCGAAGGTGCTGGAGGAGACCGACGGCGTGGGCGCGCGGGCCGCCGAGTACGCGGCCTCGCCGGGCGCGGGCGCGGCGGGCGGCATCGGGTTCGGCGCGATGCTGCTGGGCGCGCGGTTCCGGCCCGGCATCGAGGTGATGCTGGACGTGCTCGGCTTCGCGCCGGCGCTGGAGCGGGCGGACCTCGTGATCACGGGCGAGGGCTCGCTGGACGAGCAGACCCTGCACGGCAAGGCCCCCGCGGGCGTCGCGGCGGCGGCGCGGGCCGCGGGCAAGGAGGTCGTCGCGGTGTGCGGGCGCCTCGCGCTGGCGCCGGAGGTGCTGGGGCGGGCCGGGATCCGGCGGGCGTACCCGCTGACGGACGTCGAGCCGGACGTGGCGAAGTGCATCGCCGAGGCGGGGCCCATCCTGGAGCGGGTGGCGGAGCGGATCGGCCGGGACTTCCTGGCGTAGCCAGGCCCGGGGGTCTGGGGGCGGAACCCCCAGGGCGACCCCGCCCACGCCGGACCACCGGGAAAGCGGAGGGCCCCGGACCCATCCGGGTCCGGGGCCCACTCGGCGGAGCGCTACGGCAACTGCGCCGCCCGCGCCTCCCGCCGGTTGTCACGGAAATTGTTCACCTTGCGAGCGGTGGCGAACAGCGGGATCACCGCGCCCATCACCAGCTGCAGCGCACACCCCGTCTGGAGCAGCAGCTGCCCGCTCGGCGCGTCGAAGGCCCAGCCGGCCAGCAGCCCCATCGACAGGACGATCCACGACAGCATCGCCACCGCGAGGCGGCCCCGCGGCTTCGGGTACTCCACCCGGCTCACCATCAGCCACGCGGTACCGATGATCGCCAGCAGCGTCGCCACGAAGGGCAGCTCCAGCAGCACGATCGACACCACCGTCAGCGCCCCGAACGGCGACGGCATGCCCTGGAAGGTGCCGTCCTTGACGGTGACGCAGGAGAACCGCGCGAGCCTCAGCACCACCGCCAGCAGCACCACGATCGCCCCCACCGCCGCCACGCGCTGGTAGGCGTCGTCCGCGACCATGCCGTAGACGAGGACGAAGTACGCCGGGGCCAGCCCGAAGCTGATGAGGTCGGACAGGTTGTCCAGCTCGGCGCCCATCGGGGACGAGCGGAGCTTGCGGGCGACCAGACCGTCGAACAGGTCGAAGATCGCCGCGCACAGCATCAGGATGACCGCGGTGGCGGCGCTGTGCCGGGCCATGCCCGACTCGTCGCTGCCCATGAGGTGCGGGATGAGGATGCCGGTGGTGGTGAAGTACACCGCCATGAAGCCGCACGTGGCGTTGCCGAGGGTGAGGGTGTCCGCTATCGACAGGCGCAGCGAGAGGGGCATCTCCTCCTCGTCGTCCACGTCGTCGGCCTCGGGCACCCAGCCGGCCTGGGTCTGCGGATCAACCACGGTCAATGCGAGTCACCCCAGCCACCGTCTTCTGACCCACTTCGACCGCGACCTCGACGCCCTCCGGCAGGTACAGGTCGACGCGCGAACCGAAGCGGATCAGACCGACCCGCTCGCCCTGCTCGACCTTGGTGCCCTGCGGCACGTAGGGGACGATGCGGCGGGCGACCGCGCCGGCGATCTGGATCATCTCGATGTCGCCCAGCTCGGTGTCGAAGTGCCACACCACGCGCTCGTTGTTCTCGCTCTCCTTGTTGAAGGCGGGAACGAAGCCACCGGGAATGTGCTCGACCGACGTCACCGTGCCCGCCAGGGGCGCGCGGTTGACGTGGACGTTGAGCGGGCTCATGAAGATCGCGACGCGGGTGCGCCCGTCCTTCCACGGCATGATGCTCTGCACCACACCGTCGGCGGGCGAGATGACCCTGCCCTGCGTGATCTCGCGCTCGGGGTCGCGGAAGAACCACAGCATCCCCGCCGCGAGCGCGGTGGCGGGAACGGCGACGGCCTTGGCGGCGCCGGAGCGGCGGGCGCCAAGGAGGCTGACGGCTGCGGTGGCGACGGTCGGCAGAAGCCACGGCGATGCTCCGCGCGCGAGGCGTACGCCGGCCAGGCTGTCGCGAGATGCAGAGGTTTGGCTGTGGGGCATGGATGACCTTCGTAGCGGATGATGCCGCACACTGACGGGGGACGGCGGCTTTCCGGCGATCGTAGCGGCTTCCCGCCGCAACTGGGTAAGCCAGGAAGCCGAGTCGGCGGCCGAACGGTGCCTACGGGGTGTGACCTTCTTCTCCAAGAAAACACCCCGTATCCGGACATCTAACCCTGGAACCGATACTCTTCGAGCAGTCGGCGGCCGATGATCATTTTCTGGATCTCGGCGGTGCCTTCACCGATCAGGAGCATGGGAGCCTCGCGGTAGAGCCGCTCGATCTCGTACTCCTTGGAGAAGCCGTACCCGCCGTGGATCCGGAAGGCGTCCTCCACGACCTCCTTGCAATACTCGGATGCGAGGTACTTGGCCATCCCCGCTTCCAGGTCGTTTCGTTCGCCCGAGTCCTTTTTGCGTGCGGCGTTCACCATCATGGCATGCGCCGCCTCCACCTTGGTAGCCATCTCCGCGAGCTTGAACTGAATGGCCTGGTGCTGGGCGATCTGCTTGCCGAAAGTGTGACGCTGCTGGGCGTACCGGACGCCCAGCTCGAAGGCACGCTGAGCGACGCCGCAGCCACGCGCCGCGACGTTGACGCGGCCCACCTCGACGCCGTCCATCATTTGGTAAAAACCCCGGCCGGTGACCCCGCCGAGCACCCGGTCGGCGGGAACGCGCAGGCCGTCCATGATGAGCTCGGTGGTGTCGACGCCCTTGTAGCCCATCTTGTCGATCTTGCCGGGGATGGTCAGGCCGGGTCGGACCTCGCCGAAGCCCGGCTCCTTCTCCACCAGGAAGGTCGTCATCGACTTGTGCGGCGCGGTGCCCTCGGGGTGACCCTCGTCACTTTTCACCAGAACGGCCACCAACGACGACGTACCGCCGTTCGTGAGCCACATCTTCTGGCCGTTCAGGACGTACTCCTCGCCGTCCTTCACCGCCTTGGAGGAGATCGCCGAGACGTCGGAGCCCAGCGCCGGCTCCGACATCGAGAAGGCGCCCCTGATGTCGCCGGCGGCCATGCGGGGCAGGAAGTGGTCCTTCTGCTCCTGGGTGCCGTGCTGCTTGAGCATGTACGCCACGATGAAGTGCGTGTTGATGATGCCGGACACCGACATCCAGCCCCGGGCGATCTCCTCCACGCACAGCGCGTAGGTCAGGAGCGACTCGCCGAGGCCCCCGTACTCCTCCGGGATCATCAGGCCGAACAGGCCCAGCTCCTTGAGCCCGTCGACGATGTCCTGCGGGTACTCGTCCCGGTGCTCCAGCTCGGTCGCGACCGGGATGATCTCCTTGTCCACGAAGTCCCGGACGGTCGACAGGATCTCCTGCTGGATGTCCGTGAGACCGGCGGTCTGGGCGAGTCGCGCCATTACTGCTTCCCCTGTTCCTTCAGTTCGGGGCGGCCCGGCTGCTCGCCGCCGCGCTCCTTGACGTACGTCTCGGTGGGCACCATCACCTTGCGGCGGAAGACGCACACCAGCGTGCCGTCCTGCTTGTAGCCCTTGGTCTCCACGTGCACGATGCCGCGGTCGTTCTTCGACTTCGACGGCCACTTGTCGAGCACCGTGGTCTGGCCGTAGATCGTGTCGCCGTGGAAGGTCGGTGCCACGTGCTTGAGCGACTCGATCTCCAGGTTGGCGATCGCCTTGCCGGAGACGTCCGGCACGGACATGCCGAGCAGGAGCGAGTAGACGTAGTTGCCCACCACCACGTTCTTGCCGAAGTCCGTGGTCTTCTCGGCGTAGTTGGTGTCCATGTGGAGCGGGTGGTGGTTCATGGTGAGGAGGCAGAAGAGGTGGTCGTCGTACTCCGTGACCGTCTTGCCCGGCCAGTGCTTGTACGTCGCACCGACCTCGAACTCCTCGTAGGTCCGTCCGAACTGCATCGCCCTCAGCCCTCCGGGATCTCGAACTTGCTGGTGCGCGTCATGCCGGCGGCACGTCCCTTGCCGGAGACGACCAGGGCCATCTTGCGGCTGGCCTCGTCGATCATCTCGTCGCCGAGCATCGCGGAGCCCTTCTTGCCGCCCGCCTCGGACGTGTAGTAGTCGTACGCGTCCAGGATCAGTTCGGCGTGGTCGTAGTCCTCCTGGGAGGGAGAGAAGATCTCGTTGGACGCCTCGACCTGGCCCGGGTGCAGCACCCACTTGCCGTCGAAGCCGAGGGCGGCGGCGCGCTGCGCGACTTCGCGGTAGCCGTCGACGTTGCGGATCTGGAGGTAGGGGCCGTCGATCGCCTGGAGGTTGTTGGCGCGGGCGGCCATCAGGATCTTCATCAGGATGTAGTGGTAGGCGTCCGCCGGGTAGCCGGGCGGCTGCTCGCCCACGACCAGGGACTTCATGTTGATGGACGCCATGAAGTCGGCCGGGCCGAAGATGATGGTCTCCACGCGCGGGGAGGCCTGCGCGATCTCGTTGACGTTGTTCAGGCCCTGCGCGTTCTCGATCTGCGCCTCGATGCCGATCCGGCCGACCTCGAAGCCCATCGTCTTCTCGATCTGGGTGAGCAGCAGGTCGAGGGCGACGACCTGCTGGGCGTCCTGGACCTTCGGCAGCATGATGCAGTCGAGGTTGGGGCCCGCGCCCTCCACCACCGTCACGACGTCGCGGTACGTCCACTCGGTCGTCCAGTCGTTGACGCGCACGACGCGGGTCTTGCCGGTCCAGTCGCCCTCGTTGAGGAACTTGACGATGGTGTGCCGGGCCTCCGGCTTCGCGAGCGGCGCGCAGGCGTCCTCCAGGTCGAGGAAGACCTGGTCGGCGGGGAGGCCCTGGGCCTTCTCCAGGAAGCGCGGGTTCGAGCCGGGCACGGCCAGGCAGGAACGCCGGGGGCGAAGGCGGTTGACGGTCGTCATGCGGGGACCTCCAGGGGGTCGAGCTTGTTCGCGGTGCGGATCTCGTCGACGATGCGGCCGATGATTCCGGTGATGTCGAAGTCCTTCGGGGTGAAGACCGCGGCCACTCCGGCGGCCCGCAGCAGTTCGGCGTCACCGTTCGGGATGATGCCACCGGCGATCACCGGTATATCTGTGGCGCCCGCCACATGCAGCCGTTCCAGCACGTCCGGGACCAGTTGGGCGTGCGAGCCGGAGAGGATGGACAGGCCCACCGCGTGCACGTCCTCGGCGAGGGCCGCGTCCACGATCTGCTCGGGAGTGAGCCGGATGCCCTGGTAGACCACCTCGAACCCGGCGTCGCGGGCGCGCACGGCGATCTGCTCGGCGCCGTTGGAGTGGCCGTCCAGGCCGGGCTTGCCGACCAGGAAGCGCAGCTTGCCGACGCCGAGGTCCCTGGCCGTCAGGTCCACCTTGCGGCGGACCTCGCCGAGCGCCGAGCCCTCCTCGGCCGCGATCGCCACCGGCGCCGACGAGACACCGGTCGGGGCGCGGAACTCGCCGAACACCTCGCGCAGCGCCCCGGCCCACTCGCCGGTCGTGACGCCGGCGCGGGCGCACTCCAGGGTGGCCTCCATGAGGTTGTCGGTGCCCTTGGCGGCCTCCTTCAGCTTCTCCAGCGCCTTGCAGGGGCGCGGGTGGTTGAAGGGCGGCTGGTACCGCGTGTCGCGCCAGTGCTGGAGCGAGGCGATGACGCGGGCCTCCACGGCCGGGTCGACGGTCTGGATCGCGGTGTCCAGGTCGGCGGTCAGCGGGTTGGGCTCGGTGCCCTCGAAGGCGTTGACACCGATGATCTTCTCCTCGCCGGACTCGATCCGCGCCCGGCGCTCGGCGTGCGAGGCGACCAGCTGCGACTTGAGGTAGCCGGACTCGACGGCGGCCATCGCGCCGCCCATCTCCTGGATGCGCTCGATCTCGGTGAGCGACTCCTCGACCAGTTCGGCCACCTTCGCCTCGACGACCTTCGAGCCCTCGAAGAGGTCGCCGTACTCCAGCAGGTCGCTCTCGTACGCCAGGACCTGCTGGATGCGCAGCGACCACTGCTGGTCCCAGGGGCGGGGCAGGCCGAGCGCCTCGTTCCAGGCCGGGAGCTGCACGGCACGCGCGCGGGCGTCCTTGGACAGGGTGACCGCGAGCATCTCCAGGACGATCCGCTGGACGTTGTTCTCCGGCTGCGCCTCGGTCAGACCGAGCGAGTTGACCTGGACGCCGTAGCGGAAGCGGCGGTGCTTGGGGTCCTCGATGCCGTACCGCTCGCGCGTGACGCGGTCCCAGATCCGCCCGAAGGCCCGCATCTTGCACATCTCCTCGACGAAGCGGACACCCGCGTTCACGAAGAAGGAGATGCGGCCGACCACGTCGCCCATGCGCTCCTGGGGCACCTGGCCGCTGTCGCGCACGGCGTCGAGCACGGCGATCGCGGTGGACATCGCGTACGCGATCTCCTGCACCGGCGTGGCGCCCGCCTCCTGCAGGTGGTAGCTGCAGATGTTGATCGGGTTCCACTTCGGCATGTGGGAGACCGTGTACGCGATCATGTCCGTCGTCAGCCGGAGCGACGGCCCCGGCGGGAAGACGTGCGTCCCCCGGGACAGGTACTCCTTGACGATGTCGTTCTGGGTCGTGCCGCTGAGCCGGGTGATGTCCGCGCCCTGCTCCTCGGCGACGACCTGGTAGAGCGCCAGCAGCCACATGGCCGTGGCGTTGATGGTCATCGAGGTGTTCATCCGCTCCAGGGGGATGTCCTGGAACAGCCGGCGCATGTCACCGAGGTGCGCGACCGGCACGCCGACCCGGCCGACCTCGCCGCGGGCGAGGACGTGGTCGGAGTCGTAGCCGGTCTGGGTCGGCAGGTCGAAGGCGACCGACAGACCCGTCTGCCCCTTGGCGAGGTTGCGCCGGTACAGCTCGTTGGACGCCTCGGCCGTGGAGTGACCGGCGTAGGTCCGCATCAGCCACGGCCGGTCCTTCTGACGCTCACTCATGCGGCGCTCCTCAGATGTTCCGGAAGCGGTTGATGGCGTCGATGTGCTGCGCGCGCTTCTCCTCGTCGCGCACGCCCAGGCCCTCCTCGGGCGCCAGGCACAGCACGCCGACCTTGCCCTGGTGGGCGTTGCGGTGGACGTCGTGGGCGGCCTGGCCGGTGTCCTCCAGGGAGTACACCTTGGAGAGCGTCGGGTGGATCTTGCCCTTGGCGATGAGGCGGTTGGCCTCCCAGGCCTCGCGGTAGTTGGCGAAGTGGGAGCCGATGATGCGCTTCAGGGACATCCACAGGTAGCGGTTGTCGTACTCGTGCATGTAGCCCGAGGTCGAGGCGCAGGTGGTGATGGTGCCGCCCTTGCGGGTGACGTAGACGCTCGCGCCGAAGGTCTCGCGGCCGGGGTGCTCGAAGACGATGTCGATGTCCTCGCCGCCGGTGAGTTCGCGGATGCGCTTGCCGAAGCGCTTCCACTCCTTCGGGTCCTGGGTGTTCTCGTCCTTCCAGAACTTGTAGCCCTCGGCGTTGCGGTCGATGATCGCCTCGGCGCCCATCGAGCGGCAGATCTCCGCCTTCTGCGGCGAGGAGACGACGCAGATCGGGTTGGCGCCGCCGGCCAGCGCGAACTGGGTGGCGTAGGAGCCGAGACCGCCGCTCGCGCCCCAGATCAGGACGTTGTCGCCCTGCTTCATCGCCGCGCCGTTGCGGGAGACCAGCTGGCGGTAGGCGGTGGAGTTGACCAGGCCCGGGGCGGCGGCCTCCTCCCAGCTGAGGTGCTTGGGCTTCGGCATCAGCTGGTTGGACTTGACCAGCGCGATCTCGGCGAGGCCGCCGAAGTTGGTCTCGAAGCCCCAGATCCGCTGCTCGGGGTCGAGCATCGTGTCGTTGTGGCCGTCGGAGGACTCCAGCTCGACGGAGAGGCAGTGCGCGACGACCTCGTCGCCCGGCTGCCAGGCGTTGACGCCCGGGCCGGTGCGCAGGACGACGCCGGCCAGGTCGGAGCCGATGATGTGGTACGGCAGGTCGTGCCGCTTGGCCAGCTCGTTGGTGCGGCCGTAGCGCTCCAGGAAGCCGAACGTCGACAGCGGCTCGAAGATCGAGGTCCACACCGAGTTGTAGTTGACCGAGGAGGCCATGACGGCCACCAGAGCCTCGCCCGGGCCCAGCTCGGGCACCGGCACCTCGTCCAGGTGGATCGACTTGCGCGGGTCCTTGTCGCGGGTCTCGAGGCCCGCGAACATCTCGGTCTCGTCCTTGTGCACGGTGATCGCGCGGTACGACTCGGGGAGCGGCAGGGCGGCGATGTCGGCCGGCGTGGATTCGGGCGACTGGATCGCGTCCAGGATGTCCTTCACTGTCACGGTGTTGCCTCCGGCGATGAGCGCCCTGAGGGAGGGGCGCTGAGGGTTACGTCGGTGCTGCTGAGGGTTGGTGGAAGGTGCCTGTGACGCAGGCGTTCGGGCGCGCAGGGGATGGGTGCGGGGACAGCCCGGACACCTTCAACGTATGACACCGCGTGTCACCCCGCAAGGCACTGAGTGCCAGAAATTCCACTCAGATGAAATCTTTACGTAACAGATGAGCGATGATCGATCGAATGCCGTCTTGAGTGGGGTGGAAAAGGGGCGCCGACATGCAAAAACGGCCACCCGGTGGGTGGCCGTCGTCACAGAGCAGAGGAGCCGGCTCAGCGCTCCTTGAGTGCCTGCTCGATGGTCCGCATGACCTCGTGCAGCGGTGCGTCGGTGCGCGCGACCGTCACCAGCACCTCGCCCCGCACGGAGGCCGTGGAGGCGGCCGGACGCGCGGCGGAGGCCGTGGAACGCCCCGCGCCGATGCCCGTGCCGAACGTCCGGCGCACG
Organism: Streptomyces sp. BK79; assembly: GCF_044142145.1. Classification (NCBI taxonomy): domain Bacteria; kingdom Bacillati; phylum Actinomycetota; class Actinomycetes; order Kitasatosporales; family Streptomycetaceae; genus Streptomyces; species Streptomyces sp. BK79. Next base: position 282,433 of record NZ_JBHVOC010000003.1, read on the forward strand.
ATCGCGAAGGCGTGGTCCAGCTGGCTCTCCACGTCCCCCTGCCCGCCCGCCCTGAGCCAGCGCCGCAGCACGTGGTTGTGCGCGGTGACCACGGCCGACGCCGCGACCTCCGCCAGCAGCGGGTCGTCGTTGGCGTCGTCGTCGTGCGCGTGCTCGTCGAAGTGGCCGAGCAGATAGCGGGTGAACAGGCGCTCGTAGCGGGCCACCGACGCGATCTCCGCCTCGCGCAGGGTGGGCACCTCGCGGGTCAGCTTGTAGCGGGCGACCGAGATCTCCGGCCGGGCCGCGTACATCTTCATGACTTCCTTGATGCCGCGGCACACCGTGTCGAGCGGGTGCTCGTGCGCGGGCGCCGCGTTGAGCACCGCCTCGGCGCGCACCAGGGTGTCGTCGTGGTCGGGGAAGATCGCCTCTTCCTTGGAGCGGAAGTGGCGGAAGAAGGTGCGGCGGGCGACGCCGGCCTGGGCCGCGATCTCGTCGACGGTGGTCGCCTCGTACCCCTTGGTCGCGAACAGCTCCATCGCCGCCGCCGCCAGCTCCCGGCGCATTTTGAGCCGCTGGGCGGCGGCCCGGCCGCCGGCCGCGCTCTCCGGCGCGTCGGGCGTGGCTGGTGTACGTGAGGACTTGGCGGGCTGGGACATGACCCGAACGTACTGCATGTGCGCTCGATCATGCGCGTGACCGGGGATTCCCCCGCCCGCCGGGGGCGGGGGAGAGCCGGCCGGATCGAGCAGTCCGCCCCAGTCCTCCTTCGACCGGAACCAGTCGCCCGGTCGCTCAGCGGCGGGCATATTCGCGGAAGCCCCGGCCCGTCTTGCGGCCGAGGCAGCCCGCGGCCACCAGGTGCTCCAGCAGCGGCGCCGGGGCCAGCCCCGGGTCGCGGAACTCGCGGTGCAGGACCTTCTCGATGGCGAGCGAGACGTCAAGACCGACCACGTCCAGCAGCTCGAAGGGTCCCATCGGGTAGCCGCCGCCCAGCTTCATCGCCGCGTCGATGTCGTCGAGCGTCGCGTAGTGCTCCTGCACCATCTTGACCGCGTTGTTGAGGTACGGGAACAGCAGCGCGTTCACGATGAACCCGGCCCGGTCGCCGCAGTCCACCGGGTGCTTCCTGACCTTGGCGCAGACCTCGCGGACGGTGGCGTGCACGTCGTCGGCGGTCAGCACCGTGCGGACCACCTCGACCAGCTTCATGGCCGGCGCCGGGTTGAAGAAGTGCATGCCGATCACGTCCTGCGGGCGCGAGGTGGCGCGGGCGCAGGCGACGACGGGCAGCGAGGAGGTGGTGGTGGCGAGCACCGCGCCGGGCTTGCAGACCTTGTCCAGCGTGCCGAACAGCTGCCGCTTGACCTCCAGGTCCTCGGCGACCGCCTCCACGGCCAGGTCCACGTCGGCGAAGTCGTCGTACGTCCCCGTCGGCGTGATCCGCTCCAGCGCCTGCGCGGCGGCCTCGGCGGTCAGCCGGCCCTTGTCGACACCGCGGGCCAGCGACTTGCCGATCCGGGCCTTGGCGGTCTCGGCCTTCTCCGCGCTGCGGGCGGCGAGGACGACCTCGTACCCCGCCTTGGCGAACACCTCCGCGATGCCGGACGCCATGGTGCCCGATCCGGCGACGCCGACGGAGCGCACGGGACGGCCCGGGACGGGGTCGTCGCCGGCGCGGGGGGTCAGGGAGTCGGGCACGACGACCGCGCTGCCCGGCGCCTCGTAGGTGTAGAAGCCGCGCCCGGCCTTGCGGCCCGTCAGGCCCGCCTCGCTGAGCTGCCTGAGGATCGGCGCCGGGGCGTGCAGCCGGTCGTGGGAGGCGGCGTACATGGCCTCCAGGACCGTGCGCGCGGTGTCCACGCCGATCAGGTCCAGCAGGGTCAGCGGGCCCATCGGAAGCCCGCAGCCCAGCCGCATCGCGGCGTCGATGTCCTCGCGGGAGGCGTAGTTCGCCTCGTACATCGCGGCGGCCTGGTTGAGGTACCCGAACAGCAGCCCGTCGGCGACGAACCCGGGCCGGTCGCCGACCGCGACGGGCTCCTTGCCGAGGTCCAGGGCGAGGTTGGTGACCGCGGTGACGGCGCCCGGCGCGGTCAGCACCGAGGAGACGACCTCCACCAGCTTCATCGCCGGGGCCGGGTTGAAGAAGTGCAGGCCCAGCACCCGCTCCGGACGGGCCGAGTCGGCGGCCAGCCGCGTCACGGACAGCGCGTTGGTGCCGGTCGCCAGGATCGTCTCCGGGCGCACGATCCCGTCCAGCTCCCGGAAGATCTGCTGCTTGACCTCGTACGACTCCGGCGCCACCTCGATCACCAGGTCGGCGTCGGCCGCCGCGCCCAGGTCGGTGGAGGTGCGGACGCGGGCGAGGGCGTCGGAGCGCTCCCGCTCGGTGAGGCGTCCGCGCTCGACGGCACGGGCGGTGGAGGCTTCCAGCGCGGCGACGGCGGTCGCGGCCTGCGCCTCGCTGATGTCGATGCCGACGACGTCGCGGCCGGCCCGGGCGAGGACCTCGGCGATGCCGGTGCCCATGGTGCCGAGGCCGACGACGGCGACGGTCCGGAGCGGGGACAGAGGGGTGTCGGACAGGGGAGTGGCCATCGCGGGACTCCAGGAATGAGGGTGACGACGGGAGCACGCCCGGCCGCGCCGAGGGGCGCACCGGGTGCGTGCCGAAGGGAGTGGAGTGCGGGTGTTGCCGGGCTGACTGGCGCACACGCCCGGTGCCGTCGCTCAGGGCGTGCACACGCCCGCGCGGCGGCGGTGGCCGACCGGCCCTGTCCCGAGGCCGAGTCGCACTGCGGTACCCGAAGTACCGGACCGACTGCTCTCCCGGCGGCCGCGTCACCAGACCACCGGGAGGAGTTATGGCGAGTGGGTAACTCGCTCGTCTGAGATTAACTCGCGGGTAACGAGCGCGCCAGCCCTCGGTGTTCGTGATGTACGTCCCACTCGCCGTGTGACGCCCCTAACCTCGGTGTCATGGACGAAGAGTTGCGAACGCTCACGGAGCGTTTACGGGCCGAGTCGGCGGCGTCGGGCGCGCCGGGGGCCGCGGCGGTGTACGACCGTCTCGTGGCGACCGGCGACCTGGACGAACTGGCCGCGGTGCTCACCGAGCCCCGGCAGCCGCTCTGGGCCCGGGAACTGGCCGCGTTCCGGCTGGGCGTGGCGGGGGACCGGCGGGCCTTCGAGTCCCTGGTCCTGCTCCTCAACCACCGCGACCCGCCGCGCTGCGCCTCGGCCGCCCACGCCCTCGCCCGCCTCGGCGACCCCCGCACCGCCCGCGCCGCCGCCGCCCTCGCCACCAACGAACTCCGGGTCGCCTACGCGCTGCACCCGGTGCGGCTGCTGGTCGAACTGCGCGCCCCCGAGGCCGTGCCCGCCCTGATCACCACCCTGGAACGGCGACTGCGCCCGCACGACCCGTACCGGCGTGTGGCCCTCGCCTGCGTCGACGGTCTCGGCACGCTCGGCGACGACCGGGCCGCCCCCGTCCTGAAGGACGCCCTGGCCCACCCGGCGCTGGCCGAGGCGGCGGTACGGGCGCTGGCGCGGATCCCGGGGCAGCGGTGAGCCGTCAGCCGTCAGCCGTCAGCGTGCAGCCGTCAGCCTTCAGCGGTGAGCCGCCGACCCGTAGAGGACGTACAACCCGTCGTCGGCGGTGCGTCGTTCGCCGTCCCGGTCACGGGGCGACGACCGCGAACGCCTCGATCTCCATGAGGAACTCCGGCCGCACCAGCCCCGCCACCCGCACCGCCGAGGCGGCCGGCAGCCGGTCGTCGGGTATGTGCTCGGCGCGGGCCGCGCGGACGGCGGGCAGGTGTGCCGTGTCCGTGACGAAGTAGGTCAGCTTGACCACGTCGTCGAAGGTCGCCCCGGCCGCCGCCAGGCACCGGCGCAGGTTCTCGAAGACCTGGCGGGCCTGGGCCCGGGCGTCGCCCTCGCCGACCACCGCGCCGTCCTCGTCCAGGGCGAGCTGGCCGGAGACGGCCACGAACCGCCCGGTGCCGAGGACGACATGGCTGTACTGGGCGGCGGGCGCGACGCCCTCGGGCGCCGTGATCCTGGTCAGCTCACTCATGCGTCCATGGTGGACCACGGCACCGACATCCCCGGGGCTACCCCCGGAAGCCGAGCAGTCCGTGCAGCGTGGAGCCACGCGAGGACGCCGACGCGGCCTTGGACTCCAGCGGCTCCGGGGCGGGCAGCGCCTGGCACGCCGCGTCCGCCTCGCCGGTGCCCTCGCCGCGCGGCACGGTGCCGTCCGTCAGGTACGCGGCCAGGTGCCGGTCCAGGCAGGCGTTGCCGCTCAGCGTGATGCCGTGGTTCCCGCCGCCCTCCTCGACCACCAGGCGGGAGCCGCGCAGTAGACGGTGCGTGGTGACGCCGCCCTCGTACGGGGTGGCCGCGTCGCCGGTCGCCTGGAACAGCAGGGCCGGCGGCAGCTCGCCGTTGGCGACGTCCACCGGCTGCCGCGAGCCCGTGGGCCAGAAGGCGCACGGCGCGTTGTACCAGGCGTTGTTCCACGCCATGAAGGGTGCCTTCTCGTACACGTCCCAGTTGTCGTCGCGCCACTCCTCCCAGTCGCGCGGCCAGGCGGCGTCACGGCACTGCACCGACGTGTAGACGCTGTAGCCGTTCTCGCCGGAGGCGTCCACGGCCCCGAAGTTCTCGTACGCCTCCACCAGCGGGCCGGTGTCCGCGTCGTTCACGTACGCGGCGAACGCCTCCGCCAGGTAGGGCCAGTAGCCGTTGTAGTAGCCGCCGGGCAGGAAGGTGTCCTCCAGCTCCGCGGCACCGACCTCGCCGCCGGCCGGCTTCGTCGCCAGCGCCGACCGCATGGCGTACCACGCCCTCTCGATCCGCTCCGGGTCGGTGCCCAGCCCGTACGTGGCGTCGTGTTCGGCGGTCCAGGCGAGGAAGGCCCGGTGGCGGTCGTTGAACACGTGGTCCTGGTTGAGGTTGGCCTCGTGCCAGACGGCGGTCGGATCGACGACGGAGTCCAGCACCAGGCGCCGCACCCGCTGCGGGTGGAGCCTGGCGTAGACGGCGCCCAGGTAGGTGCCGTACGAGTAGCCGAAGTAGTTGATCCGCTCCGCGCCGAGCGCCGCGCGGATCAGGTCCAGGTCCCGTGCGGTGCTGACGGTGTCGATGTACGGCAGCACGTCCGCGTACTTCTCGCCGCAGGCCCCGGCGAACGACTTCGCGCGCGCGAGGTTGGCCTCCTCGACGGCCGGGGCGGCGGGCAGGGAGTCGGGGCGCACCGGGTCGAAGTGGCCCGGCCGGCAGTTCAGGGCGGGCTCGCTCTTCCCCACCCCGCGCGGGTCGAAGCCGACGACGTCGTACTGGGCCGCGACCTCTTTCGGCAGTGAGGACGCGACGAACCCGGCGAGCGTCAGCCCGCTGCCGCCGGGCCCACCGGGGTTGACGAGCAGCGGCCCCTGGTACGACTCGGCGGTGTGCGGGACCCGGGACAGGGCGAGTGTGATCCGCTTCCCGTCGGGACGCGCGTGGTCGAGCGGCACCGTGAGCGAGGCGCACTGGAGCGTCGGGTAGTCGGCCGTCCCGCACTTCTTCCAGGCCGGTTTCGCGGCGTGCGGGACGTGCGCGGGTTGCGCCGCGCCCGCCTCGGCGGGGACGGCGGTGACGGTCCCCGCGGCGATGACGGCGGCGCCGCACAGCACGGCTGCGCGTTGTCTCATGGCGTCCTCCCAGGACGGAGAGGCTGCGGCCCGCGCGGGTCGCGGTCCTCGCCGCATCGTCCCGGGGTACGCCCCCGCAGGAACGCGATCGGTCCCTACGTGACCCGATTGCGTCGGCAGATGCCCTCGAACGCGCTCAGAGAAGCGAGAGCTGGACCGGCTCGGTCGCGGCGGTCCGGGCCGGCTTCGGCTGCCCGGCCTCCGGGGGCCGGCGCGGCGTCCCCGCGCGCGTGGGTCCGATGCCGTACTCCCGGGCCAGATCGTGCACCTGGCGCGTGATCCGGCGCTGGTACCACTTCGGGGCGTAGGCGCCCTCCGCGTACAGCCGCTCGTAGCGGCGCACCAGGTGCGGGTGGTGCTGCCCGAGCCAGGCCATGAACCACTCCCGGGCGCCCGGCCGCAGATGCAGCACCAGCGGCGTCACCGACGTGGCGCCGGCGGCGGCGATCGCCCGTACCGTCGCGCGCAGTTGGGCCGGCTCGTCCCCGAGGAACGGGATGACCGGCGCCATCAGCACCCCGCAGCCGATGCCGTGCTCGCCGAGGGTCCTGACGACCTCCAGGCGGCGCTCCGGCGCGGGTGTCCCCGGCTCCACGGTCCGCCACAGCTCGGCGTCGGTGAAGCCGACCGAGACCGAGATGCCCACGTCCGTCACCCGCGCCGCCCGCGTCAGCAGGTCCAGGTCGCGCAGGATCAGCGTGCCCTTGGTCAGGATCGAGAACGGGTTCGCCCGCTCGGTGAGGGCCTCGATGATGCCCGGCATCAGCCGGTAGCGCCCCTCCGCGCGCTGGTAGCAGTCGACGTTGGTGCCCATCGCGACGTGCTCGCCCTGCCAGCGCCGCGAGGCCAGCTGGCGGCGCAGCAGCTCCGGAGCGTTCACCTTGACGACGATCTGGGAGTCGAAGCCGAGCCCCGTGTCGAGGTCCAGGTAGCTGTGCGTCTTGCGCGCGAAGCAGTACACGCACGCGTGCGTGCAGCCCCGGTACGGGTTGACGGTCCACTCGAACGGCATGCGCGAGGCGCCCGGCACCCGGTTGAGGATCGAGCGGGCCCGCACCTCGTGGAAGGTGATGCCCCGGAACTCGGGCATGTCGAACGTGCGGGTGGTGACCGCGTCCGCGCCGAACAGCGCGGGGTCGGCGGCCCGGGCGTGGTCGGAGTCCGTGAGGTTCTCCCAGCGCATGGCGCCTCCTCGGTAGTGCTGCTCCGCCACAATAGAACACTTGTTCCCTTGATCGTGCGGATGCGCCGCGCGGGACCGCTTCGCGCCCCCCGATTTGGTGGCCGGGCGGCGGGGTGGTTGGCTTGCCCCGACCCCGAGAACCAGGCCCTGGAGGAACCCGATGGCGCAGGTCGAGGCGACGACTGAGCGGATCGTCGCAGCGGACGCGGAGACGGTGTTCGACACCCTCGCCGACTACAGCGGCACCCGCGAGAAGCTGCTGCCCGAGCACTTCAGCGAGTACGAGGTCCGCGAGGGCGGTGACGGCGAGGGCACCCTCGTGCACTGGAAGCTCCAGGCCACCAGCAAGCGCGTGCGGGACTGCCTGCTGGAGGTCACCGAGCCGACCGACGGCGAGCTGGTCGAGAAGGACCGCAACTCCTCCATGGTCACCACCTGGCGGGTCACGCCGGCCGGTGAGGGCAAGTCCCGCGTGGTGGTCGTCACCGTCTGGCAGGGGGCCGGCGGCATCGGGGGCTTCTTCGAGAAGACCTTCGCGCCCAAGGGGCTCGCCCGGATCTACGACGCGATGCTCGCCAAGCTCGCCGCCGAGGTCGAGAAGTAGCCACGCGTTCACCGAAGGGCGCCCTTCTCGTACCGAAGGGCGCCTTTCGCGCATCGAAGGGCGCCTTTCACGCACCAAAAGGCATGCCCTGGACGGTTGTTGGCCGCCTCACCGGTTCGAGTGATCTCCGCGTGAACCGGTCGTGATTCCGTAACTCGCCGGACTTGTTCGCAGTTGTCGCCTCAGGCGGCATTTGTGAGCAGGTGTGACGAGGGGAGCGGAACATGGGCGGGATCACTCTGGTGAAGGACGAACCGGTCACCGCACCCCCGACGCCTCCCGAGCCCCCCGAACCCGGGCCTGAGCCCGGAGCCGGGCTGAGCCCGCGCCGGGTGCGGCTGGTCTTCGTCGGACTGATGCTGGCGCTGCTGCTCGCCGCGCTGGAGCAGATGATCGTCGCCACCGCGCTGCCGAAGATCGTCGGCGAGCTGCACGGCCTCGACAAGATGTCCTGGGCGATCACCGCCTACCTGCTCACCTCCACCGTCGGCCTGCCCATCTACGGCAAGCTCGGCGACCTCTTCGGGCGCAAGGGCGTCTTCCAGTTCGCCATCCTGGTGTTCATCGTCGGCTCGGCACTCGCCGGCCGGGCGCAGACCATGGACCAGCTCATCGCCTTCCGCGCCGTGCAGGGCGTCGGCGCGGGCGGCCTGATGATCGGCGTGCAGGCGATCATCGCGGACATCGTGCCGCCGCGCGAACGCGGCCGGTTCATGGGCCTGATCGGCGCCGCCTTCGGACTCGCCTCCGTCGCCGGACCCCTGCTGGGCGGCTACTTCACCGACCACCTCTCCTGGCGCTGGTGCTTCTACATCAACGTGCCCTTCGGCCTGGTCACCATGGCCGTCGTCGCCGTCGTCCTGAAGCTCCCCAAGCCGACGGCCAAGCCCCGCCTCGACATCCTGGGCGCGCTGCTGCTCGCCGCCGCCTCCACCTGCCTGGTGCTGCTCACCAGCTGGGGCGGCACCGAGTACGCGTGGGGCTCGCGGGTCATCCTCGGTCTCGCCGCGGGAGCGGTCGCGGCCACCGTCCTCTTCCTGGTCGCCGAGCACTTCGCGCCCGAACCGCTGATCCCGCTGCGGCTGTTCCGCGACTCCGTCTTCAACGTCACCGGCCTGGTCGGCCTCGTCATCGGCGTCGCCCTCTTCGGCGCCGCCAGCTACCTGCCGACCTTCCTGCAGATGGTCGACGGCGCCACCGCCACCGAGTCCGGTCTGCTGATGCTGCCGATGATGGGCGGCATCGTCGGCGCCTCGATCATCTCCGGACAACTCATCACCCGCACCGGGCACTACCGGTCCCACCCGATCCTCGGCAGCGCCCTGTCCGTCGTCGGCATGTGGCTGCTGTCCCGGCTCGACGCCGACACGCCCCGGCTGCACTACAGCGTCTGGATGGCCGTCCTCGGCGCCGGCATCGGCATGGTGATGCCCGTCCTGGTGCTCGCCGTGCAGAACTCCGTGCGCCCCGCCGACCTGGGCACCGCCACCAGCGCCAACAACTACTTCCGGCAGATCGGCGGCAGCGTCGGAGCCGCCGTCTTCGGCACCCTCTTCGCCGACCGGCTCACCGACGCGCTGGCCGACCGGCTCCCCGCCGAGGCCGGCGCCGGGCTGCCCGACGCCGAGGCCATCAGCCCCCAGCTCGTCCACTCCCTGCCCCCGGCGCTGCGCGACGCCTACATCGACGCCTACGCCGACGCCATGCCGCGGATCTTCCTGTACCTGGTGCCGGTGCTCGTCCTCGGGCTGCTCATCGCCCTCTTCCTCAAGGAGAAACCCCTGGTGTCCCACAACGCCCCCGTCACCGACCCGGCGACCGCGCACCCCGTCGCCGCGGTCCCGCCGGCACGGTCGCCCCACACCGCCGGGATCGCGGTCTGCGGCACCGTGCAGCACCCCGACGGCACCGTCGTACCCCGCGCGGCGCTCACCCTCATCGACGTCGCCGGGCAGCAGATCGGCCGGGGCGCCAGCGGCGACGACGGACGGTACGCGCTGGCCACGCCCGGCGCGGGGTCGTACGTCCTGATCGCCGCGGCCGGCGGTCACCAGCCCCAGGCGGTCTCCGTCACCGTCGGCGAGCGTCCCGTCGAGCTGGACGTCGTCCTCGGTGGCGCCGGGCGCCTGGCCGGCAGCGTGCTCACCGCCGACGGCAGCCCCGTGCGCGACGCGACCGTCACGCTCACCAACGTCCACGGCGAGGTCGTCGCCACCACGCGCAGCGGCCGCGAGGGCGGCTACGTCATCACCGAGCTGGTGGCCGGCGAGTACACCCTCGCCGGCAGCGCCCCCGCCTTCCGCCCGGCCGCGCTGCCCGTCACCGTCCAGGCCGCCCGGGAGACCCGCCAGGACGTGGAACTGGCCGGCGGCGCCGTGCTGCGCGGCACGGTGCGGGCCGGCGGCGGACGGGCCGTGGAGGACGCGCGCGTCACCCTGCTCGACGCGGCGGGCAACGTGGTGGACACGCTGACCACCGGCCCGGACGGCACCTTCCGGTTCGTCGACCTGTCGTCCGGCGAGTACACCGTCATCGCCGCCGGCTACCCGCCCGTCGCCACCGTGCTCCAGGTGGCCGGCGGCGGCCGCACGGAGCGGGACCTCCAGCTCGGGCACGAGGACTGAGGCTCGAGGCCCGAGACACGAGGCCGAGGCCCGAGACACGAGGAGCGAGAGGCGAACACACCGGCGCGCGGACGCGCGCCGGTGTGTTCGCGCGCCACCGATTCCGCCGTTGCCGCACATGGTCACCATCGGCCCCCGTACGGTGGTGACGGTGACACAGATCTCGGGGAGCCGTGGGGGAGAGAGGGCCTGACGCCATGGACCATGGCACCGAGCGGGACACACCAGCCGGCCCGGGAGGCGGACCCGGCGTGGCGCGCGGGGCGTCCGTGGCGGGCCGGGTCCCGCTGGCCGTGGTCGTGGTGGACCGCGACGGTCTGGTCTCCCACTGGAGCCGGGGCGCGCGAAGACTGTTCGCCCTGCCCAAGGAGGAGGCGATCGGCCGGCCCGCCCCCGACCTGCTGCCCGTCTCGGGCGTGCTCCCCGAGGACGGCCCCGGCGACCCCGCCGCACCCCGCTCCCACGCCGCCCACGACGACCTGGGCCCCCGTCTGGAGTCCTCCCTCGACGGACGGCTGTCCTACCCGGCGGCGGGCCGCGCCCGCCTCACCGTGCCGGGCGACGACCGCGTCGACGTGCTGTGGTGGGCCTACCCGCTGGTGGGACCCGGCCCGGAACGGCTGCTCGTGCTCGCCGCCGACGCGGAGGGACTGCGGCGGGACCACACCGACCCGAGCGCGGAGCAGACCGGCGTCGAGCGGATCGCGCCCGCCTTCGCCCTGCACACCGACTTCCCCGGAGCCGAGGAACTCGCCCGCCGCCTCCCCGAGATCCTGCCCAGCATGAGCGTCGGCGAGAGCGCCCGCATCGCCTCCCAGGTCCTCGAACTGGGGTATCCGGTGCTGGAGTTCAGCCAGAACGACCGGGTACCCGTCACCCCCGACTGGGGCGTGCCCCGGCGCGCCGCACGCCGCGCGCGCCGCGAGCGGGCAGCCCGGGCACTCGCGGCGGGCGAGCCGGTGCCGGACGACCTCCGGGACGAAGCCGAGGACCTGGAGTACGCCGCCGTCCGCGAACGCCTGGAGTTCCTCAACGAGGTCAGCGGACGGATCGGCACCTCCCTCGACCTCTCGCGGACCGTCGTGGAGGTCAGCAAGGCGGTCGTGCCCCGCTTCACCGACGTCGCCGGCACCTACCTGCGCGAGCAGGTCGTGGCCGGCGAGGGGTTCCCCGACGGCGTGCCGGACACGACGACCCTGTGGCACCGGGTGGCGGTGGAGCACACCGACGAACCCGGCCGCTGGGACGACGTCGTCCCGGTCGGCGAGGCCATGCCGTTCCCGGCGCACACCCCGTTCTTCCAGTGCATGACCACCGGTGAACCCGTCCTCGTGCCCCGCATCAGCGAGGAGATGGGCCACGCCATCGCCTCCCAGTTCGAGAAGCGGGACATCCGGCCGCTCATCACCGGCCGCTCGATGCTGGTGGTGCCGCTCAAGGCGCGCACCGTCGTCCTCGGCTTCATGATCCTGCTCCGGCATCCGGAGCGCCCCGTCTTCAACGACATGGACCGCGTCACCGGTGCCGAACTCGCCGCCCGCGCGGGCCTCGTGCTCGACAACGCGCGCATGTACACGCACCAGGAGAACGTCGCCGAGACGCTCCAGGACAGCATGCTCCCGCGGATCCCCGCGCGCATGGCCGGCTGCGACATCGCCACCCGCTACCTGCCCGGCACCCTGCTCGGCCGCGTCGGCGGCGACTGGTTCGACGCGGTCGAGCTGCCCGGCGCCCGCACCGCCCTCGTCGTCGGCGACGTCATGGGCCACGGTCTCAACTCCGCCGCCATGATGGGCCAGTTGCGCACCGCCGTGCAGACCATGGCCGGCCTCGACCTGCCGCCCGCCCAGCTCCTGCGCAACCTCGACGACCTCGCCCAGCGACTCGGCGACACCCACCTGGCGACCTGCCTGTACGCCGTCTACGACCCCGTCGCCGGCGCGCTGCACCTCGCCAACGCCGGCCACATCCCGCCCGTCCTGGTCCGTGTCCACGACGGCGGCAGCGAGCTGATCGACCTGCCCACGGGGGCGCCGATCGGCGTGGGCGGGGTGCCCTTCGAGGCGGTACGGGTGCCGGTGGCGCCCGGCGACCGGCTGGTGATGTGCACCGACGGCCTGGTGGAGGTGCGCGGCGAGGACATCGGCGTCGGGCTCGCGACGCTGTGCGCGTCCGCCGCCCACCCGGCCGCGTCGATGGACGACGCGTGCGACACGATCATCCGCGCGCTGGGCACACGCGGGGGCCGCAAGGACGACGTGGCGCTGCTGATGGCCCGGCTCAACGGCATCGAGTCCGACGCCGTGGCCGAATGGCGGCTCGCCCGCGACCCGGCCGAGGTGGGCCGGGCCCGGGCGGTGGTCCGGGAGCAACTCCACGACTGGGACCTGCCGCGACTGGTCCACCCCGCCGAACTGATGGTCAGCGAACTCGTCACCAACGCCGTACGGCACGCCCGCGCCCGTCCCGTCGTCCTGCGCCTGGTGCGCGCCGGCACCCTGCTGTGCGAGGTGGACGACGACGACCACGAGCTTCCGGCGCTGCGCGGCGCCGGCCCCGACGACGAGGCCGGGCGCGGGCTGCGGGTGGTCAGCACCCTCGCCCGCGCATGGGGCGCGAGCCGCACGAGGACGGGCAAGACCGTCTGGTTCGAACTGACGCTGCCGCCCCGGCACCGCCCGCGGACGCGGGGGTAGCCCCGGCGCACGGCCGCGTCCGCCCGGCGCGAACGACCGGTGAAGGTATGCGCCGGGTGCTTGTGGCCGTGCGCCCCGCGCGGTACACCGTACGGGCCCGTCACCGCCGACGGGTCGTACGTCGTCGCACCTGGGGAGACGCGCATGAGCGTGACGAGTCGGTACCGCAACGCCTGGGAAGGCTTCTGGAGCGAGGCGCCCGAGGGGCAGGGGGCGGTGTTCTGGGACGCGGAGCCGACGCTGACCGCCGGCCGCCACCTGGCCCACTTCGAGCCGCACCTGACCCACCCCGCCCTGCCGTTGATCGACCTGGGCTGCGGCAACGGCACCCAGACCCGCTACTTCGCCGACCGCTTCCCGCACGTCGTGGGCGCCGACCTGTCCGCCGCCGCACTCGACCGCGCCCGCCGCGCCGACCCCGCCGGCCAGGCGGCCTACCGGCAACTGGACGCCGCCGACAAGGCCGAGGCGGAGGCGCTGCACGCGGAGCTGGGCGACGCCAACGTCTATGTGCGCGGCGTCCTGCACCAGTGCGAGCCCGACGACCGGCAGCCCCTCGCCGACGCCCTCGCGGCGCTGCTCGGCGAACGCGGCCGCGCGTTCCTGGTGGAGCCCTCCCCGGCGGCCAAGACGCTCCTGATGGGCCTGGCCCAGGGGCCCGAGGGGCCGCCCGCCAAGCTCGCCCCGGTCCTGCGGCACGGACTGACCCCCGGTGAAGTCCCCGACGAGGCGGTACTGGAACACCTGCGCGCCGCCGGGCTCACCGTCCTGGCCGACGGGGAGATGCCCCTCGTCAGCACGGAGTACACCGCGGAGGGCACACGGATCGAGCTGCCGTCGAGGTGGGTGGTGGCGGGAAGGGCGGCCTGACGGGCGGCCGGCGCCGGGGGCGGGGCCGGGGCGGGGGCGGGGGCGGGGGCGCCTCACGCGACCGCGGCGCCCGGCCGCCCCGCAGGCACGCCGTGGTGCCGGAACAGCGGATCGACGCCGGTGGTAGACCATCGAGGTGGAACCAGTGGTCTGGACCAGCGGTAGTTATCCACAGCCCTGGCCGAGGCGGCCGGGCAGCGCGTACGGTTTCGCTCCATGAAGATCCTCATCAGCGCCGACATGGAGGGCGCCACCGGTGTCACCTGGCCGGCCGACGTGCTGCCGGGGACGCCGCAGTGGGAGCGGTGCCGGTCGATGTTCACCTCGGACGTGAACGCGGCGGTGCAGGGCTTCCTGGACGGCGGCGCCGACGAGGTACTCGTCAACGAGGCCCACTGGACCATGCGCAACCTGCTCCTGGAGCGGCTCGACGAGCGGACGCAGATGCTCACCGGCCGGCACAAGGCGCTGTCCATGGTGGAGGGCGTCCAGCACGGGGACGTGGACGGCATCGCGTTCATCGGGTACCACGCGGGCGCCGGCATGGAGGGCGTCCTCGCCCACACCTACCTCGCCAACCAGATCACCGGCGTCTGGCTGAACGACGTGCGGGCCAGTGAGGGCCTGCTGAACGCGCACGTCGTCGCCGAGTACGGGGTGCCGGTCGTGCTGGTCACCGGCGACGACGTGGCCTGCGAGGACGCGCTCGGATACGCGCCCGGGGCGCTGAAGGTCGCCGTCAAGGACCACGTGTCGCGGTACGCGGCCGTCTGCCGTACGCCGGCCAGGACCGCCGCCGACATCCGCGCGGCGGCCAAGGAGGCGGCGGCGCTCGCCGTGCGGCACGAGCCGGTGGACGGCGGCCCGTTCACCGTCGCCGTGGAGTTCGACGCCGAACACCTGGCGGCGGCCTCGACCGTGGTGCCCGGGGTGGCCCGCGTCGGCGAGCGCAAGGTCGCCTACACGCACGACACCATGTTCGAGGCGATCCGGACCTTCAAGGCGGTCACCACGATCGCCTCCGCAGCGGTGGAGGAGCAGTATGGCTGAGCAGCGGCCCCAGGAGACCGGCGCGCAGGCGCTCGACGAGGTCGTCCGGTTCACCTCCGAGCTGATCCGGATCGACACGACCAACCGGGGCGGCGGCGACTGCCGCGAGCGCCCGGCCGCCGAGTACGCCGCCGCGCGGCTCGCCGAGGCCGGGATCGAGCCCACGCTCCTGGAGCGGACCGAGGGCCGCACCAACGTCGTCGCCCGGATCGAGGGCACCGACCCGTCGGCCGACGCGCTGCTCGTGCACGGACACCTGGACGTCGTGCCCGCCGAGGCAGCCGACTGGAGCGTCCACCCGTTCTCCGGCGAGATCCGCGACGGCGTCGTCTGGGGGCGCGGGGCCGTCGACATGAAGAACATGGACGCGATGATCCTGGCCGTCGTGCGCGACTGGGCCCGGCAGGGGGTGCGGCCCCGGCGGGACGTCGTGATCGCGTTCACGGCGGACGAGGAGGCCAGCGCCGAGGACGGTTCCGGATTCCTCGCCGACCGGCACGCCGCGCTGTTCGAGGGCTGCACGGAAGGCGTCAGCGAGTCGGGCGCGTTCACCTTCCACGACGGCGCCGGCCGGCAGTTCTACCCGATCGCCGCCGGCGAGCGCGGGACGGCCTGGCTGAAGCTCACCGCGCGCGGGCGGGCCGGACACGGGTCCAAGGTGAACGCGGAGAACGCGGTCACCCGGCTCGCCGCGGCGATCACCCGCATCGGCGACCACACCTGGCCGCTGCGCCTGACCCCGACGGTCCGCGCCGCCCTGAGCGAACTCGCCGCCGTCTACGGCATCGAGACCGACCTGCGCGACGTCGACGCGCTGCTGGACAAGCTCGGGCCCGCCGCGAAGCTGGTCGAGGCCACCGTCCGCAACAGCAGCAACCCGACCATGCTGGACGCCGGCTACAAGGTCAACGTCATCCCCGGGGAGGCCGTCGCCCACGTCGACGGGCGCTTCCTGCCCGGCTGCGAGGACGAGTTCCGCGGCACCCTCGACCGGCTCACCGGGCCGGACGTGGACTGGGAGTTCGCCCACCGCGAGGTCGCCCTCCAGGCGCCGGTGGACTCGCCGACGTACGCCCGGATGCGCGCCGCCGTCGAGGAGTTCGCCCCCGAGGGGCACGTGGTGCCGTACTGCATGTCCGGCGGCACGGACGCCAAGCAGTTCTCGCGGCTCGGCATCACCGGCTACGGGTTCGCGCCGCTGAAACTGCCCGAGGGCTTCGACTACCAGGCCCTCTTCCACGGCGTCGACGAACGCGTCCCCGTCGAGGCGCTGCACTTCGGCGTCCGCGTCCTCGACCGCTTCCTGCGCACGGCCTGACGGACAACCCGAGGGCGAACCCGACAAGGATCTGGAGGAGAGCACGTGGGGGAGTCAGTGCGGACGCGGGCGTACGGGTCGTGGCCCTCGCCGATCGACGCGGCCCTCGCCGCCGCGCACGACGGGCGGCCCGAGGACGTGGGCTTCGTCGGCGACGAGGTGTGGTGGACCGCGCCCCGGCCCGCCGAGGGCGGCCGGCGCACGCTGGTGCGGCGGCGCCCCGACGGCACCGAGGAGCCGGTGCTGCCCGAGCCGTGGAACGTGCGCAGCCGCGTCCTGGAGTACGGCGGCCGCCCCTGGACCGCGCGCGTGACCGACGCCGGGCCGCTGCTGGTCTTCGTGAACTTCGCCGACCAGCGGCTGTACGCCCGCGAGCCCGGCGGCGAGCCCCGACCGCTGACGCCCCTCTCCCCGGTGGGCGGCGGCCTGCGCTGGGCCGAGCCCGACCTGCGGGCCGAGCGCGGCGAGGTGTGGTGCGTCCTGGAGGAGTTCACCGGTGACGGGCCCACCGACGTGCGCCGGGTCCCGGTGGCGGTGCCGCTGGACGGCTCGGCGGCCGACGACCGCGACGCGGTGCGCGAACTCACCGGCGAGCGGCACCGGTTCGTCACCGGGCCCCGTGTCTCGCCCGACGGCCGGCGCGCGGCCTGGCTCGCCTGGGACCACCCGCGCATGCCGTGGGACGGCACCGAGCTGGTCGTCGCCGAGATCGGCGCCGAGGGCACGTTCCTGGACGCCCGGACCGTCGGCGGAGGGCCTGAGGAGTCCATCGCCCAGGTGGACTGGGCCCCGGACGGCTCCCTGCTGTACGCCTCCGACCGCACCGGCTGGTGGAACCTCTACCGCGACGGCACCCCCCTGTGCGCCCGCGAGGAGGAGTTCGGCGGGCCGCTGTGGAAGCTCGGTCAGCGCTGGTTCGCCCCGCTGGACAACGGCCTGATCGCCGTCGTGCACGGCCGCGGCGCCACCGCCCTCGGCATACTCGACCCCGAGACCGGTGACGTCGTCGACGCGGCCGGCCCTTGGACCGAGTACGTGAGCACCCTCGCCGCCCACGGCGAGCGTGTGGTGGCCGTCGGCGCGAGCCCGCGCAGCTCCTGCGAGGTGCTCGAACTGGATGCCCGTACCGGCCGCACCCGTGTGATCGGCGCGCCCCACGTCGACGCCGTGGACCCGGCGTACTACCCCGAGCCGCTCAGCCGCGTCTTCACCGGTCCGGACGGGCGCGAGATCCACGCCCACGTCCACCCGCCACGCCACCCCGGCTGCCGCGCGCCGGACGGCGAGCTGCCGCCGTACGTGATCTGGGCGCACGGCGGCCCCACCAGCCGCTCGCCCCTGGTGCTGGACCTGGAGATCGCCTACTTCACCTCGCGCGGCATCGGCGTCGCCGAGGTGAACTACGGCGGCTCCACCGGCTACGGGCGCGCATACAGGGACCGGCTGCGCGAGCAGTGGGGAGTCGTCGACGTCGAGGACTGCGCCGCCGTCGCCCTGGCCCTGGCCGACGAGGGCACCGCGGACCGGGCGCGGCTCGCCGTGCGCGGCGGCAGCGCGGGCGGCTGGACGGCCGCCGCCTCGCTGGCCACGACCGACGTGTACGCCTGCGGCACCATCATCTACCCCGTGCTCGACCTGACCGGATGGGCGTCGGGCGGAACCCACGACTTCGAGTCGCAGTACCTGGAGAGCCTCATCGGCCCGTACGCCGAGGTGCCCGACCGGTACGCCGAGCGGTCGCCCGCCGAGCACGCCGACCGGGTCACCGCGCCGTTCCTGCTGCTCCAGGGGCTGGACGACGTGATCTGCCCGCCCGCGCAGTGCGAGCGGTTCCTCGCCCGCGCGGCGGGCCGGGGCGTCCCGCACGCCTACCTCACCTTCGAGGGCGAGGGCCACGGCTTCCGCCGGGCGGAGACGATGGTGCGCGCCCTGGAGGCCGAACTCTCCCTCTACGCGCAGGTCTTCGGGCTGCACCCGCCCGGCGTGCCGACCCTGGAGCTGACGAAGTGAGCACAACCGGGGAGCCCGGCGAGGTACGGGAACTGACACGGCCGGTCCGGCTCGCCCCCGGCGCCCGGGTGGCCGTCGTGGCGCCCAGCGGGCCCGTGCCCGAGGAGCGGCTCCAGGCGGGCCTGGACGTGCTGCGCGGCTGGGACCTCGACCCGGTCGTCGCCCCGCACGTCCTGGACCGGCACCCCGCCTTCGACTACCTCGCGGGCACCGACGCCGACCGGGCCGCCGACCTGCAGGCCGCCTGGTGCGACCCGGCCGTGGACGCGGTGCTGTGCGCCCGCGGCGGGTACGGCGCCCAGCGCGTGACCGACCTGCTCGACTGGCCGGCCATGCGGGCGGCCGGACCCAAGGTCCTCGTGGGCTTCAGCGACATCACCGCGCTGCACGAGGCGTTCGCCACCCGGCTGGGCCTGGTCACCCTGCACGGACCGATGGCGGCGGGCATCGACTTCCTCAAGAACGCGCGGGCACAGGAGCACCTCAGAGCCACCCTGTTCGCCCCGGAGACCGTCCGCGTGATCGCCTCCGGCGGCACCCCCCTGGTCCCCGGCCGGGCGCGGGGCGTCACCCTCGGCGGCTGCCTCTCCCTGCTCGCCGCCGAACTGGGCACCCGGTACGCCCGGCCCTCCGCGCGGGGCGGACTGCTGTGCCTGGAGGACGTGGGGGAGGAGACCTACCGGCTGGACCGGTACCTCACCCAGTTGCTGCGGGCCGGCTGGCTCGACGGGGTCGGCGGGGTGCTGCTCGGTTCGTGGGACCGTTGCGACCCCGCCGAGCGGCTGCGCCCGATGCTGGCCGACCGGCTCGGCGGACTCGGGGTCCCGGTCGTCGAGGACTTCGGGTTCGGGCACTGCGAGGGGGCCCTGACCGTCCCGTTCGGCGTGCCGGCGCGGCTCGACGCGGACGCGGGCACCCTGACCCTGGACCGGCCGGCGCTGCGCTGACGACGCCCCGCGCGCGGCGGTGCGGCGTCGTAGGCTGGCGCCATGCCGCACATCCCGACCCGACACCTCGCCGAGGGCCCTCGCGTGGGCATACGTCACTTCACCCTGGAGGACGGCGCCGAGTTCACCGCCCGCGCCCGGGAGAGCAAGGACCTGCACCATCCGTGGCTCTTCCCGCCGGACAGCCTCCGGGCCTACGAGGCGTACGCGGCCCGCCTGATCGAGGACCCATCCAAGGCCGGCTTCCTGGTCTGCGAGAAGCACGCGGGCGGGGCGGGTGGCGGCGGGGAGCACGCGGGCGGGGCGGGTGGCGGAGCCATCGCCGGGTTCGTCAACATCAACAACATCGTCCAGGGCGCCTTCCTCAGCGGCGCCCTCGGCTACGGCGCCTTCGCTCACGCGGCGGGACGCGGGCTGATGCGCGAAGGGCTGGACCTCGTCGTGCGGTACGCCTTCGGGCCGATGCGGCTGCACCGGCTGGAGATCAACGTGCAGCCGGGCAACGCCGCTTCCATCGCGCTGGCCCGCGCCTGCGGCTTCCACCTGGAGGGCTTCTCACCGCGGATGCTCTACATCGACGGCGCCTGGCGCGACCACCAGCGCTGGGCGATCACCGCCGAGAGCGTGACGTCCGGCTGACCTCCCCTGCCCGGGTCCGTCGCCGTCCGCCGCGCCGCTCCCCAGAACCGGACATGAGCCACCTCGCCGCGAACGTGACCGACGGAGCCCCTGTTCACGGCACCGGAGAGCGGCTTCCATGGGCAGCGTGACGACGATCCGACGTGAGGTACTGACCCTGCCCGCCGCGCCCCTGGGGCCGGACAACCCGCTGCCGCCCCTGCGCCCCCTGGGCGAGGCCCACCGCGTCGACGCGCGCGACCGGGCCGGCCTGCCGCGCGACATGGCCCGCCAGGTCGGTTACGAGCCGCTGCGCAGCCTGCTGCCGGTGCGGGTCCGCGACGGCTACGACCGGGTGCGCGAGCCGCGTGAGGTCGAGGCCCTCGTGATCGAGAACGACCGGCTGCGGGTCACCGTGCTGCCCGGCCTCGGCGGCCGCGTCGCCTCCCTCCACCACAAGCCGACGGACCGGGAACTCCTCTACGCCAACCCCGTGCTCCAGCCCGCCAACTTCGCCCTGAACGGCGCCTGGTTCTCGGGCGGCATCGAATGGAACATCGGCGCGACCGGCCACACCACCCTCTCCTGCTCACCGGTGCACGCCGCCCGCGTACCCGCCCCCGACGGCCGGGGGCACCTCCCGGGCCCTTCGGGCAGTGGGGGAGAGATGCTCCGCCTGTGGGAGTGGGAGCGGCTGCGCGACCTGCCCTTCCAGGTCGACCTGTGGCTGCCGGAGGGCTCCGACTTCCTGTACGTCGGCGTCCGGATCCGCAACCCGCACGAGCGCCCGGTGCCGACGTACTGGTGGTCCAACACCGCCGTGCCCGAGGAGCGTCGCGTCCTCGCCCCGGCCGACGAGGCCTGGCTCTTCGGCTACGAGCGGCGACTGCGCCGCGTGCCCGTCCCGTCGTACGACGGAGCCGACCGGACGTACCCGCTCAACAGCACGTACCCAGCCGACTACTTCTACGAGGTGCCCGACGGCCGGCGCCGCTGGATCGCCGCCCTCGACGAGCACGGCCACGGGCTGGCGCAGACCTCCACCGACGCCCTGCGCGGCCGCAAGCTGTTCGTGTGGGGCACGGGACCCGGCGGACGCCGCTGGCAGGAGTGGCTCACCGAGCCCGGCACCGGCGGCTACTGCGAGATCCAGGCCGGGCTCGCCCGCACCCAGCTGGAGCACGTCGAGCTGGCGGCGGAGGGCGAGGTGTCGTGGCTGGAGGCGTACGGACCGCTCGACGCGACACCCGACGGCGCGTGGCACACCGTACTGCGCGAAGCCGAGGACCGGCTGGAGGAGGTCCTGCCGCGCGCCGGCGTCGAAGCGGCGTACCGCGCCTGGCAGTCCTACGCCGACGCCGAACCCGGGGAGCGTCTCGCCACCGGGTCGGGCTGGGGCGCGCTCGAAGTGCTGCGCGCGGACTGGAAGCTGCCCGGCACGCCCTTCGAGGAGGACACCCTCGGTGACGCGCAGCGGCCCTGGCTGCACCTGCTGCGCACGGGCTCCCTGCCCGGCCCCGAGCACCACGCGCCGCCCGGAGACACGCTGGTCGCCCGGCCCTGGCGGGACATGCTGGAGACCACGGCCGCCACCCCGGACGCCGAGTACCACCTCGGCGTCGCCCAGTGGCACGGCGACGACCGGGCGCAGGCGGTGCGCAGTTGGGAGCGCGGGCTCCAGACGGCCGCCGTACGCTGGCCGCTGCTGCGCTGCCTCGCCGTCGCCGACCAGGAGGACGGCCACCACGAGCGGGCCGCCGACCGGTACGCCGAGGCCTTCGACGACCTGTGCGAGCGGCTGCGCGAGCAGCGGGGCGGGGGAGGAGAAGGGACGGGGACGGGCTCCCGCGCCGACGGCACGGCCGAGGACACGGCCGGCGACACCGTCGACGACACGCGGTGGACGGCCGTCGCCGCCGCGCTCGGCCGCGAGGCGATCGAGGCGCTGCTCGCGGTGTCCCGCACGGCGGACGCCCGGTCCGTGTGGGAGCGGCTGCACCCCGCGACCCGGGCCCGCGGCCGGTTCCGGCTGATCGAGGCGGAGCTGCTGGCCGCCGAGGGCCGGCGCGAGGAGGCGCGGGCCGTGTTCGACGAGGGCTTCGAGGTCGCCGACCTGCGGGAGGGCGCGGAGAGCATCGGCCGGCTGTGGTCCCGGCTCGGCGACGAACCGCTCCCGGCCCGGCACGACTTCCGGATGCGGCCGGACGGGGGGTGAGCCCGCCCGGCCCCGGGCCTCCCGTCCGCTATCCCCGCCGGTCCACGTACTCGTAGATCGCACCGTCCGGATGACGGGCGATCAGGTTGCGGCCGGCGGGTGTCGGGACCGGGCCGGCGATGACGTCCCCGCCCAGCGAGGTGAGGACGCGCTCGGTCTCCTCGACGTCCGTCACGGCGATCGTCGCCGCCACCTTGCGCAACACCTCGAGCTGGGACTCGGGTCCGCTCATCAGCAGGAAGCAGCCGACGGCGGCGACCTGCACGCCGCCGCGTTCGAAGCGGAGGGCCGGGGCACCGGCCAGACCCTCGTAGAAGGGGATCGCCTTGTCCAGGTCGTCGACGTACACGCGCAGTGTGGCTCCCAGAATGTCCATGCGGACGAGCCTAGTTGGCCGTGACGGGCCCGGGCCCGCCGTCCCGCCCATGGACGGCGCGCTCGCGGGTACCCGCAACCCATGGACCGCATGGATCACTTGGAACACCTGGACAAGCATCTGGTCGACGAACTGGCGCAGGTGGCACGCGAGACCGTGCGCGACGAGCTGCGGGAACAGACGCGGAAGCAGCGCCGCAAGGCCACCCTGTACGCCGCCTCCGGTGCCGCCGCCCTGTACGCGGGCGCCGCCCTCGCGCTCACCGTGGGCCTCGCCCTCGCCGTCGTCCTGCCCGCCTGGGCCGCCGCCCTGATCACGGCCGTCCTGCTGGGCGTCGTGGCGTACCTGCTGCGTGGCGCGGCCCGACCGGGGGCCGGCCACGCCGACGGGCCGGACCGCGCCCTCGGGGGCACCGCCCCGGGCGGGCCGCCGAGCGGACTCGGCATGCCCTACCCGCCGATGCCGCCCGTCGCGCCCGGTGGCGCCGGCGGAGCGACCGGCGCACCGGGTGCGGGCACGCCCGCACCGGGCGGCACCGGACCGGCGGCGCCGCGCCCGGACGACACCGGCCCCGAGGCCCCGCACGGCCGTGGCTGACCCGGCCACGACAAACCCCACAACGCCCCAAGGCCGCAAGGCCACAACGCCACAACGCGACAACGCCCCCGGACCCGCGTCCGGGGGCGTTCGCGCGCCGGCGTCAGGCCCTCCGCTGGAGCTGCGGCAGCACCTTCGTCCGGTAGAAGTCGAAGAAGCCGCGCAGGTCGGGACCGATCTGGTTGACGTAGACCCGGTCGAAGCCGGCGTCGGCGAACTGCCTGAGCTGCGCCACGTGTTCGTCGGCGTCGTCGCCGCACACGCGGTTGTCCCGGACCATGTCCTCGGTGACCAGGGTCTGCGCCTGCTCGAAGTGCTTGGGGGAGGGCAGCACCTGGCCCAGCTCGCCCGGCAGCAGCTCGTTGGCCCACAGCCGGTGCACGGTCCGCACCGCCTCGTCCCGGTCGGTGTCGTAGCAGACCTTGGTGCCGCCGCTGACCAGCTTCCCGCCGCCTCCGCCCTTGCGGTACTGCTCCACCATCGAACTGTCCGGCATCATCGTGATGTAGCCGTCGCCGACACGGGCCGCCAGCTTGGTCGCCGCCGGGCCGAAACCGGAGATGTCGATCGGCACGGGCTCGTCCGGGACGGTGTACAGGCGGGCGTTCTCCACCGTGTAGTGCGTGCCGTGGTGGTTGACCTCCTCGCCGGTGAACAGTCGGCGCATGACCAGGATGGCCTCCTCCAGCATCTCCAGGCGTACGTGCGCGGCCGGCCAGGCGTCGCCGAGGATGTGCTCGTTGAGCGCCTCGCCGGTGCCGACGCCGAGCCGGAAGCGGCCGTCGGTCATCACCGCGCTGGTCGCCGCGGCCTGGGCCACCACCGCCGGGTGCATGCGCACGGTCGGACAGGTCACCGCGGTCTCGACCGGCAGGGACACCGCGTCGGACAGCGCGCCGATCACCGACCACACGAACGGGCTCTGCCCCTGCTCGCCGTTCCAGGGGTGGTAGTGGTCCGAGATCCACAGGGCCTGGAATCCGGCCTGCTCGGCCATCCGCGCCTGCTCGATCAGCTCCGCGGGACCGTACTGCTCGCACGAGAGGAAATAGCCGTACTCGGGCATGGGGGGTTGCCTCCGGGACGTCGGACGGGTCGGGACCGGGGCCGGGTACCCGGGCGGGGGTGCGAAAACCGGCGGTCGCGCGGCTCGGCGGGACCCGGCGTCGGGCCTCCGCACGGGGCCGGCGGACGTTTGGCCGCCCCGGCCAGGGGGACGCGGAAGGCTCACGAGGTACGCGACAGCCCGGAGGCGAACCGTGAGCCGACCCCGCATCGTGATCGTCGGCGCCGGCTTCGCCGGGTACCGGACGGCCCGCACCCTGTCCCGGCTCACCCGGCACCAGGCCGACATCACCCTGCTCAACCCGACCGACTACTTCCTCTACCTGCCCCTGCTGCCCCAGGTCGCCGCCGGGATCCTGGAACCCCGCCGGGTCAGCGTGTCCCTGTCGGCCACCCTGCCCCGCGTACGGCTGGTGCTCGGCGAGGCCGACGGCATCGACCTCGACGGGCGCACGGTGCACTACACCGGCCCGGAGGGCGGCGAGGGCACCCTGTCCTACGACCGGCTGGTGCTCGCCGCGGGCAGCGTCAACAAGCTGCTGCCCATCCCCGGGGTCGCCGAGCACGCCCACGGATTCCGCGGGCTGCCGGAGGCGCTGTACCTGCGCGACCACGTGACCCGGCAGGTGGAACTGGCCGCCGCGGCCGGCGACCGCGCGGAGTGCGCCGCCCGGTGCACCTTCGTCGTGGTCGGCGCCGGGTACACCGGCACCGAGGTGGCCGCGCACGGCCAGATGTACACCGACGCGCAGGTCCGCAAGCACCCGATGCGCACCGGCATGCGGCCCCGCTGGATGCTGCTGGACGTGGCGGAACGGGTGCTGCCGGAGATGGACGAGCGGCTCTCCCGCACCGCCGAGCGAGTGCTGCGCCAGCGGGGCGTCGACGTGCGGATGGGGACCTCCGTGAAGGAGGCCACGCACGACGGGGTCCTGCTGACCGACGGCACGCGTGTCGACACGCGCACCCTGGTGTGGTGCGTCGGTGTGCGGCCCGACCCCCTCGTTCAGTCCCTGGGACTGCCCATGGAACGCGGCCGGCTGCTGGTCGACCCCCACCTCCAGGTGCCGGGGCGGCCCGAGCTGTTCGCGTGCGGTGACGTGGCCGCCGTGCCCGACCTGCACCAGCCCGGCCAGTACACGCCGATGACCGCGCAGCACGCCTGGCGGCACGGCAAGGTCTGCGCCCACAACGTCGCCGCGTCGCTCGGCGTCGGGGAGCGGCGGGTCTACCGCCACCGGGACATGGGCTTCGTCGTCGACCTGGGCGGGGCGAAGGCCGCCGCCAATCCGCTGGGGGTGCCGATGTCCGGCCCGGCGGCGGGCGCGGTCACCCGCGGCTACCATCTCGCGGCGATGCCGGGCAACCGCGTCCGGGTCGCCGCGGACTGGCTCCTCGACGCGGTACTGCCCCGGCAGGCGGTGCAGTTGGGCCTCGTACGGTCCTGGTCCGTGCCCCTGGAGTCGGCGTCGCCGGAGGTGGCGCGGGTGCGGGCGGACACGCCGCCGGGCGCCCTCGGCCGGGCGGGCGGCAGCCGCTCCGACGACGACACGGGAGAGACGGGCACACGCCGACCGGGTGGCGGCGAGGCCGCCAGGACTCAGCCCGGCGGTGAGCCCGCCAAGAATCAACCCGGCGGTGAGCCCGCCAAGAACCAGCCCGGCGGTGAGCCCGCCAAGAATCAACCCGGCGGCGAGACCGCGAAAGGGACCGGAGCGGGTGGAAGGGCCGGAGCAGGTGGAACGGCCGGAGCGGGTGGAAGGACCGGAGCGGCCGGGAAGCCCGGTGCCCCGCCCCGCTCACCCGGGACGCACGCCCCGGTCCGGTCCGCCGGTGCGCCCCGCGACCCCGGTCCCGAACCCCCGGCCGACCAGCCGCCCCCCGGACCCGACATCGCCCCCGGCCCCGTCCGGCGCACCGACCGGCGCGCCGAAGAAGGAGACTCATGAACACCGGTGAACTCGTCGAGCTCGGACAGCAGCTGCGCGTCGACAGCGTACGGGCGTCCGCCGCCGCGGGCTCCGGACACCCGACGTCCTCGATGTCCGCCGCGGACCTGATGGCCGTACTGCTGGCCAACCACCTCCGCTACGACTTCGAACGCCCCGCCCACCCCGGCAACGACCGCTTCGTCCTCTCCAAGGGACACGCCTCGCCGCTCCTCTACTCCGCCTACAAGGCGGCCGGTGCCATCGACGACGAGGAACTGCTCACCTTCCGCAAGCTCGGCAGCCGCCTGGAGGGCCATCCCACCCCGCAGCGGCTGCCGTGGGTGGAGACGGCCACCGGTTCGCTCGGCCAGGGCCTGCCCGTCGGCGTCGGCATCGCCCTGTCCGGCAAGCGGCTGGACCGCGCCGACTACCGCGTGTGGGTGCTGTGCGGCGACAGCGAGATGGCGGAGGGCTCGGTGTGGGAGGCGGCCGAGCACGCCGGGTACGAGCAGCTCGACAACCTCACCGTGATCGTCGACGTCAACCGCCTCGGCCAGCGCGGCCAGACCCGGCACGGTCACGACCTCGACGCGTACGCGCGCCGTTTCCGGGCCTTCGACTGGCACACGATCGAGATCGACGGCCACGACGTGGACGCCGTCGACCGCGCCTACGGTGAGGCCCTGTCGACCAGGGGCCAGCCCACCGCGATCATCGCCCGCACCCTCAAGGGCAAGGGCGTCGAGGCCGTGGAGGACCGCGAGGGCCAGCACGGCAAGCCGCTGCCCGAGGCCGAGGAGGCGATCGCCGAACTCGGCGGCCCGCGCGACCTCGCGGTGCGGGTGCAGGAGCCGCCGGCCACCCGGGCACTGCACTCCGCCGGCACCGGGCAGACCGAGCTGCCCCGCTACGACCAGGGCGACGAGGTCGCCACCCGCAACGCCTTCGGTGAGGCGCTCGCCGCGCTCGGCACCGCCCGCGGCGACGTCGTCGCCCTGGACGGCGAGGTCGGCGACTCCACGCGCGCGGAGTTCTTCGCCAAGGAGCACCCCGAGCGCTATTTCGAGTGCTACATCGCCGAGCAGCAGATGGTCGCGACCGCGGTGGGGATGGCGGCGCGCGGCTGGGTGCCGTTCGCCACCACGTTCGCCGCCTTCCTGACCCGTGCGCACGACTTCGTCCGGATGGCCTCGGTCACCGGCTCCGGCATCAGCCTGGTCGGCTCCCACGCGGGCGTCGCCATCGGCCAGGACGGGCCGAGCCAGATGGGCCTGGAGGACCTCGCGATGATGCGGGCCGTGCACGGCTCGACGGTCCTCTACCCGTGCGACGCCAACCAGACCGCCCGCCTCGTCGTCGAGATGGCCGGTCTGGAGGGCATCCGCTATCTGCGCACCTCGCGGGGCGGGAGCAAGGTGATCTACGGGCCCGACGAGGAGTTCCCCGTCGGCGGCAGCAAGATCCTGCGCTCCTCCGACCGCGACCGGCTCACCGTGGTCGCGGCCGGCGTCACCGTGCACGAGGCGCTCGCCGCGGCCGACGCCCTGGGGCGGGACGGCATCCGGGTCCGGGTGATCGACCTGTACTCGGTCAAGCCCGTGGACCGGGCCACCCTGCGGCAGGCCGCCGAGGACACCGGCTGCCTGCTGACCGTGGAGGACCACCGTCAGGAGGGCGGCCTCGGGGACGCGGTCCTCGACGCCTTCTGCGACGGACGGCCCGTGCCCCGCCTGGTCCGGCTCGCCGTCCGGACGATGCCCGGCTCCGCGACCCCGGCGGAGGAGCTGCACGCCGCCGGGATCGACGCCGAGTCCATCGAGGCGGCCACGCGGATGCTGGTGGAGCAGGCGATCGTCCCGTGAGCGGGGACGCCGTACGGACCGTCCGGACCGGCCGGCGCACCGTGGAGGTCCACCGGCCGGACAAGGTGCTGTTCCCCCGCGGGGACGACGGTGCCGAGGAGTACACCAAGGGCGACCTCGTCGACTACTACCGTTCCGTCGCCCCCTTCATGCTGCCGCACCTGCGGGGCCGCCCGCTGATGCTGGAGCGGCACCCGGACGGCGTCGACGGGCCGCGGTTCATGCAGAAGAACACCCCGGAGCACTACCCGGACTGGATCGGCCGGGTCGAGGTGGCCAAGGAGGGCGGCACCGTCCGCCACACCGTCTGCGACGACACCGCCACCCTCCTCTACCTCGCCGACCAGGCCGCCCTCACCCTGCACCGCTGGCTGTCGCGCACCGGGCAGGTCGAACGGCCGGACCGGATGGTCTTCGACCTCGACCCGGCCGGCGACGACTTCGCGGCCGTGCGGGAGGCCGCGCGGCTGCTGGGCGAACTGCTCGACCGGCTGAGGCTGCCCTCGGCCCTCATGACCACCGGCTCGCGGGGCCTCCACGTCGTCGTGCCGCTGACGGGCCGTCATGACTTCGACGGAGTACGGGTGTTCGCGCGGGAGGTCGCCGACACGCTCGCCGCCGCCCACCCCGGCCGGCTCACCACGGCCGCCCGCAAGAAGGACCGCGGCGACCGGCTCTACCTCGACATCCAGCGCAACGCCTACGCGCAGACCGCGGTCGCCCCCTTCACCGTCCGGGCCAGGCCCGGCGCCCCCGTGGCCGTCCCCGTCTCCTGGGACCAGCTGGACGACCCGGCCCTGCACGCCCGCCGCTGGACCGTCGCGGACGCGGTCGACCAGGCCCGCACCCGTCCCTGGGCCGGGATCATGAGCCGCCCCCGGGAGCTGGCCCCGGCCCGGCGCCGGCTGAACGCCCTGCGCGGCTGAGGCGGCCGCGGGGGGACGGGGTTCCGGGCGTGTGGCACATGCAGACACCCGTGGAGGTTTGGCGAACACACTTGCGGCCACACGGAGGGGGAGGTGGCCATGTCGAACACGAACAACACGTCCGAATCACAAGACTCACAACAGAGTTCACAGAAAACACAGAGTTCGCGTAGGTCTCAGAAGTCACAAGAGAATCAGAATGCGCAAAAGGGACAAAGCGCTCGGGGCGCGCAGGAGCCGCGTCGGCCCCGGCCGATGGAGGTGCTGCGCGAGGCGCGCGCCCAGCTCGCGGAGCTGACCGGCATGACCGCGGAGACCGTGTCCTCCTTCGAGCAGACGGAGGACGGCTGGTCGCTGGAGGTCGAGGTGACGGAGCTGGAGCGGGTGCCCGACACGATGAGTCTCATGGCGAGCTACCAGGTGGAGCTCGACTCCGAGGGGCAGCTCACGGGCTATCGGCGCGTCCGGCGTTACGAGCGCGGCCGGTCCGACAGCCGCGGCGGCCGCTAGGCCGTCCGACCGGACCCACCGCGGCGCATCCCGCACCCACACACACGATGGAGGAATCACCGGCATGACTGTCGTACCGGCACAGCAGTCCGGCGGCGGAGGCGGCAGCAGCGGCCTCTACGACGTGCTCGAGCTCGTTCTGGACAGGGGGCTCGTCATCGACGCATTCGTGCGTGTCTCCCTGGTCGGCATCGAGATCCTGAAGATCGACGTCCGAGTGGTCGTCGCCAGCGTCGACACCTACCTGCGCTTCGCCGAGGCGTGCAACCGCCTCGACCTGGAGGCCGGGCCGCGCAAGGACCCGGGCCTGCCCGACCTGGTCGGCTCGATCACCGAGTCCGGTGCCAAGGGCAAGTCCAAGGGGGCCCTGTCCGGCGCCGCCGAGACGATCTCCGACGCGTTCAAGCAGGCCCGTGAAGAGGGCGAGACCTCGTCGCGTCCGCGTGCCCGCAAGGCCGCGCCCTCGCGCCGGAAGGAGGAGCAGGAGTGAGTACGTACGTCTACGGCATCACCGCCGCATCGCACCCCGCGCTTCCCGAGGGCCTGACCGGCGTCGGCGACAGCGAGGTGCGGATCCTGAACGCGGGCGAGCTGTCGGCCGTCGTCAGCGACGCGCCCGAGGGGCTGCGGCCCAAGCGCAGGGAACTGCTCGCCCACCAGAACGTGCTCAGCGAGGCGGGCGTGGCCGGCTGTGTCCTGCCGATGCGCTTCGGCAGCGTCGCGCCGGACGACGGCGCGGTCACCGGGGTGCTCGCCGAGCGGGCCGAGCACTACAAGGAGCGGCTCGGCGCGCTGGACGGCCGGGTCGAGTACAACATCAAGGCCAACCACGTCGAGGAGGCCGTCCTGCACCACGTGATGGCCGAGAACCCGGACATCCGTGCCCTCGCCGAGGCCAACCGCAAGTCGGGTGGCGGGAGTTACGAGGACAAGATCCGCCTCGGCGAGATGGTCGCGGCCGCCGTCAAGGGCAAGGAGGCCGACGACGCGACCGCGCTGGAGCGCGCCCTGGAGCCGGGCGCCGACGCGGTGAGCGTGGGTCCCGAGTCCACCGGATGGCTGGCCAACGTGTCGTTCCTGGTGAGCCGGGACTCGGCCGAGGAGTTCCTGGCCGCCGTGGAGCGGGCACGCACGGAGATGCCGCACCTGGAGGTGCGGGTGAACGGCCCGCTGCCGCCGTACAGCTTCGTCGAGCCCGGCCCGGCCGAGCCCGCGGGGACCGCGGCAGGTGGTGCGGACGCCGGAGCGGAGTGACGTCATGGGACTGATCTCGGAGGTCCTGCTGCTGCCGTTCGCACCGGTGCGCGGCAGCGCCTGGGCCATCAGACAGGTCATGAACGAGGCCGAGCGGATCTACTACGACCCCGCCACGGTCCGTGCCGAACTAGCCCGCCTGGAGGAGCAGTTGGAGGCCGGCGAGATCACCGAGGAGGAGTTCGACCGACAGGAGGACGAGCTTCTGGACCGGCTGGAGACCGCTACGCGCACGAGCGCGGGATTGGGCAACGGGACGGCACAATGAATCGAGTGGGACTCGGCCTCGCCGTAGGGGCCGGCTATCTGCTGGGACGCACGAAGAAACTGAAACTCGCGGTCGCCGTCGGCACGATGGTGGCCGGCAAGAAGATGAACCTGACCCCCAAGGGGATCGCGGAGCTGGTCTCCACGCAGTTGCAGAACAACCCGCAGTTCAAGGAGATCGGGGACCAGCTGCGCACCGACCTCAGGGGCGTGGGCAAGGCGGCCTCGGGCGCTCTGGTCGAGCGGCAGATAGACGCGATCGCCGACCGTCTGCACGGGCGTACCGCCGAGGTGCGCGACCAGCTGTCCGGCGTGACCTCCCAGGTGCCCGGCGTCGGCTCCGACGACTCCCGCGACTCCCGCGACTCCGAGGACTCGGAGGACTCGGAGCCGTACGAGGAGTACGAGGACGAGGACGACGGGCGCTACGAGGACGAGCGCGACGACGACCGGGACCGTGACGGGGACGAGGAGCACGAGGAGCCCCGGCACGAGCGGGCCGCGAAGAAGGCCCCGCCCCAGGCGCGGAAGGCGGTCAAGAAGGCCCCCGCGAAGAAGGCCGCCGCCAAGGCCCCGGCGAAGAAGGCCGCGGCGAAGCGGGCGCAGCCCGCCAAGAAGGCGGCCGGGAAGAAGACCGCCGCCGCCAGGAACGCCACGCGCGGGGCCGGGCCCCGCCAGTCGAAGGGCGGTGGTGAGCGATGACCGACACCCTCGGTTCCGCGGCCTCCACGGCCGGCAAGGCGGCGAAGAAGAACCCGATCGCCGACGTGGCCCGCAGCGAGGCGGCCGACCGCCTGAAGGCGGAGGTGCAGGACTACCTCGCCGCCCAGGCGACGCGGCTGCTGACCGGCGTCGGCACCAAGCTCGGCGAGACCACCGGCAAACTGAACGACATCGCCGAGGGCAAGAGCCCCGGCTTCGCCAAGCTCGCCCTCGACGGCGGACGCAAGCTCGCCGAGGGCAAGAGCCCGATGCGGGCCGCGTTCGAGGTCGGCGCAGGCAAGGTGAAGGACAACGTCGTCGGCGCCTTCAAGAACCTGACCGGCGGCAAGGGCCGGAAGAAGGGCGGCGGCGGCCAGAAGCCGACCGTCATCATCGAGTACGTCGACGTGGGTGTGCCGCTGCGCACGGCCTACGACCAGTGGACGCAGTACCAGGACTTCAGCACCTTCGCCAAGGGCGTCAAGAGCGCGAACCGCGCCGACGACACGTCCTCCGACTGGCAGCTGAAGGTTTTCTGGTCCAACCGCAGCTGGAAGGCGAAGACCACCGAGCAGGTGCCCGACGACCGGATCTCCTGGACGTCGGAGGGGGCCAAGGGCTCCACCAAGGGCGTGGTCAGCTTCCACAAGCTCGCCGACAACCTCACCCGCGTGATCCTCGTCATCGAGTACTACCCCAAGGGCCTCTTCGAGAAGACCGGCAACATCTGGCGCGCCCAGGGCCGCCGGGCCCGCCTCGACCTCAAGAACTACGTCCGCCACATCACCCTCAAGGGCGAGGCGGACGACGGCTGGCGCGGGGAGATCCGCGACGGCGAGGTCGTCCGCAGCCACGAGGACGCCGTCGCGGAGGAGCAGGAGGAGCAGGCGGAGCAGGAAGGCCAGGAGCAGGAAGGCCGGGAAGGGGACGAGCAGGAAGAGCAGCAGGAGGGGCAGGACACCGAGCGGGACCGGGAGTCCGGGGAGTCGGACGAGGACTCCGAGGCGGCGGACGAGAGCGAGGAGGAGGCCCCGTACGCCGAGGAGGAGGGTGAGACGGACGCCGAGTACGAGGAGGAGCCCGAAGAAGAGTACGAGGAGGAGCCCGAGGGCGAGTACGAGGAGTACGAGGAAGCCGACGAGTCCGCCGAGGACGACGACGCGCCCCGTGACGACCACGAGGACGCCCACCGCGGGAGCGCGCGATGACCACGCCCAGCCGGCTGCCCGATCCCTACGGCGGCCAGGGACAGAGCGCCAACCTCGCCGACATCCTGGAACGGGTGCTCGACAAGGGCGTCGTCATCGCCGGCGACATCAAGATCAACCTGCTCGACATCGAGCTGCTCACGATCAAGCTTCGGCTCGTGGTGGCCTCCGTCGACAAGGCCAAGGAGATGGGCATCGACTGGTGGGAGAGCGACCCCGCGCTGTCCTCGCGGGCGCGGCACGACGAGCTGACCCGGGAGAACGCGGCACTGCGTGAGCGCCTGCGCGAGCTGGACCCGGGCCGCGTCCCGAGGGAGGAAGCATGAGCGGACTGCGGTACGTCTACGCCGTCTGCCGGCCGTTCGGCGCGGCCCTCCAGTCCCAGCTGGCCGGGGTCGCGGGCGACCCGCCCCGGCTGCTGGCCCACGGCGACCTGGTGGCCGTCGTCAGCCATGTGCCCGAGGCGGACTTCTCCGAGGAGGCGCTGCGCGCCCACCTGGAGGATCTGGACTGGCTCGCCGGGACCGCCCGCGCCCACCAGCAGGTCATCGACGCGCTCACCGCGGTCACCACCCCGCTGCCGCTCCGGCTGGCCACCGTCTTCCGTGACGACAGCGGCGTGCGCGTGATGATGGAGGAGCGGCGTGAGTCCTTCCTGCGCACGCTCGACCGGCTGGACGGGCGCGTGGAGTGGGGCGTCAAGGTCTACGTCGAGGCCGGGAGCGAGGGGGCCGCCGAGCAGGCCGAGCCCGCCCCGAAACCCGCCTCGGGCCGGGACTACCTGCGGCAGCGCCGCCAGCGGACGCGGGCGAACGAGGACCTGTGGAACAGGGCCGAGCGGTTCGCCACGCGCCTGCACGAGACGCTGTCCGCCCGGGCCGACGACGCGCGGCTGCACGCCCCGCAGAATCCCGGTCTGTCCGGTGCCGCCGGACGGAACGTGCTCAACGCCGCCTATCTGGTGCGGCGCGACGTGTCCGAGGAATTCGTGGAGACGGTGGACGGGACGAAGGACGACTCCCCCGGAATTCGCGTGGAACTCACCGGCCCCTGGGCGGCGTATTCCTTCGCCGGCGAGGAGAGCCCGGACAAGGGGGAGGGATCGTGACCGTCGTCGAACGCCGTGAGGTCGCCCTCGTGGACCTGCTCGACCGGCTGCTGGCCGGCGGCGTCGTCATCAGCGGCGACCTCACCCTGCGCATCGCGGACGTCGACCTGGTCCGCATCGACCTGAACGCGCTGATCAGCTCGGTCAACCGCAACGTTCCCTCACCGTTCGGGGACTGACGTGAGTGATGTGAGCGAACCTTCCGAGCCCCGCAAGCGCCTCGAACTCGAACCCGACACCGTCGAGCGCGACCTGATCAAGCTGGTGCTGACCGTCGTCGAGCTGCTGCGCCAGCTCATGGAACGGCAGGCGCTGCGCCGGTTCGACGAGGGCGACCTGAGCGAGGAGCAGGAGGAGCGGATCGGGCTGACCCTGATGCTCCTCGACGACCGCATGACCGAACTGCGGGACCGGTACGGCCTGCGGCCCGAGGACCTGAACCTGGACCTCGGGCCGCTGGGACCGCTGCTGCCCCGGGAGTGAACCTCCCGGGGCAGCGGCCTCGTCGCGAAGTGTTGTCCGACGTGGTGTGTGCGTTCACCACCTGTACCAGTTCACCACCTGTACCAGTTCACCACCTGTACCAGTTCACCACCTGTACCAGTTCACCACCTGTACCAGTTCACCACCTGTACCAGTTCACCACCTGTACCAGTTCACCACCTGTACCAGCGGCCCCTGCCGCCGCCGGCCGTGGTCCCACGGGCCAGGAAGCCCAGCAGCCACAGGACCAGAACCGCGGCAGCGATCCACCACAGGATCTCCACGGCGAATCCCGCGCCGAAAAGAACGATGACGAGAAGCAGTACGAGCAGAAGCGGAACCATAATGGATCACCTCCTGTCGTACTGGTTTCCCGGAATTCAACGATCAGGCGTGGACGCGGTCTCCTTTCGGCACAGGATCTCCCCGTGCAGGACACTGAACCAGCCGTCGGGCTGCCGTCCCCATTCCCGCCAGGCCGCCGAGACGGCCCGCAGCCGCTGTGCCGTCGCGTGCCCGCCCTCGGTGGCCCGCTCGGCGTACGCCGACGCCAGGGTGCGGTCCGCCCACAGCCCGCTCCACCACTCCCGTTCCCCGGGCGTGCTGAAGGTCCAGGTCGCGGAGGTCGCCGTGACGTCCGTGAAGCCCGCCTCCCGCGCCCATGCCTTCAGCCGGCGTCCGGCGTCCGGCTCGCCCCCGTTGGCCCGGGCCACCCGGTGGTACAGGTCGAGCCAGTCGTCCATGCCGGGGGAGGCGGGGTACCAGGTCATCGCCCCGTAGTCCGAGTCGCGGACGGCGACGATGCCGCCCGGCCTGGTGACCCGCCTCATCTCGCGCAGGGCCCGCACCGGGTCGCCCACGTGCTGGAGCACCTGGTGGGCGTGGACCACGCAGAACGTGTCGTCCGGGTGGTCCAGCGCGTGCACGTCGGCGACCGCGAAGTCGGTGTTGGTGAGCCCCCGCCCGGCCGCCGTGGCCCGGGCCCGCTCCACGATCTCCGGGGCCCGGTCCACGCCGGTGACGTGTCCGTCCGGGACCAGTGCCGCCAGGTCCGCAGTGATGGTGCCCGGGCCGCAGCCGACGTCCAGGATCCGCATGTGGGGCTTCAGGGACCCCAGCAGGTAGGCGGCGGAGTTGGCGGCGGTGCGCCAGGTGTGCGAGCGGAGCACGGACTCGTGGTGTCCGTGCGTGTAGACGGCGGTCTCCCGCGGTTCCGGCATGGTGGCCCCTCTCCCGGCTGTCCCGACCATGCGGTCACCGTACGCCCGTCGG
This sequence comes from Streptomyces sp. BK79, assembly GCF_044142145.1. Classification (NCBI taxonomy): domain Bacteria; kingdom Bacillati; phylum Actinomycetota; class Actinomycetes; order Kitasatosporales; family Streptomycetaceae; genus Streptomyces; species Streptomyces sp. BK79. The sequence continues at coordinate 317,816 of NZ_JBHVOC010000003.1, forward strand.
CCGCATTATGAGACCGGCGTATCACAATGCGGACCATGCGTCTGGAGAGGAGCCGCCCCAGGAGCCGCCCCTCCGCCGGGCAGCGGTACGTCAGGAGAGGAGCCCGAGCCCCTCCCCGGGCAGCGGCCGGTACACCGTGAGCGCCTCGGGGAGCTTCTCCAGCGTCAGGTCGCCCTCGGTCTCGGTCAGCTCGCCGTCGAACGCCATCAGCGTGCCCGGCGCGACACCGGACAGCCGCAGCCGGCCCACCTGCACCGCCGCGTGGGCCGGAGAGCGCGTCAGCGGACCCGCGAGGGCCGCGGACAGCAGCCGCAGCGCCGGCCGGCGGCCACCGTGCACCACCCGCACGTCCAGCTGGCCGTCCGCCAGGTCGAGCCGGCGGCCCGACGCGATGCCCCGCCGGTGGTACGTGCCGTTGCCCGCGAACAGCATCCACAGCGGCCGCCTGCGGCCCCGTACCTCGGCCTCCAGCGGGTGCCGGTCGGCCCGCAGCACCCGCACCGCCGCGACCACCCCGGCCGGCCAGCCGCCGATCCGCGACGACCAGCGCTCCCGCTCGCGCACCAGCTCCGGATAGACGCCGAGGCTGAAGGTGTTCAGGAAGATGCCGCGCCGCCCGCCCGAGACGAACCGGCCCACGTCCACCCGCACGCCCTCGCCCCGCTCCAGCGCCCGGCACAGGTCCCGTACGTCCTCCACGCCGAGGTCGTAGGCGAAGTGGTTGAGGGTGCCGCCGGGCAGGACCGCCAGCGGGAGCCGGTGCCGCAGGGCGATCTCGGCGGCCGCGTTCACCGTGCCGTCGCCGCCGCACACACCGAGCACCCGGGCGTGGCCCGCGGCCCGCTCCAGCTCCGACCGGACGTCCTTCGGCTCGCACTCGACGACCTCCGCGTCGGGCAGCGCGTCGCACAGCGCCCGCACCCGGTCCGAGGTGCCCGAGCCGACGTTGGCCACCATCACCAGACCCTCGCCCTTGGGGAGCGCCGGCAGCTCGGCACGCGGCCGGGCCGGCGGGGTCAGCTGGGCCCGCGTGGGCACCATGCCCCGTACGGCGAAGGCGGCGCCCGCGCCGAGGGCCGCACCGGCCAGGACGTCGCTCGGGAAGTGGACGCCGGTGTACACCCGGGACAGGGCGACCGCGGCGGCCACCGGGGCCACCGCCGCCCCCCAGGCCGGGGACTCCAGCGCGACACCGGTCGCGAACGCCGCGGCCGACGCCGCGTGCCCGGACGGGAAGGACGTCGTGATCGGCTGCCGCTTCAGCTGCCGGACCAGCGGCACCGGGTCGAGGACGGGGCGGGCCCGGCGGACCGAGCGCTTGCCGAGGGTGTTGATCGTCAGCGAGGCCAGGCTCAGCGAGGCGATGCCCCGGGCGGCGGCCCGGCGGGCCCTCGGCGTGCGGGACGCGGCCAGGGCGGCGGCCGCCGCGAACCACAGGACGCCGTGGTTGGCGCTGCGGCTCAGCCGGGGCAGCAGAGGATCGGCGCCGGGCCACGTACGAGAGGCGACGGCCTCGAACGCACGCTGGTCCCAGCGAAGGAAGCCGTTGCGGACCGGGTGCGGGCCGGGCGTGAGGGCGGTGAGGTCTACGTCGGGGCTCATGGCTCCCGCATACCCTGCGGACGGCGTTTCCTGCCGGTGGCGCGCCCCGCGGGACCCCGCGCCGGGCGCGGTGCGGCTAATCGGTTTGCCCGGGGCGCGCCCGGGGCCGCAGAATCCGTACCCATGGGTCACCTCGAAGCCGCGCACCTGGAGTACTACCTTCCCGACGGGAGGGCACTGCTCGGCGACGTGTCCTTCCGCGTGGGGGAGGGGGCCGTCGTGGCCCTCGTCGGACCCAACGGAGCGGGCAAGACCACCCTGCTGCGCCTGCTGGCGGGGGAGCTGAAACCGCACGGCGGGACCGTCACCGTCGGCGGCGGCCTCGGGGTGATGCGGCAGTTCGTCGGCTCCGTCCGGGACGAGACGACCGTGCGCGACCTGCTCGTGTCCGTGGCACCGCCCCGCATCCGCGAGGCCGCCCGCGCCGTCGACGCCGCCGAGCACGCGATCATGACGGTCGACGACGAAGCCGCCCAGATGCGCTACGCGCAGGCCCTCGCCGACTGGGCCGAGGCCCAGGGCTACGAGGCCGAGACCCGGTGGGACATCTGCACCACCGCCGCGCTGGGCGTCCCTTACGACAAGGCCCAGTGGCGGCGGGTGAGCACCCTGTCCGGCGGCGAGCAGAAGCGGCTGGTCCTGGAGGCGCTGCTGCGCGGCACCGACGAGGTGCTGCTGCTCGACGAACCGGACAACTACCTCGACGTGCCCGGCAAGCGCTGGCTGGAGGAGCGGCTGAAGGAGACCCGCAAGACGGTCCTCTTCGTCTCCCACGACCGCGAACTCCTCTCCCGCGCCGCGCAGAAGATCGTCTCCCTGGAGCCGGGTCCCGCGGGCGCCGACGCCTGGATGCACGGCGGCGGCTTCGCCACCTTCCACGAGGCCCGGCGCGAGCGATTCGCCCGCTTCGAGGAGCTGCGCCGCCGCTGGGACGAGAAGCACGCGCAACTGAAGAAGCTGGTCCTGACGCTCCGTCAGGCAGCCGCCGTCAGCCATGAGATGGCGTCCCGCTACGCCGCCGCCCAGACCCGGCTGCGCAAGTTCGAGGAGGCCGGACCGCCGCCCGAGCCGCCGCGCGAGCAGGACATCAGGATGCGCCTGAAGGGCGGCCGCACCGGCGTGCGCGCCGTCACCTGCGAGCAACTGGAACTCACCGGCCTGATGAAACCCTTCGACCTGGAGGTCTTCTACGGCGAACGGGTCGCCGTCCTCGGCTCCAACGGCTCCGGCAAGTCGCACTTCCTGCGCCTCCTCGCCGGCGACGACGTGGCGCACACCGGGAACTGGAAGCTCGGCGCGCGCGTCGTGCCCGGACACTTCGCGCAGACCCACGCCCACCCGGAACTGCTCGGCCGCACCCTGCTGGACATCCTGTGGACGGAACACTCCCAGGACCGGGGCGCCGCCATGTCGCGCCTGCGCCGCTACGAACTGACCCAGCAGGCCGAGCAGACCTTCGACCGCCTCTCCGGCGGCCAGCAGGCCCGCTTCCAGATCCTCCTGCTGGAACTCCAGGGCGTAACCGCCCTGCTGCTCGACGAGCCGACCGACAACCTCGACCTGGAATCGGCCGAAGCCCTCCAGGAGGGCCTGGAGGGCTTCGAGGGCACGGTCCTCGCGGTCACCCACGACCGCTGGTTCGCCCGGTCCTTCGACCGCTACCTCGTCTTCGGCAGCGACGGCCGGGTCCGCGAGACGCCGGAGCCGGTCTGGGACGAACGGCGGGTGGAGCGGGCCCGCTGACGCGGACGCGGCCGGGGGCCCGGGTCACTTCCAGCGCAGCAGCGCGCCCAGGCCGCCCACCGGAGCCTTCTCGGCGGCCTCGGACGGCAGCGCCGGCGTCACCGAGATCGCCGGTGCGCCGGTCATCACCGCCGAGCGCAGCAGGGCGTCGTCCGCGCGGGCCGACCAGGAGTTCTGCTCGCCGAGCGTCTTCAGCTCCGTACGGCGCACGGCCACCTGGTCGGCGTCCTCGCCCACCCACACCTCGCGGTGGGTGTCGGGCGCGTCCGGGATGACCAGCAGCTCGTCGATGCGGTGCTCCCGGGCGGCCTCGACCAGCGCGGGCACGCCCTCCGCCGCGCCGGCCCGGCCCTCGCCGTCCGGTGTCCGGGCGGCCAGGAACCGGTCCAGGTCCTCCCGCGCCCGCGCCCGCACGTGGTCGTCGCGCAGCCGCTCCACCTCGTCGTCCAGCAACCTGCTGCCGGCGCCGCGCGAGGCCTCCGCGACGCGGTCCTGGAGCCGCTTGGGCATCCGCTCGTGCACGGACCGCCGCTCCCGGTCGTCGCCGACCAGGATCAGCAGGTCGGCGCCGGTCTCCTCCTGGCACACGGCGAGCGCGTCCGCGATCTCCGCCGCGTTGTGCTCCCAGGTGTTCTCCACCCGCAGCTGGAAGTGGCGCTCCGACCAGTCGGCGCTGCTCGTGCGGTGCACCGGCCACTGCCGGCCGGTCACGCCGCCCGCGTCCGAGCTGCCCAGCGCGCTGCGCAGCTCGAAGTCGGCGCCCTTGCGGTCGACGTACGCCACCACGCACACCGGGTCCTCGCCGGCCAGGTCGAGCAGCGGCGCGACGTGCGGCAGCGGCGCCCAGTCGGCGGTGGTGCCGCCGTACGGGGGCCGGGCCAGCGGGGGATCGAGGACCACCCGCCCGGCATGCGCGAACAGTGCCCGGCCGTGCGGGTCGGTGGCGTGGCGCAGCTCCTCCACCGCCTCCCGCACGGCCCGGCAGGTCGCGTCGTCCGCGCCCTGCTCCGCCAGCTCCCGGGCCACCGCGGCGGCCGTCAGCTCACGCTCGTGGGGGGTGTCCTCCGTGTGCCGGGACAGATCGACGTACACGGAGGCCCAGGGCCCCTGGTGTTCGTAGAGGGGGTGCAGAAACGCGAGATCCATGGCTCCCTCCCGGGTGCCCTCGGGGGTGGTAGTGCTCCGGGGGCGGGTACCCGGACCGCATGAACGAACACGACACGCGTGAGGCCACCGTGACCGGTGTCGACCCGGGCCGTCTGGACGACCAGCAGCTCATGAAAGAACTGGAGACCATCCACCGCACGCGCCACGACACGCTGCTCTACGGGTCGAACGACGCGCTGCGGGCCCACAACGAGCGGATGGCGCAGCTGGAGGGCGAGTGGCTGCGCCGCAATCCCCGGCGCCCGGTCGCCGCGGGCCGCACCCGCGAGGGCGCCCGCGAACGCGGCTGCGGGGAGCCCACCGCCCCCGGCGGCTGAGCACGCGCCGGGCCCGGCCCCTTCGGCGCGATCGGGGCGCGCCGCGGGACCGGGCCCGGCGTGAGGCTCAGGTGAGGGCTCGCGCCCCGTCCGTCAGCCGCCCGCCTTGGCGAACTCCTTGAGGAACGTCGCGCAGAACGCCTCGAGATCGTCCGGCTTGCGGCTGGTGATCAGCACGTTGTCGCCGTGGTCGCAGACCTTCACCTGTTCGTCGACCCAGGTGGCGCCCGCGTTGCGCAGGTCGGTCCGCAGGCTCGGCCAGGAGGTCAGGACCCGGCCGCGTACGACGTCCGCCTCGACGAGTGTCCACGGGGCGTGGCAGATGGCGGCCACCGGCCGGCCCTGCTCGAAGAAGGCCCTGACGAACGCCACCGCCTTCTCGTCCGTACGAAGGAAGTCCGGATTGGCCACGCCGCCGGGCAGCACCAGCCCGCCGAACGAGTCGGCCGACGTGTCGCCCACCACCTCGTCCACCGGGAACGTGTCCGCCTTGTCGAGGTGGTCGAAGCCCTGGATCTCACCCGCCTGCGTGGAGACGAGGACGGGCTCGTGGCCCGCGTCCTTCGCCGCCTTCCACGGCTCGGTCAGTTCCACCTGTTCCACGCCCTCGGGCGCGGTCAGAAATGCGATGCGCATGTGGTTCGGTCCTTTCCCGCGCGTCGGCGGATCGACGTCCGGCGCGCGTACGTTTCTTCGGGGGCGACGGGAGTCGGACGGGGGCCTCCCGGCCTCTCGCGAGGCCGCCCCGCCGCCCGTGTCAGTCGCCGCCCCGGGTGCCGGGTTCCGCGCGGCTGATGCCGGCGAGCGCCGAGGAGGGGGCGCGGGCCTCGGCCAGATCACCGAGGCTCACCATCCCGACCGGCAGCCCGTCCTCCACGACCGGCAGCCGGCGCACGGCGTGCTCGCGCATCAGCGCCACCGCGTCGGCCACCCGGTCGTGCGGGGACACCAGCAGGGGCTCGTGGGCGCACACCGCCGCGACGCTCACCGCCATCGGGTCGAGGCCCTCGGCCACCACCCGCACCGTGATGTCACGGTCGGTGAGCAGACCCACGACGTCCTGCCCGTCCGCGACCACCACGTCCCCGATGTTCTGCGTGCGCATGAGCCGCGCCGCCTCCACCAGGGAGGAGTCCGGACGTACGGCGGTCACACCGGCCGTCATGACGTCCCGCACGTACACGGCCGCGTTCTCGGTCACGAAACCGCCCCTTCCGGCGCCTAGGCGCCGCGCGGACCGGCGGCCTCGGACCCGCCGTTCTCGGTCAGGGCCACCGCCAGTTCCTGGACGTTGCCGTAGCGCGCCTTGCCCGGCAGCCGTTCCAGTCCCTCGACGAGGGCGTCCGGCGCGTTGCCGCGGCGCAGCGCCCTGGTCAGTTCCGGCGGGCTCGCGGGGAAGGTGCCCCGGGTCAGGTTCCGGGCCAGTTCGAGTCGGAGGGCCTCCAGATACGTGGGTCCGCGGCCCGGCGTCACCGGTCCGTACATCACGTCCGGGTCGTCCTCCGCGGCCGGTTCCGGGTCGTGCCACTCCTCGGTGCGGGTGGGGTGCCCGGACCTGAGCAGACCCTGCAGTTCGTGCTTCATCTCGTCGTCGCGGTGGACGCTCATCCGGTCACTGCCTCGCTGCATGTCTCCCTCCAGACTCTCAGGGTGCCGACCGCGTACCCGGACACCGCGGGCCGACACGGATTCACCCGGACGGGTCCGGTCCGATTCCGCCGGCCACCGTGCGTGCCCGGCCGTGCACGGCGGGTTTGCCCCGCGGGCCCGGGGAACCCGGCACGCGCCACCACCCCCCACGCCCACCCTTCACGGGAAGGACGGACCATGGCGGTGCTGCTCGCTGTGCTCATCCCGGTCCTCATGCTCGGCGTGGTGCTGGCCCTCGGCCGCTACGAGGAACTGGTGCTCCCGGGCACCGCCGACCCGTCCGACGACGCCGACGCGGCGGTCGCCCGGCGGACGGACCGGTAGTCGCCGGCGGTCGCCCGGCGGACGGATCAGTTATCGAGAAGCGGGGACCGCCGTGCCCCGTCTAGCGTGTCCCTGCCGACCCGCCGACGGAGGAGACACGATGAGCAGCGCCAAGAGGACGGACACACCGCCGAGCGCGCCCCATGCCGCCGACCGCCACGACATGATCCGTGTGCACGGTGCCCGGGAGAACAACCTCAAGGACGTCAGCATCGAGATCCCCAAGCGCCGGCTGACGGTGTTCACCGGCGTCTCCGGCTCGGGCAAGAGCTCCCTGGTGTTCAACACGATCGCCGCCGAGTCGCAGCGGCTGATCAACGAGACCTACAGCGCCTTCGTGCAGGGCTTCATGCCGACCCTGGCCCGGCCCGAGGTCGACGTCCTCGACGGCCTCACCACCGCGATCATCGTGGACCAGCAGCGGATGGGCGCCGACCCGCGCTCCACCGTCGGCACCGCCACCGACGCCAACGCGATGCTGCGCATCCTCTTCAGCCGGCTCGGCGACCCGCACATCGGCCCGCCCAGCGCCTACTCCTTCAACACCGCCTCCGTCCGCGCGAGCGGCGCGATCACCGTCGAGCGCGGCGCCAAGAAGGCCGTGAAGGCGACCTTCGAGCGCACCGGCGGCATGTGCGTGCACTGCGAGGGCCGGGGCAAGGTCTCCGACATCGACCTCTCCCAGCTCTACGACGACTCCAAGTCGCTCGCCGAGGGCGCGTTCACCATCCCCGGCTGGAAGTCGGACAGCCAGTGGACCGTGCAGGTCTACGCGCAGTCCGGCTTCGTCGACCCCGACAAGCCGATCCGCGAGTACACCGAGAAGGAACTGCGGGACTTCCTCTACGGCGAGCCGGTCAAGGTCAAGGTCAACGGCGTCAACCTCACCTACGAGGGCCTGATCCCGAAGATCCAGAAGTCGTTCCTGTCCAAGGACAAGGAGGCGATGCAGCCGCACATCCGGGCGTTCGTCGAGCGGGCCGTCACCTTCACCACCTGCCCCGAGTGCGACGGCACCCGGCTCAGCGAGGGCGCCAGGAACTCGCGGATCGGGAAGATCAGCATCGCCGACGCCTGCGCCATGGAGATCCGCGACCTGGCCGCCTGGGTCCGCGCACTCGACGAGCCGTCGGTGGCGCCGCTGCTCACCGCGCTGCGGGACACCCTCGACTCCTTCGTGGAGATCGGTCTCGGCTACCTCTCGCTGGACCGTCCGGCGGGCACCCTGTCCGGCGGCGAGGCGCAGCGCGTCAAGATGATCCGCCACCTGGGCTCCTCGCTCACCGACACCACGTACGTCTTCGACGAGCCGACCATCGGGCTGCACCCGCACGACATCCAGCGGATGAACGACCTGCTGCTGCGGCTGCGGGACAAGGGCAACACGGTCCTGGTCGTCGAGCACAAGCCGGAGGCCATCGCGATCGCCGATCACGTCGTCGACCTCGGCCCCGGGGCCGGCACGGCGGGCGGCACCGTCTGCTTCGAGGGCACCGTCGATGGCCTCAGGTCCGCCGGCACCGTCACCGGGCGCCACCTCGACGACCGGGCCGCGCTCAAGGAGACGGTGCGCGAGCCCACCGGCGCACTGGAGATCCGCGGCGCGCGCACCCACAACCTCCAGGACGTCGACGTCGACATCCCGCTCGGCGTGCTCTGCGTGGTCACCGGCGTGGCCGGCTCCGGCAAGAGTTCGCTGATCCACGGCTCGGTCCCCGCCGGGGCGGACGTCGTCTCGGTCGACCAGAGCCCCATCAAGGGCTCGCGGCGCAGCAACCCGGCCACGTACACCGGACTGCTCGACCCGGTCCGCAAGGCCTTCGCCAAGGCCAACGGCGTCAAGCCGGCCCTGTTCAGCGCCAACTCCGAGGGCGCCTGTCCCACCTGCAACGGCGCCGGCGTCATCTACACCGACCTGGCGATGATGGCCGGCGTCGCCAGCCCCTGCGAGGACTGCGAGGGCAAGAGGTTCCAGCCCTCGGTGCTGGAGTACCGGCTCGGCGGCCGGGACATCAGCGAGGTGCTCGCGATGTCGGTGGCGCAGGCGGAGGAGTTCTTCGGGGCCGGCGAGGCGCGCACCCCGGCCGCGCACCGGATCCTTGAGCGGCTCGCCGACGTCGGGCTCGGCTACCTCACCCTCGGCCAGCCCCTCACCACCCTGTCCGGCGGCGAGCGGCAGCGGCTGAAGCTCGCCACCCACATGGGCGACAAGGGCGGCGTGTACGTCCTCGACGAGCCCACCACCGGACTGCACCTCGCCGACGTGGAGCAACTGCTCGGCCTCCTCGACCGCCTCGTGGACGCCGGCAAGTCGGTCATCGTGATCGAGCACCACCAGGCGGTCATGGCGCACGCCGACTGGATCATCGACCTCGGCCCCGGCGCCGGCCACGACGGCGGCCGGATCGTCTTCGAGGGCACCCCCGCCGACCTCGTCGCCGACCGCTCCACCCTCACCGGTGAACACCTCGCGTCGTACGTCGGGGCCTGACCGCCCGCGGATCCCACGGCGCCGGCCCGCCGGCGGTGTCCGGCGCTGTGGGATCGTGGAGGGGTGACCACGCTGGAGGACCTGGCCCGGCTGCGCAGGGCCCGCGACCTGATGGACCGCGAGTACGCCGAGCCGCTCGACGTGCCCGCGCTGGCGCGGGTGGCACTGATGTCGGCGGGCCACTTCTCCCGCAGCTTCCGCGCCGCGTACGGGGAGACGCCGTACAGCTATCTGATGACCCGCCGGATCGAGCGGGCCATGGCGCTGCTGCGGCGCGGCGACCTGAGCGTGACGGAGGTCTGCTTCGAGGTCGGCTGTACCTCGCTCGGGTCGTTCAGCTCGCGCTTCACCGAGCTGGTCGGCGAGAGCCCGAGCGCCTACCGGGCCCGCGACCACGGTGACGGCGCCGCCGTCCCGGCCTGCGTCGCCAAGATCTACACCCGACCGGTCAGGAACGGAGAAGCGAGGCCGGTGTCCCCGCCCCTAGCGTGAGACGCATGGACATCAGCCTCTCGCAGTGCTTCATCGCCGTCGACGACCACGACCAGGCGCTCGCCTTCTACCGGGACGTGCTCGGGCTGGAGGTGCGGGGTGACGTCGGGGCCGAGGGCATGCGCTGGGTCACCGTCGGCTCCCCGGCGCAGCCCGGCGTGAACATCGTGCTCGAACCCCCGCTCGCCGACCCGAACGCCACGGACGAAGACCGCAAGGCCATGGCCGATCTGCTGGCCAAGGGCATGCTGCGCGGCGTCGTCTTCGCCACCGACGACGTCGACGCCACCTTCGAACGCATCCGCGCCGCCGGCGCCGAGGTGCTCCAGGAGCCGGTCGACCAGCCCTACGGCGTCCGCGACTGCGCCTTCCGCGACCCGGCCGGCAACATGCTGCGCTTCAGCCGGCCGCGCGAGCGGTGACCGCCGCGGCCGTCAGTCCCTCCCCGCGCCCGGCAGGAACTCCTGCACCTTCGCCTTGAATCCCTGTGCGAGCACCGACCCCCGGTCCGCGTCGCCCTTCAGGAGGGAGGCGGCCGTCGCCTCCATCTGGTCCCAGGTGGCGTGCGGCGGGACCGGGGGCACGGCGGGGTCGGTGAGGAACTCGAGCACCGCGGGGCCGTCCGCCGCCAGGCCCGCCCGCCAGGCCGCCTCCACCTCCTCCGGCTTCTCCACCCGGATGCCGGTCAGGCCCAGCGAGCGGGCGAAGTCGGCGTAGCGCACGTCCGGGAGCGCCTGCGAGGGCAGGAACGACGGCGCGCCCTCCATGGCCCGCATCTCCCAGGTGACCTGGTTGAGATCCCGGTTGTTCCACACGGCGACCACCAGGCGGGGGTCCTCCCACAGGTCGCGGTACTTCGCCGCCGTGATCATCTCCGCCAGCCCGTTCATCTGCATCGCGCCGTCGCCGACCAGGGCGATCACGGGCCGGTCCGGGTGGGCGAACTTCGCCCCGATCGCGTACGGCACCCCGCAGCCCATCGTCGCCAGCGTGCCGGACAGGGAGCCGCGCATGCCGGGCCGCATGGTCAGGTGGCGGGCGTACCAGTTCGCCGTCGACCCCGAGTCGCAGGTGACGATCGCGTCGTCCGGCAGCAGCGGGTCCAGGGCGGCGGCCACGTACTCCGGGTTGACCGGGTCGGCCTCCAGAGCGGCCCGGCGCTCCATGATCCCGCGCCAGCGCGACACGTTGTCGCACACCGTGTCGTACCACTCGCGCCCGCGGCCGGCCTCGATCAGCGGGATCAGCCGCTCCAGGGTCGCCTTCGCGTCACCGACGAGGTTCACCTCGTACGGGTAGCGCATCCCGACCATGTGCGGGTCGATGTCGATCTGCACCCCGCGCGCCGCGCCGAACTCCGGCAGGAACTGCGAGTACGGGAAGGACGACCCGATGGTCAGCAGGGTGTCGCAGTCCCGCATCAGCTCGTAGGAGGGGCGCGTGCCGAGCAGGCCGATCGACCCGGTGACGTACGGCAGGTCGTCGCCGATCACGTCCTTGCCGAGCAGCGCCTTGGCCACGCCCGCGCCCAGCAGCTCGGCGAGCCGCTCCACCTGCTCCCGTGCCCCGGCGGCGCCCTGACCGACCAGGACGGCCACCTTGTCGCCGGAGTTGAGCACCTCGGCGGCGCGCCGCACGGACTCGTCGGACGGGACCGCCGTCCAGGCGCCGCGGTCCAGGCTGGAGGGCACCATCTTGAACGCGTGCGTGGGCGGCGAGTAGTCCAGGTCCTGGACGTCACCGGGGATGATCACCGCGGTGGGGCAGCGGCGGGCGTACGCCGTGCGGATCGCCCGGTCCAGCACGTTCGGCAGCTGCTCGGGGACGGTCACCGTCTCCACGAACTCCGAGGCGACGTCCTTGAACAGCGTGTGCAGGTCCACCTCCTGCTGGTACGAGCCGCCCATCGCCGTCCGGTGCGTCTGCCCGACGATCGCCAGGACGGGGACATGGTCGAGCTTGGCGTCGTACAGCCCGTTGAGCAGGTGGATCGCGCCGGGACCCGAGGTCGCGGCGCACACGCCCAGCCGCCCGCTGAACTTGGCGTACCCGACCGCCTGGAACGCGGACATCTCCTCGTGCCGGGACTGCACGAACCTCGGCTGGTTGTCGGCGCGGCCCCACGCGGCCAGCAGACCGTTGATCCCGTCACCCGGGTAGCCGAACACGTGCTCGACACCCCACTCGCGCAGCCGTCGCAGGACGTGGTTGGACACCTTGACGCTCATGCAACGGACCTCCGGGCCGGGGGGATGTCGGTACAGCAGCCCTACGGGTGACCGCGCGCCCGCCCGGAAAACATCCCGGTGTTTGGCGCGAGGGTCAGGGGGCAGGTGCAGGACCAGTGCTTCGGACAGGAGGCACGTCCGTGGGAGCGGCGCGACGCCGCCACGGATGCGTCCGTCCGGTCGCCGGATGCCCTCCCACGGTGACAGCCCGAACCCCAGGGCCGTGTCGTCGCTACGGCACCGGTGAGGTGGTCCGGCCCGCGCGCCGGGATTCCGTGAACACCGGGCGCCCTCCGCGCCGACCGCGCCGACCGGGTCATCGCCCGGCCGCGACGACGGGACCCCGCGCTCCGAGGGAGTTGCGACGCACATGCCGACCCACGCAAGCGTGAAGCACCCGCACGACGACGCCCCCGACACCACCGACGCCTTCCGCAGGCTCGCCACCCTGTCCGCCGGTCCGGAGCGGGACGCGGTCCGGGACGGGATCGTCGAGGCCTGGCTCCCCATGGCCGAACGGCTCGCGGGACGGTTCCGCAGCCGTGGCGAGAGCTTCGAGGACCTGCGCCAGGTGGCGGCGCTCGGCCTGGTCAAGGCCGTCGACCGCTACGACCCCGGACGCGGCAACGCCTTCGAGAGCTACGCCGTGCCGACGATCACCGGCGAGATCAAGCGTCACTTCCGCGACCACATGTGGACCCTGCACGTGCCGCGCCGGGTCCAGGACCTGCGCAACCGTGTGCGCTTCGCCGGGCAGGACCTGTCCCAGACCATCTCCGGCCGCAGGCCCACCGTGGCCGAGATCGCCGAGCACGCCGACCTGAGCGAGGAGGACGTCCGGGTCGGCCTGGAGGCCCTGGAGAGCTTCACGGCCCTGTCCTTGGACGCCGAGCTGCCCGGCAGCGAGGACGGCTACTCCCTGAGCGACGCCCTCGGCGCCCCCGACCCCGCCCTCGACACCGTCGTCGACCGCGAGGCGGTCAAGGACCGGCTGGCCGCACTGCCCGAGCGCGAGCGCGCGATCCTCTACATGCGCTTCTTCGACGACATGACCCAGAGCCGCATCGCCGAGCAGCTCGGCATCTCCCAGATGCACGTGTCCCGCCTGATCAGCCGGTGCTGCGACCGCGTGCGGGAACAGGTCCTGCGGGAGCCGGGCGCCTGACCCCGGTCCGCGCGGACCGGCGGCGCGCGCACCTGAGGTCGTGACGTGCGGGGGCGTTCGCCGGTGGACCGAAACCTCGGCGTCACCCGCTCGGGCGCCCCGTTCCCGCGAACGGCGCACGGTGGCGGGCGCCCACGGCCCGGGCGGGCTGTGATGGCCGAGGGGGCGCGAGTGCCGTGCCCCCGCAGCCGTCGCTCGAAGGAGCCCGCCCCATGCGCCGCACCGCCCGCGCCCTGTCCGCCGCCGTCCTGGCCAGTGCCTCCCTCGGCGTCGTCGCGGGGCCCGCCTCGGCCGGTCCCGACCTCACCCCGGCGGACGTCGCCCCGGGCACCGTCTCCGCCTCCTGCGCCCCGGCCGGCCCGGCCGCCGGGTCCGTGCCCTCGACCCGCGGCGCCCCCTCGTCGGCCTTCGCCGAGCGCACCGTCGCGCTGCGCGAGGGGGAGGGCGACGCCGGAACGGCCGCCGGGCCCGCCGCCCGGGGCGCCGCGCGCATAACCACCGCCGATGAGCTCGAGGCCGACCCGGACGCGGTGGGCCCGGAGTCGGTCCCCGAGGAGGGGGGCGGGGGAGTGGGCCCGGAGTCCGTCCCCGAGGAGGGGGGCGGGGAGCCGGTCCCCGACGCGGTGGGGCCCGAGTCCGTCCCCGACGCGGTCGAGCCCGAGGACGACGCCTGGACCGCCGACGGGGCCTGCCCGGAGGCGTCCGGCGAGGAGGGCGGCGAAGCGGGCGATCCCTGGAGCGCGACGACCGCGCCGCGGCAGGGGAGCGGCACCGCCGCACCGGCGTGCCCCGAGCCCGCCGCACCGCACGGCGGGGCCTCCGCGCACGGCACGCCCTGCACCACCAAGCCGCCGTGCCCCGAACCCGCCGCACCGCACGGCGGGGCCCCGGCGCAGAAGGAGCCCTGCGGCGGCCCGGCCGCGGAGCACGGCGTGCGGGCCGGCGCGGGCGGGGCGTTCAGCGACTCGGTGCCCGCCCTGGTCGCGGGCGGCGTCCTGATGGCCGGCGCGTTCGGCGCCGCCGCGTACCGGCTGCGGCCGCGCCCGAGCGGGGACGCCGGGCACCGCTGACCGGCGCGGGCCCACCGGTCCGCGGGACCCGCGCGACCGGGGCCCCAGCCATGGCGGGGCGCCACGATGGGTACTTGGAGCAACGACCGAGGAAAGAGCATCCGCCGGACGGCGACAGGACTCGGCACCACGGACTGCGCGGAGGCACGCATGCGGCGGACGCACCTCGAAGGCCACGACTCCCGAGGCCGCCATCCCGAACGCGAGCCCACGCACACGCACGGCCATGACCCCGTAGGGCACGGCCCCGTCCGTTTCGGCCCGCACTTTCCCGGCGACGGCCTGCCGGTGCTGCCCGAGCTGTCCGCCGTCCTCGCCGCCGCCGCGGGCCGGGGACACGACGAACCGGCCGGCGGCGGCGCGCCCCTCCTGGCCGCCGCCTGCGGCTACTGGGCCCGGCGCGGCCTGCCCACCGAACCCGGTCACGTGGCCGCGGGGCCCGGCGCCGGCCCCCTGCTGCTCGCCCTGACCGCCGCGCTCGGCGGCGACGTCCTGGTGCCCCGCCCCTGCGCCGCCTGGTGGGCGCCGTACGCGCGACTGCTGGGCAGGCCCGTCTTCCACGTGCCCACCCCGGCGGAGTCGGGCGGCGTGCCCGACCCGTACGCGCTCCTGGAAACCGTCCGCAGGGTCCGCGCCGAGGGCGGCGACCCCCGCCTGCTCGTGCTGTCCGTCGCCGACGACCCCACCGGCACGGTCACGCCGCCCGAGCTGCTGCACGAGACCGTCGAGGCCGCCGTCGGCGAGGGGCTGCACCTGGTCAGCGACGAGACCTGGCGCGACACCCTCCACGACCTCCACGCCACCGTGCTGCTCAGCCCCGCCGAAATGCTGCCCGAGCGGGTCACCGTCGTCACCGACCTGGCCGGCGCGCTGCTGCCGCCGGGCTGGCCGGCCGCCGTGGCCCGTTTCCCCGCCTCCGCCGCCGGGGACGGCCTGCACGCGCGCGTGCTCGACGTGCTCACCGCGCTCGGCGCCCGGGTCGCCGCGCCCGTCGCCGCCGCGGCCGGGTACGCGCTCGGTGAACCCGAGCCGGTCACCGCCCGCCGCGCGGCGGCCGTACGCCTGCATGCGCGCGTGGCCGCCGCCGTGCACGCCGCCGTCGTGGCCGCGGGCGCCACCGCCCGGCCGCCGCAGGCCGGCCGTCACCTGTACGCCGACCTCGGCCCGCTGCGCGAAGCGCTCGCCGCCCGGGGCGTCGGCGACGCCCAGGAACTGGAGGACCACCTCACCGCCCGCCTCGGCATGCCCGCGCCCGGCGGGCACCGCTTCGGCGACGACCTCCCCGCCCTGCGGGTCCGGCTCTCCACCGGCCCCCTGGTGGAGGGCGCCGGCGAGCGGGGCGCGGAATGCCTCACGTCCCCCGAACCGTTGGAACTGCCGCACGTGCAAGGCGCGTTGAACGCCCTGAAGTCGGTCTTCGGTGATCTCCGCGACGCTCAGCGATGGGAGCCTCCTCGATGACGCAGCAGCCCCGGTCGAGCACGAGCGCCCCCACGTCCACCGGCGACACCGGGCCCGTGGACGCGGCACCGGGCGGATCCTCCCCGGCCCCCGGCCGCCCGCCGCTCGCGGATCCCCGCCCGCCGGCCGAGCGCCGGGTGTGGCCGCGGACCTTCCACGACCGGCTCACCGCACCACTGCCCGGCCTGAAGGCCTTCGCGAGGTTCGCCCGCGAGGGAGCGGTCAGACCCGGCCCCGGGGGCCTCGCCGACATCCCCCGGATCCCGTACGCCCCCGCCCCGCTGCCCCGCGTGGACGCCCGCGCCGTCGCCGTCACCTGGGTGGGACACGCCAGCTGGGTGGTGCGGATCGGCGGCCTCACCGTGCTCACCGACCCGGTCTGGTCCCGGCGCATCCTGGGCACCCCGGCCCGCGTCACCCCCGTCGGCGTGCCCTGGAGCGCCCTGCCCCGCGTCGACGCGGTCGTCATCAGCCACAACCACTACGACCACCTGGACGCCCCGACCCTGCGCAGGCTGCCGCGCGAGACCCCCGTCCTCGTCCCGGCCGGGCTCGGCCGCTGGTTCCACCGGCGCCGCTTCACCCGCGTCACCGAGCTGGACTGGTGGGAGGCGACGGAACTGAACGGCGTCCGCTTCGACTTCGTACCGGCCCACCACTGGTCCAAGCGCACCCTCACCGACACCTGCCGCACGCTGTGGGGCGGCTGGGTCCTCACCGCCCCCGACGGCCGGCGCGTGTACTTCGCCGGCGACACCGGGTACGGCCACTGGTTCGCCCGCATCGGCCGCCGCCACCCCGGCATCGACCTCGCGCTGCTCCCCATCGGCGCCTACGACCCCCGCTGGTGGCTGAGCGACGTCCACTGCGACCCGGAGGAGGCGGTGCGGGCCGCCCAGGACGTCGGCGCCCGCCGGATGGCGCCGATGCACTGGGGCACGTTCGTCCTGTCCGCGGAGCCGGTACTGGAACCCCTCACCCGGGTACGCGCCGCCTGGCAGCGGGCGGGCCTGCCCCGCGAACACCTGTGGGACCTCCCGGTCGGCGGCTCGGGCGTACTGGAGTGACCGCGCCCGGCCGCCCGGCCGCCGGGAGACCGTCTCCGGAACCGCTCCCGGCGCTCCCCCCCGGCCCCTCCCCGCGCCGCGGGTCTACGCCTTCTCCGGCCCCCGCAGCCGTCGCCACACGGTCGGCGCGCCGCTGACCAGCACCGTCAGGGCGATCGCCGCCGCCACGCCCTCCCACGGCTCACTGAACAAGGCGCCGCTGAGGACGCCGATCAGCTGGTACGTCACCGCCCAGGCCAGGCAGGCCGGGAGGTTGCCCCGGGCGAACCGGCGCAGCGGCCAATCGGCCAGCAGGCAGGCCAGCATCACCGGTATGCGCCCCGCCGGCACCAGCCGGGACAGCACCAGCACCGCGACGTCGTGCTCGGCGAGCTTCTCCCGCGCCTGCTCCAGCCGGTCCTCGGGCGCCCGGGACCGGATCGCCTCCAGCCAGCGCGAGCCGTTCTTCGAGTGGACCCCGCGCCGCCCCAGCCAGTACAGGGCCATGTCCCCGCAGAACGCGGCCAGCGACGCCGTCGCGAACACCACCAGCATGGACAGCGGCAGCGTCTGGTGCATCGCCACCACCGCCGCCGAACTCACCAGCGCCCCCGTCGGCACCACCGGCACCAACGCACCGATCAGCACCAGCAGGAACAGCGACGGATAGCCGAACGCCTGCTGGGTCGGCTCGGTCGGGATGCTCGTCACGGTGGCACCCAGCCAGCTCACCGCGCGACCTCCACGCGCACTCTCTCGCCATGCCCCAGCCGGTGCACGGCCACCCCCGGCGCACGCAGCGCCGACAGGCGCACGAACTCGTCGCCCGGCGTGTGGAACTCGTGGGGGCGCACGGCGTCCATCCCGATCGGCCAGTACGTGCCGTAGTGCACCGGCACCGCCGTACGCGGCGCCAGCCGGGCCAGCGCCTCGGCCGCCCGCCCCGCGTCCAGGTGCTCCGGACCCAGGTACGGCCCCCAGCCGCCCACCGGCAGCAGGGCCGCGTCGACCGGCCCGACCTCTTTCTCCATGCCGTCGAACAGGCCGGTGTCCCCGGCGAAGTACGTGCGCGCCTCGCCCTCGACGACGTAGCCGAGCGCGGGGGAGCGGTGCGGTCCGAGCGGCAGCCGCCGCCCGTCGTGCCGCGCGGGCACCGCCCGTACCCGCAGGTCGCCGACGGTCGTCTCGTCGCCCGGCGCCACCTCGGTCAGCGTCAGGTGCCGGAGCCGGCGCAGCCCCGGTACCGCCCGGCGTGCGCCCCGGGGCACGAGCAGGCGCGTGCCCGGCGCGAGCCGCGCGAGCGACGGCACGTGCAGGTGGTCGGCGTGCAGATGGGACACCAGCGCCACGTCCGCGCGGCAGGCGTCCGGCGGCGGCACCGCCCCCCGCCTGCGACGCAGGTGCGCGAGCCGGCGGGCGAACAGGGGGTCGGTCAGTACGCGTATGTCCGAGTCCTCGACCGTGCAGGTGGCGTGACCCCACCACGTGAGCTCCACCGGCACTTCTTTGCCTCCCTCTGCGCGACTCCCCGAAGCCTACGTCCAGGAGTAGGGTCGGCGGCGAAAACGGGAGGTGAGGGGGACACCATGAGGCTGGTGCGGGTGACGGCGATCGCGAGTCTGACGCCACTGGAGCGGCTGGACGACGACCCCTTCCTGGTCGACTCCCGCAGCCAGCACGCCATGTGCGCCCGCTGGGCCGCGGAGCACGGCTACGTCGTCGCCAGGGAGCTGCTGGTGAGCGGCCTGCGAACCGATCACGACGCCCTGTGGGAGGGAGTGCGCGCGGGCCGGGACCTCTTCGTCGCGCCCAGCCGCCGGGTGCTGGAGAGCGCGTTGTCGTCGGTGGAGGAGTTCACCGAGGAGTGCGCGCGGCGCGGCGTCCGCGTCGAGACGGCCGGGCACGCCGAACCGTCCTACGACGCCCGGATGAAGGCGTGCGTGCACCGGCGCCTGTCCATGCCGACGGCGGGGTACGACGGCCGCTGACCACCGCCGGGTGTGAACCGGACCCGGGGGGACAAACGGGTGCTCCGGTCCGTTGTGACAGGGTGGGGAAGGCCCGCGCCGACGGCGGGCCCGGGACGTGAGGTGTGCGGAGCGTGGGTGGAGGGCGTTGGCGCCGGGTCGCCAGTCAGATCGGGCGGAGTGTCACGGTGTGGGCCGTCTCCACCCTCACCATGCTCGTGCTCGCCGGGATCCTGCCGGACTTCCGGCTCCAGTCGCCCGACGGCGACAGCGCGACCGACATCGCCGTGACCGCCGCGGTCGGCGCCGGCGCCTTCGGTCTGCTGTCCGCCCTGGTGTGGCCGCTGCTGGTGCGGCTGCTGCTCCTGGTGCCGACGCTCGTCCTCGGGGTGCTGGTCTTCTTCCTCAACGGCGCCCTGCTGCTCCTCGCCATCGACGTGAACCCGGCCGGAAGCGGCGGCGTCGCCCCCGAGACGGCGGTCGTGGTGGCCGCCGTCATGTCCGCCGTCGCCTCGGCCACCGGCGGCGCCCTGGCCGTACGCGACGACGACGCCTACCGGCGCCGGCTCTACCGCCTCGCCGACCGCCGCCGCAGATCCGGCCCGCCCTGCCCGGCCGACCCCGGCACCGTCTTCCTGCAACTGGACGGCGTCGGCCACGACGTGCTCCTGGACGCCGTCGACGGCGGCGCCATGCCGACCGTCGCCCGCTGGCTCGGCCGGGACGGCGCCTCCGCGTCGCACCGCCTCGCCGCGTGGCGCACCGACTGGTCCAGCCAGACCGGCGCCAGCCAGCTCGGCATCCTGCACGGCTCCAACCACGACGTCCCCGCCTTCCGCTGGTACGAGAAGGACAGCGGCGAGGTCGTGGTCTGCAACCGCCCGACCAGCGCCGCCGAACTCCAGCACCGCGCCGTGCGGCGCACCGGAGACGGCGGGCTGCTCAGCCTGGACGGCGCCAGCCGCGGCAACCTGTTCGGCGGCGGCGCCGACGAGCAGGCCCTCGTCCTGTCCATCGCCACCCGCCGCCGCAGCCGGGAGACCCGCTCCCGCTCCGGCTACTTCGCCTACTTCTCCGACCCGGCCAACGCCGTGCGCACCGCGCTGTCCTTCGTCGCCGAGGTGGGCCGGGAGATCGGCCAGTCCACCCGCGCCCGCGTGCACAAGGTCCGCCCGCGCGTCTCCCGGGGCGGCCTCTACCCCTTCGTCCGCGCCTTCGCGACCGTCGTCGAACGGGACGTCGTCGTCGCCGCGGTGATGGGCGACATGCTCGCCGGACGCACCGCCGTCTACGCCGACCTGGTCGCCTACGACGAGGTGGCGCACCACTCCGGGCCCCGCGGCCGGGACGCCGCGAAGGTCCTCCAGCGGCTCGACCGGTCGCTGGCGCTGATCGAGAAGGTCGCCGAGCACGCCCCGCGCCCCTACCGCCTCGTCGTCCTGTCCGACCACGGCCAGAGCCCCGGCGAGACCTTCCGCGCCCGCTACGGCCTCACCCTCGGCGACCTGGTGCGGGCCGGCTGCGGACTGCCCGTGCCGCGCCGCGCGCAGCGCACCCGCAGCGGCGCCGAGGCGCGCAACACCGTCCGGGCCGCCCTGCACCGGCCCGTCGAGGAGGGCGCCGAGCAGCAGCGCCCCGCCGACACCCCCACCGGCCGCCGCTCGGAGCCGATCGTGCTGGCCTCCGGCAACCTGGGCCTGGTCTCCTTCCCGGACGTACGCCACCGGATGACCCGGGAGGAGATCGACGCCCGCCACCCCGCCCTGCTGCCCACCCTCGCCAACCACCCCGGCATCGGCTTCCTGCTGGTCCGCAGCGAGGAGCACGGCGGCGTGGTGCTCGGCGCGCGGGGCGCGGAGATACCCCTGGACCGGCTCGACGAGGACCCCGGCCCGCTCGCGCCCTTCGGCCCAGGTGCCGCCGACGCCGTGCGCCGCACGCACTCCTTCCCGCACACCGCCGACATCATGGTCAACTCCTTCCACGACCCGGCCGACGGCGAGGTCCTCGCCTTCGAGGAGCAGATCGGCTCGCACGGCGGACTCGGCGGCGCCCAGTCCCGCGCCTTCCTGCTGGCGCCGGTCGTCCTGTCCGCGCCGGTCGCCGAAGGGGCGGAGATCGTCGGCGCCGAACACGTCCACCGGATCCTGCGCCGCTGGCTGCGCGAGTCGAGCGGACCGCAGGTTCCCCTGGACGATTCCCGGCCGAAGGCCGTCGACGGCGCAGTATTTCCCGTCGCGGACGGGGTCGTGCGGGACAAAACCGCCTGATTTGGAGCGGCGCCGGAGCCTGCCGGACCATGGGCGCCGTCCCGGCGATCCCGGGCACCAGTTCCAAGGAAGGCGCACCACCCCATGCACGTCACCGGGACCGTCCCCCCACCGGCTCCGGACCCGCAGGAGACCCCCGCGGCGCCCGACTCCGCCCCCGCCCCCGCCCCGGGCAACGGCAGGCACGCCCGCCGCTTCGGGCTCCCCGTCGCCACCGCCCTGGTCATGGGCAACATCATCGGCGGCGGCATCTTCCTGCTCCCTGCCTCCGTCGCCCCCTTCGGCACCATCAGCCTGCTCGCCTTCGGTGTCCTGACCGTCGGCGCCATCGCGCTCGCCCTGGTCTTCGGCCGGCTCGCCGCCCGCGACCCGCGCACCGGCGGCCCGTACGTCTACGCCCGCGAGGCCTTCGGCGACTTCGCCGGCTTCCTCGCCGCCTGGGCGTACTGGATCACCACCTGGGTCTCCAACGCGGCTCTCGCCGTCGCCGCCGTCGGCTACCTCGACGTCCTGATCCCGGTGAACGACCACCGCTGGACCGCGTGCCTGGCCGCGCTCGTCATCCAGTGGCTGCCGGCGCTCGCCAACTTCGCGGGCACCCGCTACGTCGGCGCCGTGCAGCTCGTCTCCACCGTGCTGAAGTTCGCGCCGCTGCTGCTCGTCGCGGTCGGCGGGCTGTTCTTCTTCGACCCGGACAACCTCGGCCCGTTCGACGCGAGCGGCTCGAGCGGCATCGGCGCGGTCTCCGCCGCCGCCGCGATCCTGCTCTTCTCCTACCTCGGCGTGGAGTCCGCCGCCGTCAGCGCCGGCGAGGTCAAGGACCCCCGCCGCACGGTCGGCCGGGCCACCGTGATCGGCACCGCGGGCGCCGCCCTGGTCTACCTGCTGGGCACCCTCTCGGTCTTCGGCACGGTCGCCCACGACCGCCTGGTGACCTCCACCGCGCCCTTCTCGGACGCCGTGAACGCCATGTTCGGCGGCGCCTGGGGCGGCTGGGCGGTGGCGCTGGCCGCCCTGGTGTCGATGACCGGCTGCCTCAACGGCTGGACGCTGCTCAGCGCCCAGACCCCGTACGCCGCCGCGAAGGACGGCCTGTTCCCGGCCGCGTTCGCCCGCAGGCGGCGCGGCGTGCCCACGGTCGGCGTCGGCGTCACCGTCGTCCTGGCCTCCCTGCTCACCGTCTACAACTACACGTCCGGCTCGGCGAAGGTCTTCGAGATCCTCGTCCTCGTCACCACCTTCACCGCGACCGTGCCCTACCTGCTGGCCACCGCCGCGCAGATCTTCCACCTGGTCTCCGGCCAGGGCGAGAAGGTCGACCGGGGACGGCTGGCGCGGGACGGCGTGATCGCGGCTGTGGCGGCCGGGTTCTCCCTGTGGCTCGTGGCGGGCGCCGGCTACGCGGCGGTCTACCAGGGCGTGCTGTTCCTCTTCGCGGGTGTCCTGGTCTACGCGGTGATGGCGGCCCGCAGGCGGCGCGCGGAGGGGCCCGTTCCCGTCCCGGGGGACGGTTCTTGCGGGTGAGCCGGGCCGGAGTGTGATCGGATGGGGCGGTGGGAACCCGGAGCCGGGCTCCCACCGCCCCAGTACAGCAAGCGAATTCGAGAGGACCCGCCGTGGCAACCACGCGCTCCGCACACACCGTCTGGGAAGGCAACCTGCTCGAGGGCAAGGGTGTCGTCACCTTCGACTCGTCCGGCATCGGCGAGCAGCCGGTGTCGTGGCCGTCGCGCGCCGAGCAGGCCAACGGGAAGACCAGCCCGGAGGAGCTGATCGCCGCCGCCCACTCCAGCTGCTTCTCCATGGCCCTGTCGCACGGCCTGGCCGGTGCCGGCACCCCGCCCACCAAGCTCACCACGTCCGCCGACGTGACCTTCCAGCCCGGTGAGGGCATCACCGGCATCCACCTCACCGTGGAGGGCACCGTCCCCGGCCTCGACGACGACGCGTTCACCGCCGCCGCCGAGGACGCCAAGAAGAACTGCCCGGTCAGCCAGGCCCTGACCGGCACGACCATCACCCTCACGGCCAAGCTGGCTTAAGGGCCAGGAGGGACCGGCTAGGAGCCCGCGCGCTCCCAGCCCCGCCGGTCCGGGCGCGGCCCCAGCTGCCTGGGGTCGCGCGACCGGTAGACCACGTAGGGCCGGACCAGGTACCGCACCGGCGCGCTGAACATGTGCACGAGCCGGGTGTACGGCACCAGGGCGATCAGCACCATCCCGATCACCGCGTGCACCTGGTACAGCACCGGCACCCCCACCATCAGCTCCGTCTTCGGCTGGAGGGTGAACAGGCCGCGCGACCAGGGCGCGATGGTGTGCCGGTAGTCGTAGCCGGTGCCCGAGGAGTGCGCGAGCTTGGCGACCATGCCCAGCACGATCGCGCCGAGCAGGAAGACGTACATGCCCTTGTCGTTGGCGGTCGTCGCGCGGAAGACGGGCGCGTTGGTGCGCCGCCGGTAGATCAGGAGCCCGATCCCCGCCACCGCCAGCACCCCGGCCGCCGTGCCGCCGTACAGCGACAGCAGATGGTACGCGTGTTCGCTCACGCCCACCGCGTCCGTCCACGACTCGGGGACGAACAGCCCGATCAGGTGGCCGACGAGCACGAAGAGGATGCCGTAGTGGAACACGGGCGAGGCGATGTTCAGCAGCTTCGACTCGTAGACCTGTGAGGAACGCGTCGTCCAGCCGAACCGGTCGTAGCGGTGCCGCCAGACCAGCCCGGCGACCAGCAGGACGAAGGCGGCGTAGGGCAGGACGCCCCAGAGGAGGACGGTCACGGGCGGGCTCCAGCGGGTGCGGGCGGCAGGGTGGCGCACACCGCGTCCAGGACGCACGCGTAGGGCGTGCCGAAGGCGGTGAGCCGGGAGCGCAGCTGGTCCAGGGCCCCGCGGTGCTCGGTGAGCATGCCGATGTCACCGGTGCGGGAGGCGAACTCCAGGACCGCCGGGAGGAAGTCGGGGAGTTCCTCGTCGGTGAACTCCAGGCCGTGGGCGCGGTACAGCTCCTTGAACCGGACCAGCGCCATCCCGCGGTTGCGGGTGTCGCCGTCGGTCCACCAGCTCAGGTACAGGCTGTGCCGGTTCTTGAAGTCGAAGACCTCCACGTAGTGCGCCTGGAGGTCGCCCTGCGACGTCACGGCCGCGTGGTCGGTGAAGCCGCGCAGCTGGGGCGCGGCCTCGCGCAGCAGGGGCAGCCGGACGCGGAAGTCGTCGTCGGGATACGTCAGACAGAGCGCCGCCGCCTGGTACAGCACCTCGAACCCGGGCATCGGATCAGACCTCCCTCTCGTCGTCGGCGGTCTGCCGCCGGCGCAGGACGTGGAAGTTCTCCACCGGCACCAGCGGCAGCCGCCTGCGTCCCGAGTCCTGGCCGAACGGCCCGTCGCCGCCCATGCCGGGCCCGCCGTCGGTGTCCAGGCTGCACGTGTCCGGCAGAGCCGACGCCTCCAGCCGGTGCGCGTCCCCGACGGCCGCGGTCGGGATCACGTACCGCTCCTCGTACTTGGCGAGCGCCAGCAGCCGGTACATGTCCTGGACCTCCTGTGCGGACATGCCCACTCCCGCGAGGACGGCCGGGTCGGGGTCCTCGCCGAGGTTGATCGCCCGCATGTGGGAGCGCATCGCCGCCAGCTTCTCCAGCGAGGCCCGCACCGGTCCCACGTCGCCCGCCGTGAACAGCTCCGCGAGGTACTCCAGCGGGATCCGCAGCGTGTCGATCGCACCGAACAGGTTGTCCGCGTCCTCACCGTCGTGCCCGGTCTCGGTCAGCGCGTCCACCACCGGCGACAGCGGCGGGATGTACCAGACCATGGGCATGGTGCGGTACTCCGGGTGCAGCGGCAGCGCCACCCGGTACCTGCTCACCAGCGCGTGCACGGGGGAGCGCCGCGCCGCCTCGATCCAGTCGTACGGGATCCCCGCCTCCTCGGCGGCCCGCCGCACCCCGGGGTCCTCGGGGTCGAGGAAGACGCCCAACTGCGCCTCGTACAGTTCCCGTTCGTCCGGGGTGGACGCCGCCTCGGTCACCTTGTCGGCGTCGTACAGCACCACGCCGAGGTAGCGCAGCCGTCCCACGCAGGTCTCCGAGCACACCGTCGGCTGCCCGATCTCGATGCGCGGGTAGCAGAACGTGCACTTCTCGGCCTTGCCGGTGCGGTGGTTGAAGTACACCTTCTTGTACGGGCATCCGGTCACGCACATCCGCCAGCCCCGGCAGCGGTCCTGGTCGACCAGGACGATGCCGTCCTCGGAGCGCTTGTACATGGCCCCGGACGGGCAGGACGCCACGCACGACGGGTTGAGGCAGTGCTCGCAGATGCGCGGCAGGTAGAACATGAAGGTCTCTTCGTACGCGAACCGCACCTTCTCCGACGCCTGCTGCCGCGTGCGTTCCACCATGGGGTCGAGGTCGCCGTAGGCGGGGGCGCCGCCCAGGTCGTCGTCCCAGTTCGAGGACCAGCCGATCTTCATCGGTTTGCCGTCGAGCTGGGAGACGGGCCGGGCGACCGGATAGTCGGAGCCGAGCGGGGCGTCGGTGAGGTTCTTGTAGTCGTACGTCCAGGGCTCGTAGTAGTCCTTGATCTCCGGCAGCTTCGGGTTGGAGAAGATCCCGGCGAGCTTCTTGATCCGGCCGCCCGCCTTGAGCTTGAGCGCGCCCCGCCGGTTCAGCTCCCAGCCGCCCTGCCACCTCTCCTGGTCCTCGTAGCGGCGCGGGTAGCCCTGTCCGGGGCGGGTCTCGACGTTGTTGAACCAGACGTACTCCATGCCCCGGCGGTTGGTCCACGCCTGCTTGCAGGTGACCGAGCAGGTGTGGCAGCCGATGCACTTGTCGAGGTTCATGACCATGGCGACCTGGGCCATCGGGCGCATCAGTACTCGACCTCCTGGCCGCGGCGGCGGATCACGGTGACCTCGTCACGCTGGTTGCCCGTCGGGCCGAGGTAGTTGAACGCCCAGGACAACTGGGCGTAGCCGCCGATGAGATGGGTCGGTTTGAGGAGCAGGCGGGTGAGCGAGTTGTGGATGCCGCCGCGTTTCCCGGTCGTCTCCGCCAAGGGCACGTTGACCGTGCGTTCCTGCGCGTGGTGCATGTAGACCGTGCCGGGCGGCATCCGGTGCGAGACGATAGCGCGGGCCACGACCACGCCGTTGCGGTTGACCGCCTCGATCCAGTCGTCGTCGGCGACCCCGATCGCCTCCGCGTCCCGCGTGGACATCCAGATGGTCTGGCCGCCCCTCGACAGCGCCAGCATGAACAGGTTGTCCTGGTACTCGGAGTGGATGGACCACTTGTTGTGCGGGGTGAGGTAGCGGACCGTCACCTCGCGGTGTCCGTCGGGGCCGAGCTGGGGCTCGCCGAACAGCCGGCTCATGTCCAGCGGCGGCCGGTACACGGGCAGCGCCTCGCCCAGCTCGTGCATCCAGTCGTGGTCGAGGAAGAAGTGCTGGCGGCCGGTGAGGGTGTGCCAGGGCTTGAGGTGCTCGGTGTTGAGCGTGAACGCCGTGTACCGTCGCCCGCCCGCCTCGCTGCCCGACCACTCCGGTGAGGTGATCACCGGCACGGGCGCCGCCTGGGTGTCCGCGTACGTGATCCGCTTGCCCTCGTGCTCGGCGGCCAGGTGGGCCATCTCCTGCCCGGTCTTCGCCTCCAGCGTGTGGAAGCCCTGGACGGCCAGGCGCCCGTTGGTCGTGCCGGACAGCGCCAGGATGGTGTTGGCGGCCTTCACCGCCGTGTCCAGCGCCGGGCGTCCGTCGGCGGGGCCGCCGCGCACCGCGCCGTTCATGTGCCGCAGCCGCTCCACCTCCTCGTCCGGCTTCAGGGTGATGCCCTTGGCGGGCAGCCCCTTGGCCTCCACCAGCGGGCCCAGCGCCGCGAACTTCGCACCGACGGCCGGGTAGTCCCGCTCGACGACGACGAGGTTCGGCAGGGTCTTGCCGGGCTCGGGAGCGCACTCCCCGCGCCGCCAGTCCCGTACGACCCCGCCCGGCTGGGCGATCTCGCCCGGGGTGTCGTGCTGGAGGGGCGCCGCCACCAGGTCCTTGCGCACCCCGAGGTGGTCCACGGCCAGCTCGCTGAGCTTCTCGGCGAGCGCCTTGAAGGTGTCGAAGTCGGTGCGCGTCTGCCACGGAGGGTCCACGGCCGGCGAGAAGGCGTGCACGTAGGGGTGCATGTCCGTGCTGGACAGGTCGTGCTTCTCGTACCAGGTCGCGGCGGGCAGCACCACGTCGGACAGCAGCGTGGACGAGGTGTGCCGGAAGTCCAGGGACAGCAGCAGGTCGAGCTTCCCCTCGGGTGCCTCCTCGTGCCACACCACGTCCCTCGGCCGCTCGTCCGGCGCGGCCTCCTCGGCCCGCAGCGAGGAGTGGGTGCCCAGCAGGTGCTTGGTGAAGTACTCGGCGCCCTTCGCCGACGAGCCGAGCAGGTTCGCCCGCCACAGGGTCAGGATCCGCGGCCAGTTCTCCGGCGCGTCCGGATCCTCGCAGGCGAACTTCAGCGTCCCCGCCCGAAGTTCCGCCACCGCGTTCGCCACCGGGTCGCCGAACGCCTCGCCCAGCTCCAGCGGGTTGCGGTCGAAGGTCGGGTACGACGGCATCCACCCCGTCCGCGCCGACAGCGCCAGGCAGTCCGCGCCCGTCATCCCCGCCAGCCGCCCCTCGCCCAGCGGCGAGGCCAGCACGTCGGCGCCGAAGCGGTCGTAGCGCCACTGGTCGGTGTTGAGGAACCAGTACGCGGTGCCGATCATCTGACGCGGCGGCCGCGACCAGTCCGACGCGGCGGCCAGCGACGCCCAGCCGGTCGACGGGCGGCACTTCTCCTGGCCCACGTAGTGCGCCCAGCCGCCGCCGTTGCGGCCCTGGCAGCCGGTGAGCTGGAGCAGGGCCAGGAAGGCCCGGTAGATCGTCTCGGAGTGGAACCAGTGGTTGGTGCCCGCGCCCATCAGGATCATGCAGCGCCCCTTGGAGCGCTCGGCGGTCCGCGCGAACTCCCGGGCGATCCGCACACAGGCCGCCGCCGGGACCGAGGTGTGCGTCTGCTGCCAGGCCGGGGTGCCGGGCGCGTCCGCGTCCTCGTACGACGCCGGCCAGTCGCCCGGCACCCCCGGGCGGGCCACCCCGTACTGGGCCAGCAGCAGGTCGAACACCGTCGTCACCAGCGGCCCCGTCGCCCCGCCCAGCCGCGTCGCCGGCACCCCCCGCCGGACCACCTCGCCGCGGCCCTGCGCGTGCGCGCCGCCCTCCGTGTCGAAGCGCGGGAGCAGCACCTCCACGCCCGACGCCATCTCGTGGCCGTGCAGGCTCAGCCGGGGGCTCACGTCACCGAGGTCGAGGTTCCACCTCCCCTGGTCCGCCTCGTTCCAGCGGAAGCCCAGGGAGCCGTTCGGGACGACCGCGCGGCCCGACGCCTCGTCCAGCACGACCGTCTTCCAGCGCGCGTCCTCGCCCTCCTGCCCCAGGTCGGCGGCGCGCAGGAACTTCGCCGGCACGTACGCGCCGTCCCGCTCGGTCAGCGTCACCAGGAACGGCAGGTCGGTGAAGCGCCGCACGTAGTCGTCGAAGAACGGGGTCCGCCGGTCGACGAAGAACTCCTTGAGGACCACGTGCCCCATCGCCAGGGCCAGCGCGCCGTCCGTGCCCGGGTGCGGGTGCAGCCACTGGTCGGCGAACTTGGTGTTGTCGGCGTAGTCCGGGGAGACGACCACGACCTTCTGGCCCCGGTAGCGGGCCTCCGCCATCCAGTGCGCGTCCGGGGTGCGGGTGACGGGGACGTTCGACCCCCACATGATCAGGTACGCCGCGTCCCACCAGTCGCCCGACTCCGGCACGTCCGTCTGGTCGCCGAAGACCTGCGGGGACGCCACCGGCAGGTCGGCGTACCAGTCGTAGAACGACAGCATCGGGGCGCCGATGAGGGAGTGGAAGCGGGCGCCCGCCGCGTGCGACACCATCGACATCGCGGGGATGGGGGAGAAGCCCGCGATGCGGTCCGGGCCCTGGGTGCGGATGGTGTGCACGTGGGCCGCGGCCACCAGCTCGACCGCCTCGTCCCAGGTCGCCCGCACCAGGCCGCCCTTGCCGCGCGCTTGCTGGTAGCGCCGCCGCCGCTCCGGGTCGCTCTGGATGTCCGCCCAGGCCAGCACCGGGTCCGACAGCCGTGCCTTCGCCTCCCGGTACATCTCCAGGAGCACCCCGCGCACGTACGGGTAGCGCACCCGGGTCGGCGAGTACGTGTACCAGGAGAACGCCGCCCCGCGCGGGCAGCCGCGCGGCTCGTACTCGGGACGGTCCGGGCCGACCGACGGGTAGTCCGTCGCCTGGGTCTCCCAGGTGATGATCCCGTCCTTGACGAACACGTTCCAGCGGCACGAACCCGTGCAGTTCACGCCGTGCGTGGAGGTCACGACCTTGTCGTGGCTCCAGCGGTCCCGGTAGAAGGCGTCCGACTCCCGGCCGCCGACCAGCCCGATGCTGTGCAGGTCGGGCGCGGCGGTGCCGGACCGGAAGAACCGCCCCGCGCGCAGCAGCGCCGCGCCCGGCTCGGTGGGCGGTGTCCGCGTGTCGGTCACGTGCGCTCCCTCGATCGCCCAGGCCCTGGATCTTCGAACCTAGGGCCGGGCGCGGGAGCGCACCCGTTCGCGGCGCCCGTACGGGTCAGTGCGGGCGCCGGCCGGTCCCGTCAGACCTTGCGCGCCACCCCCGCGTACACCGGCACGATGCCCTCCGACTGGACCGCCACGTCCTGAGGGTCCGGCCGCCATCCGGTGACCGGGATGATGCCGGGACCCAGCAGTTCCAGCCCGTCGAAGAAGCGTGCGAACTCGCCGAGCGAGCGCGGGTAGAACGGGGTGCCGCTGCGGGCGAACAGCCCGGCGGCCTTCCCCACCGCCTCCGGGTTCAGGTCCGGCGTCACCTGGGAGAGGACCAGGTGGCTGCCGGGGGCCAGGGCGTCGACGTACCGCTTCAGCAGGCCGTGCACGTCGTCGCCGTCGGCCGCGTCACCGAGGTAGTGCGTCAGCGCCACCAGCGACAGGGCCACCGGTTCGCCGAAGTCCAGGGACTCCGCCGCCAGCCGCAGGATCAGGTCCGGGTCCCGGACGTCCGCGTGGACGTACTCGGTCGACCCCTCGGCCGTGCCGTGCAGGAGTGCCTCGGCGTGCCGCAGGACGATCGGGTCGTTGTCGGCGTAGACCACCCGCGCCTCGGGCGCCACGGCCTGGGCCACCTGGTGCAGGTTCGGCTCGGTGGGGATGCCGGTGCCGATGTCCAGGAACTGGCGGATCCCCGCCTCGGCGAGTGTCCGCACGGCCCGATGCATGAACCGGCGGTTGGCCCGCGCCCCGCGCACCGCCGTGTCGTCGGCGGCGAGGATCCTGCGGGCCAGTTCCTCGTCCACGGGGTAGTTGTCCTTGCCGCCCAGCCACCAGTCGTAGACGCGGGCCGGATGCGGCCGACTGGTGTCGACGGGGGCGGGCACGGCGTCGGATCCGGTCATGCGGTGTGGTCTCCTCGGGGTCGGGGTCGGGGTCGGGGTCGGGGTCGGGGTCGGGGTCGGTGTCGGGTCGGGGCGGGTCCGGGTGTCGGAGTCGGGCCGGGCCGCCGGGTCAGAAGGTCTCGCGGTACGCGCGCAGGATCTTCTCGGTGCGCTGGGTCGAGGCGGCACGCGCCGTCATGTGGTCCAGGACCTCCAGGTGCGCGGAGACCTCCGCGCGGGAGTCCAGGTACAGGGCGCCCGTCAGGTACTCGGTGAAGACCATGTCGGGCAGCTCCGGCTCGGCGAACCGGAACAGCGTGAAGGGCGCGTACGTCCCGGGGTGCGGCCCGTCGTCGAACTCGGCGACCTGGAGCGTCACCCGGTCCCGGGTCGCCAGCTCCAGCAGCTTGTCCAGCTGGTCGCGCATCACCCGGCCGTCGATGCTGACGGGGCGCCGCAGCACCGTCTCGTCCATCACCACCCACAGGTGCGGCGGGTCGGCGCGCTCCAGCAGCCGCTGCCGCTCCATGCGCAGCGACACGTGCCGCTCCACCGCGTCCGGGCCCGCGTTCCCTATCGTCCCGGCCTCCAGCACCGAGCGCGCGTAGTCCTCGGTCTGCAGCAGCCCGGGCACGAAGTGCGGCTCGTAGGAGCGGACGATCCGCGCGGCGCCCTCCAGGCTCACGTACATGCTGAACCAGTCCGGCAGCACGTCGTGGTACCGCTGCCACCAGCCCGGCTGGTTCGCCTCCTCGGCCAGCGTGACGAAGGCCGACACCTCGTCCTCACGCACCCCGTACGCCGTCAACAGGATCTGGACGTACGGTATTTTCAGCGCGACCTCGGCCATCTCCATGCGCCGCACGGTCGCCGGGGCCACCCTGAGCACCTTGGCGGCCTCCTCGCGCTTGAGGCCCGCCGTCTCCCGCAGTTCCTGCAACCGCCTGCCCAGGACCACCTGGCCCACCGTGGGTGCGGCCCGCCGCTCACTCACGCCACGCCTCCCCAACGCGCCCAAGTCCGCCCGCAGTCTGTCACGTTCCCCCACCGGCCTCACAGGGGTGCCGGCGGATCAACATCATTACCTGCCGGGTAATCGACCGTGCGCGGCCCGGCCGGGAGAGTGGAGTCAACGGGTTCCGGGCCGGCGCACTCCGGTCCGGCACCCGGCTTCCCGCAGCGTGTCCGATCCCGACGGAGGGTGACTCGTCATGTCCACCAACCAGCTGGCCGTCCTCGCCCGCACCGCCGAACCGCGGCTGATGCTGCGCCGCTTCCTCGCCCTCGACGCGGTGGTGACCGGCACCAACGCGGTCGCCTACCTCGCCCTGTCCGGGCCGCTCGGCCGGTTCCTCGGCGTGGACTCCGGGCTGCTGCTCGGCCTCGGCGCGTTCCTGGCGGTGTACGCCGGGTGCGTCGCCCTGCTGGCCGCGCGCCCCGAGCCGCCCGCCCTCGCCGTCCGGGCCGTCGTCGAGGCCAACCTCGCGTGGTCGGCGGTCAGTCTCGCCGCCCTCGGCCTGTGGCTGACGCCCACCACGGCCGGCGCGGTGTGGACCGTGCTCCAGGCCCTCACCGTCGCCGGGTTCGCCCTGCTCCAGTACGCGGCGCTGAGGCAGCGTCAGGGCAACAGGGTGTGAAGGTACTTGACCGTCGCCGGGTCGGCCGGGAGCAGTGTCTCGATGGCCAGCTCGGCGACGGTCACGTCCATCGGGGTGTTGAACGTGGAGATGGACGAGATGAACGACAGGGTCCGGCCCTCGTGCTCGATCCGCAGCGGCAGCGCGAAGTACGGCACCGGCTCGTCCGGTTCCTCGCCCGCGCCGCTGGCCGGCACCGGGTAGGCCGCCACCTCGTCGTACAGCGCCCGCAGCGGCGCCGAGCGGTGCAGGGCGATCTGGCGCCGCATCTGCTCCAGCAGGTGCCCGCGCCACTCGCGCAGGTTGCGCACGCGCGG
Organism: Streptomyces sp. BK79; assembly: GCF_044142145.1. Lineage (NCBI taxonomy): Bacteria > Bacillati > Actinomycetota > Actinomycetes > Kitasatosporales > Streptomycetaceae > Streptomyces > Streptomyces sp. BK79. Next base: position 350,236 of record NZ_JBHVOC010000003.1, read on the forward strand.
GGCCAGTCCCTCGGGGTGCAGGGTCAGCCGCATCGCGTTGAGGGGCGGTTCGAGCAGGTGCTCCGCGACGCCGTCCAGCAGCATCGAGATGCCCCGGTTGGCGGCCAGCACCCGGTAGGTCGCGTCGACGACCAGCGCGGGGTACGGCTCGTAGCCCCGGATCAGCCGCTCCATGCCCTCGCGCACCGCGCCCAGCGCCGGGTCGTCCAGGGGCGTCTCCGGGTAGCGCGGGGCGTAACCGGCCGCCAGCAGCAGGGCGTTGCGCTCCCGCACGGGGACGTCCAGGTGCTCGGCGAGCCGCAGCACCATCTCCTCGCTCGGCCGGGAGCGGCCGGTCTCCACGAAGCTGATGTGCCGGGCGGAGGAGTCGGCGCGCAGCGCCAGCTCGAGCTGGCTGACCCGCCGCCGCTCCCGCCAGGCCCGCAGCAGCGGGCCCACGCCCTGGGTGGCGGATGCGGTGCCGGGCCCGCCCTGGGGGGTGGGGGTGGGTGCGGTACCGGGCGCGAGTGCGGTCATGCCCCGACGGTAGTCGACGGCGGGCCGCGCCGGGAGCGGCCGGCGCTCGGCCAGGGCCGGGGCGGCCCCGCTGTGGCAGGCTGAGGAGGTGTGCGCCGCGCGAGCGGCCGCCGAGGAGACGCCCAGGAGAAGGAGTGAGGCCCATGCCCGTCGAACCGCTGTCGCAAGAGGAGATCGAGGAGCGGCTGGCCGAGCTGCCCGGCTGGTCCCTCGACGACGGCCGCCTCACCCGTTCCTACCGGCTGGGCTCGCACTTCGCCGCGACCGCGATGGTCGTGCACATCGCCCAGGTCCAGGAGGAGCTCGACCACCACTCCGACCTGACGCTCGCGTACCACACGGTCTCGCTGGCCGTGCACACCCACAGCGCGGGCGGCGCCGTCACCGAGAAGGACATCGAGCTCGCCCGCAGGGTGGAGGACCTGGCCACCGGCCACGGGGCACACTGACGGTGTGCTCGACTACGACAAGGAAGCGGAAGTCTACGACGCCTCCCGCGGCGGCGAGCCCCGCGCCGAGGCCGCCGCACGGGCCGTACTGAGCCTCGTGCCGCCCGGGGCGCGCGAGCTGCTCGACGTCGGCTGCGGCACCGGCATCGTCACCCGGCGGCTCGCGGACGGACGGCCCGGCCTGCGCGTGACCGGCGCCGACCTCGCGCCCGCGATGGCCCGGCGTGCCGCCGCCCGGCTGCCCGGTGCCGTGGTGCTCGCCGACAGCCGCCGGCTGCCCTTCGGGGACGGCGAGTTCGACGCGGTCGGCAGCGTGTGGCTGCTGCACCTCGCCGACGGCGCGGACGGTGTGCGGGCGATCGTCGGCGAGTGCGCGCGCGTCCTGCGGCCCGGCGGGGTGTACGTGACGACGGTCGACAAAGGTGCCTCGCACAACGTGGGCAGCGACATCGACGCCGTGCTCGCCGCCCGCCCGCCGAGCACCGCCCACGACGCCGCCGACCTCGTCGAGTCCCACGCCCGCGCCCACGGCCTGGTCCCGGCCGGGCACGCCCGCTTCACCGGCCACGGACAGGGCCGCAGCCCGCGCCGTACGATCGCCGACCTCCGGCGCGGCTGGTTCGTCACGCTGCCGCCGGGCGATCCGCGCGCCGAGCACTTCGCGGCCCGGCTCGCCGCCCTGCCGGACCAGGACCGGCCCCGGCCCGACCCGGTGTTCACACTGAGGGCGTTCGCGAAGCCGTAGGCAGGCGTGGGGCGTCACGGGAAGCCGTCGGGCAGACCGTGGGGGAAGTCGTGGGCGGTGGGCGGCAACCCGGCCGCTCCGGGCGGCGACTGAGGGACGGAACCCGTCCGACCCCCAGGAGGTTCGTCCCGTGAGCCACCCCCACACGCGCCCCCACCCCCGCACGCACCGCAGACGCCGCCCGCTCGTCCTCGGCGCGGCCCTCGCCGCCGCGACGCTCGTCGGCACCGGCCTGACCACGCTCACCACCGGCACCGCCGAGGCGGCCACCGCCCGGCAGGTCGAGGCCCTCGACCGGGGCGTGGTCAGCGTCCACACCGGCGACGGCAACCTGGTCGGCTGGCGCTGGCTGGGCACCGACCCGGACAACGTGGCGTTCAACGTCTACCGGGCCGGCACCAAGGTCAACTCCGCGCCCGTCACCGGCACGACCACCTTCTTCCACGCCGGCGCCCCCTCCCACGCCGACTACACCGTCCGCGCCGTCGTCAACGGCACGGAGCAGGGCGACTCCGTCCACGCGGTCCAGTTCCGGTCCGGCTACAAGGACGTGCCGATCACCCCGCCCGCCGGCGGCACCACCCCCGACGGCGTCTCCTACACCTACGAGGCCAACGACGCCTCCGTCGGGGACCTCGACGGCGACGGCGCCCTCGACCTCGTCCTCAAGTGGCAGCCGACCAACGCCAAGGACAACTCCCAGTCCGGTTACACCGGCAACACGATCGTCGACGGCGTCAAGCTCGACGGCACCCGCCTGTGGCGCGTCGACCTGGGCCGCAACATCCGTTCCGGCGCCCACTACACGCAGTTCCAGGTGTACGACTACGACGGCGACGGCCGGGCCGAGGTCGCCATGAAGACCGCCGACGGCACGAAGGACGGCACCGGCGCGGTCATCGGCAGCTCCTCGGCCGACCACCGCAACTCCTCGGGCTACGTCCTCACCGGCCCCGAGTACCTGACCATGTTCGACGGCCGCACCGGCAAGGCCATGGGCACGGTCGACTACGTACCCGCCCGCGGCACCGTCTCCTCCTGGGGCGACTCCTACGGCAACCGCGTCGACCGCTTCCTGGCCGGCACGGCCTACCTGGACGGCTCCCGCCCCTCCCTGATCATGGCGCGCGGCTACTACACGCGCTCGGTGATCGCCGCCTGGGACTGGCGGGGCGGCGCCTTCACCCGCCGCTGGACCTTCGACACCAACTCCTCCACCAACGCCGGCAAGGGCTACGACGGCCAGGGCAACCACCAGTTGTCCGTCGCGGACGTCGACGGCGACGGCAAGGACGAGATCGTCTACGGCGCGATGGCCGTCGACGACAACGGCAACGCCCTGTGGACCACCCGCAACGGCCACGGTGACGCCATGCACGTCGGCGACCTCGACCCGTCCCGCGCGGGCCTGGAGGAGTTCAAGGTCGACGAGGACAGCTCGAAGCCGTCATCCTGGATGGCGGACGCGCGCACCGGCCAGATCATCTGGGCCACCGGCGCGAGCGGCGACAACGGCCGGGGCGTCTCGGCCGACATCTGGTCCGGCAGCGCGGGCGCCGAGTCCTGGTCGTCCGCGGAGAGCGGCATCCGCAACCCGAAGGGCACGGTGGTCAACAGCCGCAAGCCCTCCAGCGCCAACTTCCTGTCCTGGTGGGACGGCGACCCGGTCCGCGAACTCCTCGACGCCACCCGCGTCGACAAGTACGGCACCTCCGGCGACACCCGCCTGCTCACCGGCTCCGGCGTCGCCTCCAACAACGGCACGAAGGCCACCCCGGTCCTGTCCGGCGACATCCTCGGCGACTGGCGGGAGGAGGTCGTCTGGCGTACGTCGGACAACAGGGCCCTGCGCATCTACTCCACCCCGCACGACACGGACCGCCGCATCACGACGCTCCTCCACGACACCCAGTACCGCACGGCCCTGGCCTGGCAGAACACCGCCTACAACCAGCCCCCGCACCCGAGCTTCTTCCTGGGCGCCGGCATGACGACGGCACCGAGACCGACGGTGTACACACCCTGATCCCTGACCTGCTGCCCTCTGCCCGACGGGTACTCGTACGTGGCAGCCGCTCACCTCACGGGAGCGGCTGCCGCAAGTCTCCGGCAGTGACCTCACCGTCCGGCGGAGCGGCCATTCACCGCGGTCACGCGACCGCGCACGTCCGTCAGTCCCATCCGCCGAGGAAGCCGCTGCTCAGCTGCGCCATGCAGATGTTGTAGTCGCCGGAGGCGTGCCCCTTCTTGGTCTGCCCGTCGACGGTCACCGAGCAGTTGATGTCCCCGCCGCCCATGAGCTGCGCGGACACGTTGTAGTACATGGCCTCGCCGTCCAGCTTCAGTGTCTTCGTCATCGGCAGACCCTTGCCCGACCGGCTGTCGGTGTCGCTGCCGTAGTTGATGTCGACACCGGCCGGAGCGGATCCCCACACCTTGAACACGACTTCGCCCGCGGAGCCCGCCTCGGCCGGCGGGTCCGCGGGCTTGTCCTCGGCCTTCGGCTTGACCGTTTTCGTCTCCGTCACGGTCACGGTGGGCGCCGGCTTCGGCTCGTCGTCCTTCACGGGCTTCGCGGCGGCGGACTCGGTGACGGTGACGGTCGGCCGCGCCTCGGCGGCCGCGCTCGTCTTCTCCGGTTCGCCGCCTCCCGCGGCGCCGATGCCGACACCGACGAACAGGGTGAGAACGGCGGCCGGGATCACGTACCGCTTCCGCGCCCACGTCGGCCCGCCCGGCGGTGGCCCGGGCGGCATCGGAGGCGGCTCCGGGAACGGGGGTCGGGCAGGCGGCGGCTGATGGAACGACATGATTCCCCCAAGGTTGAACGTTGGAACACGTTAGACCACATGTGAGGAATCTGTGAACGCGGGTTACCGCTCTGTGACGGAACGGCTACCGGGGCCTGGCTTGTCAGACTTCGTGGATGTGGACGCCGTCGTCGGTGAGGGTGCCGTCGTGCTGCTCGTAGTGGGACAGTGCGAGGCCGAGTCCGAAGAACGTGGGTGCCCACTCGCCCACGAAGAGGCCCCAGCGGTCGGCGCGGTCGACGTTGACGCCGGGTTCGACCTTGAGGCTGGTGGCCCAGGCCGCGACGGTGAGGCCGATGGAGGCGAAGGCGGCCAGGTAGGCGTGCTCGCTCCTGACGCCCATGTCGTGCATCTTCTTGACGATCATCGGTGGCTCCGTTCCTGTGGGGAATCCACGGAACGGAGTGCCCTCGTCGCGTGCCCGTATTCACCCGTTCTGGGTTATCTGTCCTCTGTGTGCTCCTCAGCTCACCGGTGGGGCTTCTCGCCGTTGACCACCGTCCTGACCCGTCGCTGCGTCAGCCGCGTCCGCGAGGCCAGCACCTCCACCGGTACGCCTCGCCGGTACGCGGCGCGCAGGGCGGTGTCCCGCCAGTGGCCGTTTCTCTTCTTCGCGGTCCGGCCCGCGACGGTTCGCTGGAGCACCACCGCCAGCCCGAGCAGCAGCCGCCCTGCCGCGCCCTCCCACGTTCGCGCCATGCGGCGCCCCCTGTCCTCGCCACCACTCCCACTGACACCACGGTCGAAGAAGGGCGGCGGCGCCACAAGGGCGCGAAGCGGGCGCGGGGATCACGGAGCCGGGAGGGCGCGCCGCCGGTACGCGCCCTCCCGGGCTGTCATGCCTGCGTGCAGGCTCGGCCTCCCGACATGAACGACGTCGGTTTCGCGTTGGTCCCCGACCAGCTCCCCGTGAAGCCGAAGCCCACCGACGCGCCGGGCGCCACGCCGGCGTTCCAGCCGGTGTTCCTCGCCGTCACCGTCGCGCCCGACTGGGTGTGCTCGGCGTTCCAGAGCTGGGCCACCTTCTGGCCGTCGGCGAAGGGCCAGGTGAGGGACCAGCCGGTCCAGGCGGACGTCCCGGTGTTGGTGAGCCGGACGTCGGCCTGGAAGCCGCCCGGCCACTGGTTCGTGATCGTGTACGTCACCGCGCAGGCCCCGGTGGGGGCCGGGCCGGTGCCGTCGGCCGGGTCGCCGTAGACGATGCCGCGCCCGTTGGTCGCCACGTACACCCGGCCGAACACCCGGGGGTCGCCGGTGATGGCGGCGCCGGTCCAGCCCCACTGGTGGGCGTCGTCGTTGACGCGGGTCCAGGTGGCGCCCCGGTCGGTGGAGCGGAAGATGCCGCGCACGCCGTCGATCTTCGCACTGGTGAAGAGGGTCTGGTACGAGGCGTCGGGCGCCGCCTTGCCGAAGCCGATCGTGTCGGCCTCCTCGACGCCGGACAGCTTGGTGAAGCTCGCGCCGCCGTCCGTCGAGTGCCACAGACCGTACGGGCCGTCCGCCGCCCCGCCCGCCAGCCAGATGTCGCCCTTACCGCCCGGCAGCGCCTTGAAGCGGACGCTGTCGCCGGCGGGCAGCCCGGTCGCCGCCGACGCGGTGAAGGTGGCGCCGCCGTCGGTGCTGACGTAGAACTTCCCGGACTTGAAGCCGTAGAACGTCTTCGGGTCCACCCGGTCGGACTCGACGACCGCCCCGGCCGGGATGCCGGCCGACGCCTGCCAGGACGTGCCGACGCCGTTCGCGAAGTGGACGCCGGTGCCCTGCGGGCTCCACACGAAGCGGCTGCCGTCGGCGCCCGCCGCGACCGTGCCACCGCCGCTGACCCCCGAGGGATCGGTTCCGCCGGACCAGTGGGCGCCGTTGTCCGTGGAGAACGCGACGTGCGGGCCCGCGTCCAGGTTCCCGGCCCGCACGACGACGTCCGGGTTCGCCTCCGCGAAGTCCAGGCTCGTGGTCGTGGTGAAGTTCGGGGAGGTGAACATCATCGACGGCACCTCGGTCAGGCTGGTGTGCCGGAAGCCGCCGACGTCACCCAGCGCGCTGAGCAGCGGGGCGCCCGACGGGGGAGCCGCCAGGTCGTTCACCGCCGTCTCCTCCAGGCCGCGCACCATGGGGGAGACGCTGAACCTGCCGCCTTCGTCGTCCCAGTTCGTGAGGTTCTCCGTGCCGTAGATCGTCGCCCCCGTCCCGTACATCATCCGGTCGGAGTCGAACGGGTCGATCTCCAGCGTCTCCGTCATCCAGCCCAGCTTCGGCGTCTGCTCCGGCGGCGTCGGGTTCGCGCCCCAGGTCAGCCACGGGGACGACGAGACGTCCATCGTGTAGCGGTTCTCGCGGGCCGGGTACGACGTGTAGTTCCACGCCTGCGTCCACGTCCCGCCGCTGTCCGTCGAGCGGAAGATCTGCGTGTCCGGCCACCAGGAGCTGTACGCCGTGGCCATCACCGTCCCGGGGTTCTGCCGGTCGACGGTCAGGCCGCTGAAGCCGTAGGAGGTGTCCGCCTCCGCCGCCGGGCTGATGTCCGTCCAGGTGCCCGTCCCCGTCGCGTACCGGTACAGCCGGCCCTTGCCGCCGTCGTACGGGCCGCCCGTGTCGCTGTAGGCCAGGTACAGGTAGCCGTTCTCCGCGTCCAGGACGCCCTTGTGGGCCAGGTAGCCGGTGGGCTGCCCGGCGATCCGCTGCCAGGTCGCGCCCGCGTCCGTCGAGCGGTAGACGGCGTTCTCCTTGTCGGCGACCCCCACGTAGACCGTCTTGGTGGGCGCGCCCGCCGTCCCCGTGGACTCGTCGAAGGTGACCCAGACGACGCCCTGGTTGTCGGAGGCGTAGCCGCTCGTGTCGGTCGGGTCCTGCGCGTAGTTCCCGGGGTTCGGGAAGGCCGTCACCTCGGACCAGGTCACGCCCGCGTCCGTCGACCGCCACAGGCCGTTCCCGCTGGGCGCGCCCAGGTACAGCACGTCGTTGTCGTGCGGGTCGACGGCCAGGCGCTCGCCCATGCCGCGGCCCGGCATGTTGCCGCCCAGCTTGAAGGGCAGATCGGCCTTCTTCCAGGTCGCGCCCCGGTCGGCGGAGCGCAGCACGGCGCCGTTGCCCGGGTCCCAGTCGTTGGTGTACGTGCCGACCGCCGCGTACACCCGGTCCGGGTCGACGGAGTCGGAGGCGAGGGAGGCCACGCCCGTGTGCCCCCAGTCGTCCCAGCCGACGTGGTCGAGCAGCGGCGTCCAGGACCGCGTCGCCTCCTGCCAGCGGTAGGCGCCGCCGATGTCGGTGCGGGCGTAGGCCAGGTCCTTCTCGGAGCGGTTGAAGACGATGCCGGGGACGAAGCCGCCGCCGTCGACGCGCGCGTTCTTCCAGGTGTAGGTGTCGGCGGTCACGGCCGCCGCCTTCGGTGGCTCGGCGGCCAGCGCGGCGGGCGGGCCGGCCGTCAGGAGGCCGGCCGCCAGGGCCAGCAGAGCGGTGAGGACCCGGGTTCTTCGCACGGTGGGGAACCGTCCTTCCGTCAGGAGCAGAACATGCGAGCACCGGGTGGCCCCAGGCGTGGGCAGGGGCCACCCGGTCAGGTGGTCTCGTCGTCCGGTGACGAGACCGTGCACGCGGAGCCGTCAGGCGCACCGAGGCAGAAGCGGTGCCCACAGCGCCCCTACGAGGGGCGCGGGGAACTGCGCGACCAGCCACACACGGCCCGCAGCCGAGAACGAACCGCCCGACCCGCGGTGCGCCTCGCGGGGGCTATTCGAGAAGCTCCGCGTACGAACCCATGGCGAGGGCGATGTCCGCCTGCGCCCAGAACCGGTGGTACGTGAAGGTGGGCGCGGCACCGCCCGCGAGATAGCTCTCGATCTTCGACCAGGCGGGGTCGTCCTGGTAGAAGGAGCGGATCGAGGAGAACGTCGACGACGCGTCGATCGTGTCGCCGTTCGGCATGGTCCCGGTCCAGCCGCTGGGCACGTGCACCGGGTCGTCGAAGCGGCTGTAGTCGGCGCGGGTCTCCGGCACGGCGATGCCGAGCGCGGTCTGGTCGTTCTCCCACATGCCGTCCAGCAGCGCCTTCGCGGTCGCCGCCGCCTCCGCGTCACCCGAGCGGTCGGCGTAGTACGTCAGGGTCTTGGCGTACGCCGCCGCGACACCGACGTCGTCGGTGTAGTCCGCGACCGTGACGTGCAGCGAGGCGTTGGCACCGGGGGAGGCCGCGTTCCAGGTGTCCGGCTTGCCCGACCACTTCAGCGTCGAGGGGATCCGGAAGCTGCCGTCCGGGTTGACCGTCGTCTCCGACAGCGCCCAGTCGACCCACTTGTCCAGGACCTCCTTGGCCCGTACGTCGCCGCTCTGCTGGTAGTACTCGGCGACCCGCTCCATGGACCACGCCTGGAAGCCGAACCACTGGTTGGACGGCGGGTCGTGGTACACCGGCTTCTCGTCGTAGTACATGCCGTAGAACGTCGGCGTACCGGCCGGCGGGGTCGCGTACCGGCCCGCCCAGCTGTTGGTCGCGCCGCCCGCGATGGCGCCCTCGTCGGACTGCAGCCAGCGGTAGAACTCCACCTGCCGGTCCAGGGACTTCGCCCAGTCCGCCGCGCCCGTCGCCGACTTCGGCTTCAGGTCGTCGTAGGTGCTGAGCGCGTACGCGGCCAGCGGGTTCTGGTAGCCGCCGTGGGTGTGGCTGGAGCCGATGCGCCAGGCCCAGCCCGCCGAGGTGTCCACCGCGCCGCCCCAGGCGTAGTACCAGGACAGCAGGTAGTGCGAGGAGTCCTTGCCGGTGCCCGCCGGACAGCTCGTCGGACCCACGCAGTCGCCGACCTTCTTGAAGTACTTGTCGAACATGGCGTAGCGCAGGTAGTCGCCCATCTTGGCGGCCTTGTCCAGGGTCCCGGCGATCTCGTCGCCCTTGCCCTGCTCCTCGGCCCACTTGTCCGCCCAGTACGCGGCCTGCACGGCCCGCGCGTCGGCGTCCGGGGCGTTGGTGAACTTCCACTGCTTGGCGTAGGAGGCGTCACCGGTGAACAGGTCCAGGTAGCCGTTCTTGCCGCCGTACTTGAAGGCGTCGCAGGTGGGCTGCGGCACCGTCTCCCACACCGACTCCTGCGCGCCGCGCTGGAAGGTGTTGATGTACGACGGGCCGGTGTCCGAGGGGCCCGCCTCGCACTTGCCGGGCGAGTTGCCGTAGCCGTAGGTGTTGTCGACGTCCTGGAGCCAGTGCATGCCGTACACGTCGTCCGTGCCGTACGCCGACTTCAGCTCGGCGGCGATCGGGTCCGGGCCGACGGAGACCGTGCCGTCCAGCTTCGCCGGGTACTCCTGCGGCGTGTCCAGCTCGGGCGCGTACGTCGCCGGCTTGGAGGCGTTGTAGGCCGAGTTGGTCGGCTGGTCGGCGTGCGTGGGGATCATGTACGTCTCCATGATCTCCCAGGCGTTGTTGAACCGGGACCAGTCGCCGGTCACCTTGCCGTACATGGCCTGCAGCCACAGCAGGTAGCTGTACGCCTCGGACGTCGTCTCGTGCCCGTGGTCCGGGGCCTCGACGATCAGCGTCTCGACCGAGTGGTACGGGATGCCCTCGGGGGAGAAGTAGCCGTTCGCCGGGTCGGTGATCTTCCCGTACAGCTCCAGGAAGCGGGCGTCGTAGTCCTTGGCCGCGGCCAGCTGGGTCACGGTGACCGCGGCCTTGCCGTGGCCGGGGGCCGTCGACTCGAACACCGCCGAGCCGGTGCCCGAGGCGTCGGCCGAGACGGTCACCTTCTGGGCGGTGGCCCAGTTCGCGGGCGTGAAGGTGAGGCTCGCCCCGCCGGTCACGCTCAGGCCGGTGTTGCCGCTCGCCCGGGCCGTCGTCACGGTGACGTTCGCGGCCGGCTGCTTGGAGAGCTTGACCTCGTACGTACCCGACTCGCCCTGCTGGACGCCGAGTTGCGCGGGCGTGGCGACCACGGTCGGTCCCGAGGCGACCGTGATGCCGACCGGCGTCGAGTCCGCCGAGGCGCCCATGCTGTCGTACGCCTTCGCCACCAGGGAATGACTGCCCACGGTCAAGCCGGAGGCCGAGTAGGTGTAGGGCGAGCTGGTGTCGGTGCCCAGCAGCCGCGTGTCGTCGTAGAACTCCACCTTGCTGATCGTGGCGCCGTCGGCCGCGGCCGCGGTGGCCGCCAGCGGCACGGCCTCGCCCTGCGAGTACACCGCGCCCGCCTCGGGGCTGGTCAGCACGGTGATCGGCGGCTGGTGCGCCCCGGTGCAGGGGGTGCCGTTGACCGCGAAGCTCGTCGGGGCGGTGTTGGTGCCGCTGTAGGTGAACTGCCCGCCGGCGGTGACGGCGGCGCCGGACGCGATCCGGCCGTTGTAGGCGGCGTTCTTCACGGTGACCGTCCGGCCCGACTGGGACCAGGTGCCGTTCCAGCCGTTGGTCAGCCTCTGGTTGCCGGCGTAGTCGTACGTCAGCGTCCAGCCGTCGATGGCGTCGGCGCCGCGGTTGGTGAGCGTCAGCTCCGCGGTGAAGCCGGAGCCCCAGTCGTTGGTCCTGTAGTCCACGCTGCACTGAAGCGCGGCCGCCTGAGCGGGAGTCGAACCGGTACCCAGCAGGGTCAGGGGTAACGCGAGGGCCGCCAGCGCGGCCGTCCACAGGCGCCGCGCGGTGCGGCGTGGGCGTCTGCGGCCGGGTCTGTGTCCGGGATGCATGGTGCTGGTTCCTCCTTGCGGCTCGGGGAGGTGTGGGGGAGGAGCAACAAGCCTTGAACCAGTGGGAGCGCTCCCATAGTGGGGAGGGGGTGCGGAGCGGTCAAGATGTGTGGCGAGTCGAAAAGATTCGACAGGAGCCGCCGGGAGAATCTCGGTAACTCCTCTGTTCTTCACCGTCACTTGGCGCTACCTTCACTGGCACCAGTGGGAGCGGTTCCATCAGTCGACGCGTCCGTCACGGCGCCCGAACTGCAAGGAGTCGCTCATGCGACACCCCCCGCACCACCCTCCGTGTTCAGGACTTTTAGCCGCCGGTGCGGCTGGTCCGACGCGTCCTCGGCCGGCGGGCCGACTCGTACCTCCCCCGGGCGGTTCCACCGTGCCCGCGGGCCGTTCCTGACCTCCGAAAGCGGCGGCACCCCCATGCCGTCCGGCAGCGGGCCGCGCCCGGTACGGGCGTGGCCCCGGACGACAGCACCCGCACCCCCACCAAAGAAGGAACCCGCACTCATGACCCGTAGCAGAACCGCGATGCTCGCTGCCCTGACGCTGGTCGCCGGGGCGTCCGGCACGGCCCTCGCGGCCCATTCCGCGAACGCCGGAGCGGCGGCCGTCCCCTGCACCGTCGACTACAAGGTGCAGAACGACTGGGGCAGCGGCTTCACCGCCGCCGTGACCGTCACCAACAACGGCGCCGCCACCTCCAGCTGGTCGCTGGGCTGGACGTACGCCGGCAGCCAGAAGGTCACCAACAGCTGGAACGCGAAGGTCAGCCAGAGCGGTGCCGCCGTCACCGCGGCCAACGAGAGCTACAACGGCGCGCTGGCCACGGGAGGTTCGGCGAGCTTCGGCTTCCAGGGCACCTACAGCGGCAGCAACGCCGTCCCGGCCACCTTCACCCTCAACGGCGTGACCTGCAACGTCGACGGCGGCGGCGGACCGACCGATCCGCCGGACCCGACGGACCCGCCGGAGACGGGCGACAGGGTGGACAACCCCTACGCCGGCGCCAAGGTCTACGTGAACCCGGAGTGGTCCGCGAAGGCCGCCGCCGAGCCGGGCGGCAGCCGCATCGCGAACCAGCCCACCGGCGTGTGGCTCGACCGGATCGCCGCCATCGAGGGTGTGAACGGCGGCATGGGGCTGCGCGACCACCTCGACGAGGCGCTGACCCAGAAGGGTTCCGGCGAACTCGCCGTCCAGCTCGTGATCTACAACCTGCCCGGCCGTGACTGCGCGGCCCTCGCCTCCAACGGCGAGCTGGGCCCGACGGAGATCGACAAGTACAAGACGCAGTACATCGACCCGATCGCCGCGATCCTCGCCGACCCGAAGTACGCGGGCCTCAGGATCGTCACCACGGTCGAGATCGACTCGCTGCCCAACCTGGTGACCAACGTCAGCGGACGGCCGACCGCCACGCCGAACTGCGACGTGATGAAGGCCAACGGCAACTACCAGAAGGGCGTCGGCTACGCCCTGAACAAGCTCGGCGACATCGGCAACGTCTACAACTACGTCGACGCCGGCCACCACGGCTGGCTCGGCTGGGACAGCAACTTCGGTCCCTCCGCGGAGATGTTCAAGTCCGCCGCCACCACGGAGGGGGCGACCGTCGCCGACGTGCACGGCTTCATCGTCAACACCGCCAACTACAGCGCCCTGAAGGAGGAGAACTTCAAGATCACGGACTCGGTGAACGGAACCTCCGTGCGCCAGTCCAAGTGGGTCGACTGGAACCAGTACACCGACGAGCTGTCCTACGCCCAGGCCATGCGCGACAAGCTGGTCTCGCTCGGTTTCGACCGGAACCTCGGCATGCTGATCGACACCTCCCGCAACGGCTGGGGCGGCACCGCCCGGCCCACCGGACCGGGTGCGACGACCAACGTGGACACCTACGTCAACGGCGGGCGCTACGACCGCCGCATCCACCTCGGCAACTGGTGCAACCAGGCCGGAGCCGGCCTCGGCGAGCGCCCGAAGGCCTCTCCCGCCGCCGGGATCGACGCGTACGTCTGGATGAAGCCCCCGGGCGAGTCCGACGGCGCGAGCAAGGAGATCCCGAACGACGAGGGCAAGGGCTTCGACCGGATGTGCGACCCCACGTACACGGGCAACGCGCGCAACGGCAACAGCATGTCGGGCGCCCTGGGCGACGCCCCGGTGTCCGGGCACTGGTTCTCCGCGCAGTTCCAGGAGCTGATGAAGAACGCCTACCCGCCGCTGTCCTGAGCGGATTCCGGCGTAGGTGACGCCGGCAGGTGACGTCGTCGGGGCCCGGTCCTCCCGGCCTGGCCCCGACGGCTGCCCTGTTTGCGAAAGCGGCAACAGAACTTGCCCCGGCGCGGTGGGTCGTCGCACTCTGGCGACACCGCGAACGGGAGGCTGACCAGCATGGCGCACGATCAGGACCACGACCACCATCACGGCCACGGCCACGGCCACGGCCATGACCATGGCCACGATCACGACCACGGCCACCTCGACTGGGCCGAGATGGCCCCGGTGCTGGAGGCGCAGGCGGAGCTGTACGCACCGCTGTACCGGCAGGCGATGACATGGCTGGCCGAGGACGTGCCCGCCCCCGGCCTGGTCGCCGACGTCGGCAGTGGGCCCGGCGTCGTCTCCTGCCTGTTCGCCGAGGCCTTCCCCGGCGCGCGTGTCGTCGCCGTCGACGGCTCCGCACCGCTGCTGGAGCGGGCCCGCGACCGGGCCGCCCGCCTCGGCGTCGGCGACCGCTTCACCACCCTCACCGGCGACCTTCCCGCAGTGCTGGGCGAACTGCACTATCCGGCCGACCTGATGTGGGCGAGCCAGAGCCTGCACCACCTCGGCGACCAGCGCGCGGCCCTCGCCGCCCTCGCCGCGCACCTCGCCCCCGGCGGCACGCTGGCCGTCCTGGAGGGCGGCCTCCCGGCCCGGTTCCTCCCCCGCGACCTCGGCATCGGCCGCCCGGGGCTGCAGGCCAGGATGCACGCCGTGGAGGAGGACTTCTTCGCCGAGATGCGCGCGAGCCTGCCCGGCACGGTGGCCGAGACCGAGGACTGGCCCGCGATGCTGACCGCGGCGGGACTGAAGCACACCGGCACCCGCAGCTTCCTGCTGGATCTGCCGGCCCCCGTGCCGGACGCGGCACGCGCCCACGTCGCCGCCTCGCTGTCCCGGCTGCGGGAGCGGATCGGGGACGGCCTGGACGCCACCGACCGGGCCACCCTCGACCGGCTCCTCGACCCCGACGACGAGGCGGGCGTGCACCGGCGGCAGGACGTGTTCGTGCTGGTGGCGCACACGGTCTACACCGCCGTACGGCCGGCCTGACGCGGACGCCGGACACGCGAAGGGGCCCGGTCGCCGACCGGGCCCCTCGTCGTGCCGACCGCTCGGGCGGCGCGTCAGCCGTTGAACTCCGCCGGGTCCGGGCCCAGCCGCCGGTCCTCGTTCAGCGCGCTGATGGCCGCCAGGTCCTCGGTGTCCAGGGTGAAGTCGAACACGTCGATGTTCTCCTCGATCCGGGACGGCGTCACGGACTTCGGGATCACCACGTTGCCCAGCTGGAGGTGCCAGCGCAGCACCACCTGGGCCGGGGTGCGGCCGTGCTTGCGGGCGATCGCCACGATCGCCGGGACCTCCAGCAGGCCCTTGCCCTGGCCGAGCGGGGACCACGCCTCGGTGGCGATGCCCTGCTCCGCGTGGTACTCACGGGCGGCGTGCTGCTGGAGGTGCGGGTGCAGCTCGATCTGGTTGACGGCCGGGACGACCGACGTCTCGCCGATCAGCCGCTCCAGGTGCTCCGGCAGGAAGTTGGAGACGCCGATGGCCCGGACCCGGCCGTCGGCGAGCAGCTTCTCGAACGCCTTGTAGGTGTCGACGTAGCGCTCCTTGGCCGGCATGGGCCAGTGGATCAGGTACAGGTCCACGTACTCCAGGCCGAGCTTGTCCAGCGAGGTGTCGAAGGCCCGCAGCGTGGCGTCGTACCCCTGGTCGCTGTTCCAGAGCTTGGTGGTGACGAAGAGGTCCTCGCGGGCGATGCCGGAGGCGGCTAGAGCCTTGCCGGTGCCCTCTTCATTGCCGTAGATCGCCGCTGTGTCGATGCTGCGGTACCCGGCCTCCAGGGCCGACGCGACGGCCGTGCGAGCCTCGTCGTCCGGCACCTGCCAGACGCCGAAGCCCAGCTGGGGCATCTCGACGCCGTTGTTCAGGGTGATCGGGGGGACCTTGCTGCTCACGAGCTCTTGATCCTTCGGTTGTGGTCAGGTGGTACTCACATCGTCAACGATCACGGGCTCCCGTGCATTCCTGACCGGCGGACTCAGGCCGTGTAGAGCGCCTCGACCTCGGCGTCGTACGCCTTCTCGATGGCCTTGCGCTTCAGCTTGAGCGAGGGCGTGAGCAGGCCGTGCTCCTCGGTGAACGGCTGGGCGAGGATCCGGAAGGTGCGGATCGACTCGGCCTGGGACACCAGCGTGTTCGCGGCGACGACCGCCCGCCGCACCTCCGTCTCCAGGTCGGCGTCGTGCACCAGCTCGGCCGGGGGCATCCGGGGCTTGTTGCGCATCGCCAGCCAGTGCTCGACCGCCTCGGTGTCGAGGGTGATGAGGGCGGCGACGTAGGGGCGGTCGTTGCCGACGACGATGCACTGGTTGACCAGCGGGTGGTCGCGGACGCGCTCCTCCAGCAGGCCGGGGGAGACGCTCTTGCCGCCGGAGGTGACCAGGATCTCCTTCTTGCGGCCGGTGATGGTGAGGTAGCCGTCCTCGTCGAGCGCGCCCAGGTCGCCGGTGGCCAGCCAGCCGTCCCGCAGGGCCTCGTCGGTGGCCTTGGGGTTGTTCAGGTAGCCCTGGAAGACGTTGTCGCCGTTCAGCCAGATCTCGCCGTCCTCCGCGATGTGCACGGTGACGCCCGGGACGGGGCGGCCGACGGTGCCGAAGCGGGTGCGTTCGGGCGGGTTGGCGGTGGCGGCGGCCGTGGACTCGGTCAGCCCGTAGCCCTCGTAGATCTGCACGCCGGCGCCCGCGAAGAACAGGCCGAGGCGCCGGTCCATCGCGGAGCCGCCCGACATGGCGTTGCGCAGGCGGCCGCCCAGCGCCGCCCGCACCTTGCCGTAGACGAGCTTGTCGAAGAGCTGGTGCTGCACGCGCAGGCCCGCCGACGGGCCGGGGCCGACGCCCCAGGCCCTCTCCTCCACCGCCTGCGCGTACTTCACGGCCACGTCCACGGCCTTCTCGAAGGGGCCCGCCCGGCCCTCCTTCTCGGCCTTGCGCCGGGCCGAGTTGAACACCTTCTCGAAGATGTACGGCACGGCCAGGATGAACGTCGGCCGGAACGCGGCCAGGTCGGGCAGCAGGGCGGCGGCGTTGAGCTGCGGCTGGTGCCCGAAGCGGACCTTGCCGCGGATCGCCGCGACCTCCACCATCCGGCCGAAGACGTGGGCGAGCGGCAGGAACAGCAGGGTCGCCGCCTCGTCGCCCTTCCTGGAGTGGAACACCGGCTCCCAGCGGTCGATGACGGTGTCCGCCTCGTACATGAAGTTGCCGTGGGTGAGGACACAGCCCTTGGGGCGGCCCGTGGTGCCCGAGGTGTAGATGACGGTGGCGACCGTGTCCGGCGTGACCGCGTTGCGGTGCCGGTGCACCACCTCGTCGTCGAGGTGGGCGCCCGCGTCGTACAGCTCCTGGACGGCGCCGGAGTCCAGCTGCCACAGGCCCCGCAGGTGCGGCAGCCGGTCGATGACGGTCGCGATCGTCATCGCGTGGTCCTCGTGCTCCACGACCGCGGCGGTCACCTCGGCGTCGTACAGCATCCATTGGCACTGCTCGGCCGAGGAGGTCGGGTAGACGGGCACCACCTGGGCGCCGATCGTCCACAGGGCGAAGTCGAAGAGGGTCCACTCGTAGCGGGTGCGGGACATGATGGCGACCCGGTCGCCGAAGCGGATGCCCTGCGCCAGCAGGCCCTTGGCGAGGGCGAGCACCTCGTCGCGGAACGCGCCGGCGGTCACGTCCCGCCACCGCCCCGCCTCGTCCTTGCGGCCGAGCGCGATGTGGTCCGGGTCGTCCTGGGCATGCCGGAAGACGACGTCGGCCAGCCCGCCCACCGGTGGTGCCGACGTCGACGGAGGACTGGTGAACTCGCGCAAACCCCGCTCCCCGTTCCTGGTGACGCCCCGCACGGCGCGGTGAAAGCTACCCCACGCCGGTCGGCGGCGGCAGGGGTGCCACGATCGGTCGGGGCCCGTGTCCGCGCTGGTCAGCGAGAGAAAATGCGCCCACATGGGGAAGGGCCGGACACTTTCCTGACCATTGAGTAAGTTTCGGTGGCGTAATCTCCACGAGATCTGTACACCCGCTCACGGCCGGTAGTCCGGCTGCCCGAGGCCCCGGCGCCCGGGCCGGTGCAGACGGTCGCCGCTCGCCAGGATCGCCGACGCGAGGGCGTCCGCCGCACCCTGCGCGGAGGGGTGGCGCCGGCCGTGCACCAGCACGAAGTCGACCCGGCCCAGCTCCGGCAGCCCGGCCCGCTCCGGCACCCGCACCAGGCCCGGCGGGACGAGCCCGCGGGAGTGCGCCATCACGCCGAGGCCCGCCCGGGCCGCCGCGATCAGGCCGTTGAGGCTGCCGCTGGTGCACGCGACGCGCCACTCCCGGCCCTGCCGCTGGAGGGCCTCCATCGCGAGCGCGCGCGTGATGCCGGGCGGCGGATAGACGATGAGCGGCACCGGACGGTCCGCATCGAGGCGCAGCCGCTCCGCGCCGATCCACACCAGCCGGTCGCGCCACACCGGCTCGCCGCGCGGATCCTCCGGCCGCCGCTTGGCCAGGACGAGGTCGAGCTTCCCGGCGGCCAGCTGCTCGTGCAGCGTGCCCGACAGCTCCACGGTCAGCTCCAGGTCGACCTCGGGGTGGTCGTGCCGGAAGCCCTCCAGGATCTCCGGCAGCCGGGTCAGCACGAAGTCCTCGGACGCCCCGAACCGCAGCCGGCCGCGCAACCGGGTGCCGGTGAAGAAGGCCGTCGCCTGCTCGTGCACCTCGAGGATGCGGCGGGCGAACCCGAGCATCGCCTCCCCGTCCTCCGTCAGCTCCACGGAGTGCGTGTCGCGGCTGAAGAGCTGGCGGCCGGTCGCGTCCTCCAGCCGCCGCACGTGCTGGCTCACCGTCGACTGGCGCAGCCCGAGCCGCCGGGCGGCCTGCGTGAAGCTCAGCGTCTGGGCCACCGACAGGAAGGTGCGCAGGTGGGAAGGGTCGTACACGCGGGCAGCTTATCGCGGACCGTGATGACAGTCAGAGCGGTGTACCGGATTCCCGATCGCTGGAGGAGGGAGCACGATGGAGCGGGGACCCGCGACCCCGCCGGACGAGCGACTCTGCCGGACGAGCGACCCCGCCGGACGAGAAGTGAACGAACGAGCGACGAGCAAGTGGAGCACCGTGAGACGCCTGCGATGGCCGCGTTGGATGCCGATCGACCCGTACATCCTGCTGCTGCTCGGGACGGTGGGCCTCGCGGCGCTGCTGCCGGCCCGCGGCGCGGGCGCGGACGTCGCCTCCGGGGCCTCCACCGCCGCGATCGCCTTCCTCTTCTTCCTCTACGGCGCCCGGCTCTCCACCCGCGAGGCGATGGACGGACTGCGCCACTGGCGGCTGCACGTCACGGTGCTGGCCTGCACCTTCGTCGTCTTCCCGCTGCTCGGGCTCGCGTCGCGCGGACTCGTCCCGGTCCTCCTGACCGACCCCCTCCACCAGGGCCTGCTTTTCCTCACCCTGGTCCCGTCGACCATCCAGTCGTCGATCGCCTTCACCTCCCTGGCCCGCGGCAACGTGCCCGCCGCGATCTGCGCCGGGTCCTTCTCCTCCCTGGTCGGCATCGTCGTCACGCCGCTGCTGGCCGCCGCCCTGCTGGGCAGCGGCGCGGGCGGGTTCTCCGCGGACTCACTGACCGGGATCGTGCTGCACCTGCTGGTGCCGTTCGTCGCCGGACAGGTGCTGCGCCGCTGGATCGGGGGCTTCGTCGCCCGGCACAGGAAGGTCCTCGGGCTCGTCGACCGCGGCTCGATCCTCCTCGTCGTCTACACGGCGTTCAGCGAGGGCATGGTCCAGGGCATCTGGGGGCGGGTCAGCCCGGCCCGGCTGGCCGGACTGCTGGCCGTCGAGGCCGTGCTGCTCGCCGTGATGCTGCTGCTGACCTGGTACGGAGCGCAGGCGCTGGGCTTCGGCCGGGCGGACCGGATCGCCATCCAGTTCGCCGGGTCGAAGAAGTCCCTCGCGGCCGGACTGCCGATGGCGAGCGTCCTGTTCGGCGCCCAGGCCTCGCTGGCCGTGCTGCCGCTGATGCTCTTCCACCAGATGCAGCTGATGGTGTGCGCGGTCATCGCCAAGCGCCGCGCGCGCGATGCGGACGCCGACGCGCGGGCCGCCGCGCCGCCGCGCGCCACCGCCGGTGCCGCCGGCGGAGGCGGCCGCTGAGCCGGTACGGCCCGCTCACCCGCCCGCCGTCACCGCGTCCAGCGGCAGGTGCAGCACCGTGTTCCCGAGGGCGGAGGGCGGGTTCCCCGCGGCGATCTCCTCGTCGGTCAGCGCCCGGTTCCACACGTGCGCCTCGTCGATCGCGCCGGTGAAGCGGGCCCTGCCGTCCACGCGTTCCCCGACGTGCACACCGAACGGCGAGTTCCGGCTGACCGATCCGGGCACGTCCGCCGCGCCGAACGGCGTACCGTCGACGAACAGCGTGAGCCGGCCCCCGCCGCGGCGCAGGGCCAGGTGGTGCCACCGGCCGTCGTTGTGGGCGCGGTCGGTGCGCACCCACGCCGAGCGCGGCGCCGCCCCGCCCTCCCGCGTGGTGATCAGGCCCTGGATCCTGCCGTTGCCGGGCTCGGCCCGCAGCCACACCTGGGGCTGCGTGGTGCCCACCCCGCCCATCCACAGCAGCGGCTGCTCCCCGTCCACCGCCGTGTACCTAAACCACAGCGACGCCGTGAAGTCCCCGTCCCCGAGCGGCAGCCGCCCGTCGTACGGCAGCCGTACGGCGTCGTCGGCGCCGTCGAAGGAGAGCGCGCCGCCCACCGCGCCGTCCGTCGTCCCCGCGCCGCCGAGCACGGTCGCGGGCGCCGCCCCGGGCGTGAGGTCGGGGGTGGTGGGATCGGCGCCCCGGCGTGGCTGGAGCCACTCCTCGGTGAAGCGGGCGAAGCGGATCTCGTCGCGGGCGTCCACCGGCCCGGCCTCGTACATCAGGCCCACCGTGGTGTCGTCGACGGCGACCATGTCGGAGTAGCCGGACCAGTCCCGGGTGACGACCGTGCCCCGGTCCACGCTGTCCCAGGTCGCGCCGCCGTCGTAGGAGGACCGCACGGCCATGGTCCGGCGGCGGTCGGGGTCGGCGGGCGCGGACAGCAGCATCCGGTCGCCGAGGCGGAGCACGGCCCCCTGCACCTGCGGGGTGTACAGGTCCGGCAGGGTACGGAAGGGGGCGGCGAAGCTGTCGCCGCCGTCGCGGCTGACGGTCTGGGTCCGGTGACCGAGGTCGGTTCCGTTCTCCTCCCGGCCGCTGACCAGGAGTGTGCCGTCGGCGCGTTCGGAGAGGGTGACCTCGGAGGGCTTCTGCCGGAAGGTGCCGTCGGCGGCGACGGGCCAGGTGTCCGTGGCCCCGACCTTCCAGTGCTCGCCGCCGTCGTCGCTGACCAACAGCGCCGCGTGGTTGGCGGAGACCCTCCCCCGGCCTCCGGCCGGGGGGACCCCCATCTCGCTTCGCTCGTGGTCCCAGGTCTCGGCGTTGACGCCGACGACGAGCCGCCCCGGGTGGCTGCCGCCGGTGAGCTGCACGCCGTGCACCGGGCCGGTGGCGTACCAGGAGTTCCAGTCGGGCGGCAGGATCTCGGGGCTCAGGTCGCGCGGCGCGGACCAGGTGCGGCCGTCGTCGTCGCTGTACTGGAGGTGCGGCGTGCGGGCGCAGGGCACCGAGCAGCCCGCGGCGTCCGTGCGGCCCGCGTTGTACGTCTCGACGAGCAGGACGCGGCCGGTGGTGCGGTCCACGACCGGGGCCGGGTTGCCGTGGGTGTCGCCGCCGCCGTCGTTGACGACCTGGAGCGGACCCCAGGTGCGTCCGCCGTCCGTGGAGCGCTTGACGACGATGTCGATGTCCCCGGCGTCCCCGCAGTTGAGGACGCGCCCCTCGGCGAAGGCCAGCAGGGTGTCGTCGGTCGTCCGCACGATCGCCGGGATGCGGAAGCAGGCGTAACCCCCGGGGTCCTGGTCCGCCTCGAAGAGGACCTGCTGCTCGAACTGGGCCGCCCTGCCCCTCGGCTCGGCGTGGGCGGGGAGCGCGGAGGCGGCCAGGGCGCACAGGGAGGCGAGGGCGAGCAGGGGGGAGCGCGGACGCGTGCGGGGAGGTGACGGCATGGAGCGGTCTGCCCTTCGGGCGGCTGGACGGGAGCCGGTCGTCAGGACATCAGTACATCAGTACATGTACGCGGCTGACGGATGATCAGACGCGTGTCGTCCGAGGGCACTTCCTGGGGCGCCCGCGGGGCTGGTGAAGGGCCGCGGCGAGTCCGGGACCGGGGGCCGGGAGCCGAGACGGGGCCCCTGCGGCGCAGGGGGCGCTCCCCGCCGGTCGGGGCCCCGCCGCCGTGCCGCGGGGACCGGGTCAGCCCTGGGCGGCCGCGGCCCGCAGGGCGACCCGGTCCTCACCCGCGTACACGTTCATGGAGGTGCCGCGCAGGAAGCCCACCAGGGTCAGGCCGGTCTCGGCGGCCAGGTCCACCGCGAGCGAGGACGGCGCCGACACCGCGGCCAGCACCGGGATGCCCGCCATCACGGCCTTCTGGGCCAGCTCGAAGGAGGCGCGCCCCGACACCAGCAGGACGGAGCGGGACAACGGCAGGTCCCCGTTCTGCAGGGCGCGGCCGACCAGCTTGTCGACGGCGTTGTGCCGGCCGACGTCCTCGCGCACGTCCACCAGCTCGCCGTCCTCGGTGAACAGCGCCGCCGCGTGCAGACCGCCGGTCCGGTCGAAGACCCGCTGGGCGGCGCGCAGCCGGTCGGGCAGGCTCGCCAGCAGCGCGGGGGTGACGCGGAGCGGGGGAGTGTCGGCGATGGGCCAGCGGGCCGTCGTGCGCACCGCGTCCAGGCTCGCCTTGCCGCACAGCCCGCAGGAGGAGGTCGTGTAGACGTTCCGTTCCAGGGTGATGTCGGGGACGGTCACGCCGGGGCCGGTCCGCACGTCGACGACGTTGTAGGTGTTGGTCCCGTCGGCGGTCGCTCCCGCGCAGTAGACGATGTTCTGGAGGTCCCCCCGCTCCGCGAGCACCCCCTCGCTGACCAGGAACCCGGCGGCCAGCGCGAAGTCGTCGCCGGGCGTGCGCATGGTGATCGCGAGGGGCTTGCCGTTCAGCCGGATCTCCATTGGTTCCTCGGCGACGAGCGTGTCCGGGCGGGTGGAGACCGCCCCGTCCCGTACGCGGATCACCTTGCGTCGTTCCGTGACTCGTCCCATGTTCCGTGCCCCTCGTGCCGGTCAGTCCCGGTTCTGTACGTGCTGGTAGCCGAAGCGGCCCTTGATGCAGAGGTTGCCGTGGGTCACCGGGTTGTCGTGCGGGGAGGTGACCTTGACGATCTCATTGTCCTGCACGTGGAGGGTGAGGTTGCAGCCCACTCCGCAGTACGCGCACACCGTGGTCGTCTCCGTCTGCCGCTCCTCGTCCCAGGTGCCGGCCGCGCGCATGTCGAACTCGGACTTGAACGACAGGGCGCCCGTGGGGCAGACCTCGACGCAGTTGCCGCAGTAGACGCACGCCGAGTCGGTCAGCGGGGCGTCCTGCTCGACGGAGATCCGGGCGTCGAAGCCGCGGCCGGACACGGAGATGGCGAAGCTGTTCTGCCACTGGTCGCCGCAGGCGTCCACGCACTTGTAGCACAGGACGCACTTGCCGTAGTCGCGGACGTAGAGGTCGTTGTCGATCCTCGGTTCCTCGTCGACGCGGGCCGCGTCGGGGCCGAAGCGGTCGGGTTCCGCCCCGTACTCCTTGATCCACCCGGCCGCCCCGGGGGTGGTGGACAGGTCGACCGACGACGCGAGCAGTTCGAGGACGACCTTGCGGCTGTGCCGGGCGCGCTCGGTGTCGGTGCGGACCACCATGCCCGGCTCCGCCCGGCGCGAGCAGGCGGGGGCGAGCGTCCGGGCGCCCTCGACCTCCACGACGCAGACCCGGCAGGCGTTCTTCGGGGTGAGGGTGTCGCCGTGGCACAGGGTCGGCACGTCCTTCCCGGCGGCCCGGCAGGCGTCGAGGACCGTCGAGCCCTCGGGCACCCGGGTCTCCCGGCCGTCGAGGGTGAACTCCACCAGCCGGCGCGGCACTCCGAGCGGTATCGCGGTCATTCGTACGCCCCCAGACGGTCGATGGCGGATTCCACGGCGTTCCAGGCGGTCTGCCCCAGACCGCAGATCGAGGCGTCCCGCATCGCGCGGCCCACCTCCCGCAGCAGGGCGATGTCCCCGGCCGCGGCGGCGCCCGTGCGGTCCGCGATCCGGCGCAGCGCCTCCTCCTGGCGCACGGTCCCCACCCGGCACGGCACGCACTGCCCGCACGACTCGTCGCGGAAGAACTCCGCGATGCGCAGCAGCAGCGCGGGGAGCGGGACGGTGTCGTCGAAGGCCATCACGACGCCGGAGCCGAGCGTCGTCCCCGCCTGGCGGGTCCCCTCGAAGGTGAGGGGGATGCCGAGTTCGTCGGGGCGTACGAAGCCGCCCGCGGCGCCGCCGAGCAGCACCGCCCGCAGGCCCTCGCGCACGCCGGCGAGCGCGAGCAGCTCGCCGAGGGTCGCGCCGAAGGGCAGCTCGTAGACGCCGGGGCGGGCCACGCTCCCCGACACGCAGTACAGCTTGGGGCCGGTGGAGCCGGCCGTGCCGATCGCCGCGTAGGCGGCGGCGCCCAGGGTCAGGATCGGCAGCACGTTGACCAGGGTCTCGACGTTGTTCTCCACGGTGGGCTTGCCGAACAGGCCCTTCTCCACGGGGAACGGCGGCTTGGAGCGGGGCTCGCCCCGGTAGCCCTCGATGGAGTTGAACAGGGCTGTCTCCTCGCCGCAGATGTAGGCGCCCGCGCCCCGCCGGATCTCGATGTCGAAGGCGTAGCCCTGGCCGAGGACGTCGTCGCCGAGCAGGCCGCGGGCGCGGGCCCGGGCGAGGGCGTTCTCCATGCGGCGCAGGGCGCGCGGGTACTCGCCGCGCAGGTACAGGTAGCCCCGGTGCGCGCCGGTGGCGTACGCCGCGATGGTCATCGCCTCGACGAGCGCGAACGGGTCGCCCTCCATGAGGACGCGGTCCTTGAAGGTGCCGGGCTCCGACTCGTCGGCGTTGCAGACGAGGTAGTGCGGGTGGTCGGGCTGGGCCGCCGCGGCCTGCCACTTGCGGCCGGTGGGGAAGGCGGCGCCGCCGCGGCCGACCAGCCCGGCGTCGGTGACCTCGCGGATGACGCCGGCCGGGCCGAGGGCGAAGGCGCGGCGCAGGGCGCTGTAGCCGCCGTGGGCGCGGTAGTCGTCGAGGGAGGTGGGGTCGGTGGTGCCGATGCGGTGGAGGAGGGTGAGGGTGGGGTCGCCGGTCTGGGGGACGGAGGCTTCGGGGGCGGGTTCGGCGGGTGCCGATTCGGGGGCGGTGGCCGCGCGGATCGTGGCGTCCGGGGTCGCGGGGGCGCATACGGCCGTCGCGCGGAGGGTGCTTCGCCCCCGCCGCCCCTTCCCTTTCCCGACCCCGGGGGCTGCCGCCCCCGGACCCCCGCTTTCGGCCTGGACGGCCTCGTCCTCAAACGCCGGACGGGCTGAAATGCCCCCCTGTGCCGGACGGGCCGATGCACCCGCCCGGACGACCAGAGCCGCCGGGGCGCGCTCGCACAGGCCCAGGCACGGGCTGCGGTCGACCTTCACGCCGCGCTCCTCCACGGCCGCGCACAGTTCACTCGCCCCCGCCGCCGTGCACGCCAGGTCGGTGCAGACGTGCAGGACCGTGGCAGGGCGGGGGCGGACCGAGAACATGGCGTAGAAGGTGGCCACCCCGTACGCCTCGGCCGGGGGGACCGTCAGGCGGCGGCACACGTAGCCCAGGCCGCCCTCGCTGATCCAGCCGACCCGGTCGTTGAGCGCGTGCAGGGCCGGCAGCAGCTGGTCGCGGCGGTCCCGGGCCGCTCGGCCGCCCCGGGCCCATCTGAGGTCGGCATCGGACCGGTCCGCGCCCTCCCAGGACGACTCGGGCGGGCCGAGCAGGGCGTCGACGGCCTCGCGCTCCTCGTCCGTCGGCCTGCTGTCACCGAAGCGCAGGTCCACCGCTGCTCACCTTCTCGATCCGGATCGCCGAGGCCTTGAACTCCGCCGTCCCGGCGATCGGGCAGTTGGCCTCGATGGTCAGCTGGTTGGTGTCCACCTCGTCGGGGAAGTGGAAGCTCATGAAGGCGAGCCCCGGCCGCAGCGCGGTGTCGACCCACACGGGCGCGACCACCGCACCGCGCCGCGAGGCCACCCGCACCTCCTCACCGACCACGACCCCGTAGCGCTCGGCGTCCTCGGGGCACAGCTCGACGGCCTCGCCGCGGCGCAGGGGAGAGGCGTAAGCACCGCTCTGCACACCGGTGTTGTAGGAGTCGAGCCGCCGTCCCGTGGTCAGCCGGATCGGGTACTCCTCGTCGGTCAGGTCCACGGGCGGGTCGTGCCGGACCAGGCCGAAGGGCGCGCGCGGGCCGCGCCGGTCCGGGTCCGTGTCCCACAGCCTGCCGTGCAGGTAGGTCGGTTCCAGCTCCTCGGTGCTCGGGCACGGCCACTGGATGCCCTGGTGCTCCTCCAGCCGCGCGTACGTCATCCCGTGGTGGTCCGGCGACAGGGAGCGCAGCTCGTTCCAGACGGCCTCGGCGTCGGCGTACTTCCAGTCGTGGCCGAGGCGGGCCGCCAGGTCGCAGAGGATGTCGATGTCCTCCCGCGCCTCACCGGGCGGGGTGACCGCCCTGCGCACGCGCTGGACGCGCCGCTCGCTGTTGGTGGTGGTGCCCTCGGTCTCCGCCCAGCCGGCGGTCGCCGGCAGGACCACGTCGGCCAGCTCGGCGGTCTTCGTCAGGAAGATGTCCTGCACGACGAGGAAGTCCAGCGCCCGCAGGCGGCGTATCGCCTGCTCGCTGTCCGCCTCCGACTGCGCCGGGTTCTCGCCGATGCAGTAGACGGCCCGCAGGGTGCCGTCGTCCATGGCCTCGAACATCTCGGTGAGGGTGAGGCCGTGGCGCGGCTGGATGACGGTGTCCCAGGCCGTCTCGAACTTCCGCCGGACGCCGTCGTCGAGGACGTCCTGGAAGCCGGGCAGCCGGTTGGGGATCGCCCCCATGTCGCCGCCGCCCTGCACGTTGTTCTGGCCGCGCAGGGGCTGGAGCCCGGATCCGTAGCGGCCGACGTGGCCGGTGAGCAGGGAGAGGTTGATCAGCGCGCGGACGTTGTCCGTGCCGTTGTGGTGCTCGGTGATGCCGAGGGTCCAGCACAACTGGGCGCGCTCGGCGCGGGCGTAGGCGTGCGCCAGGTCCCGGACGGCGGCGGCCGGGACGCCCGTGACCTTCTCGGCGAGGGAGAGCGTCCAGGGTTCGACCAGGGCGCGGTACTCCTCGTAGCCCGAGGTCGCCCGCTCGACGAACGCCTCGTTGACCAGCCCCGCGTGGATGATCTCGCGGCCGATCGCGTGCGCCAGCGGGATGTCGGTGCCGACGTTCGGGCCGAGCCAGCTCTCCGCCCACTCGGCGGTGGAGGTGCGGCGCGGGTCGACGGCGTACAGGCGGGCCCCGCCGCGGATGCCCTTCAGCACGTGCTGGAAGAAGATCGGGTGCGCGAAGCGGGCGTTGGAGCCCCACATCACGATGACGTCGGTGTGCTCGATCTCCTCGTACGACGAGGTCCCGCCGCCCGAGCCGAAGGCCGCCGACAGGCCCGCGACGCTCGGCGCGTGACAGGTGCGGTTGCAGGAGTCGACGTTGTGGGTGCCCATGACGACCCGGGCGAACTTCTGCGCCACGTAGTTCATCTCGTTGGTCGCCCGGGCGCAGGAGAACATCCCGAACGCGCCGCGCGCCGCCGCCAGGCCCCGGGCGGTCCGGTCGAGGGCCTCGTCCCAGGTCGCGCGGCGCAGCGGTTCGCCGCGCGAGTCGCGGACCAGGGGATGGGTGAGGCGGACGTAGGTCTTCGGTTGCCGTTTCCTCATGCGGCGCTCCTCAGCGCGAGCAGGTCCGACAGGGCGTGGACGGTGCGCAGGGTGGGCACCGGGACCCCGGTGATCTCCGCCAGTTCGACGACGGCCGCGAGCAGCACGTCGAGTTCGAGCGGCTTGCCGCGCTCCAGGTCCTGGAGCGTGGAGGTGCGGTGGTCGCCGACCTTCTCGGCGCCCGCGAGGCGCCGCTCGATGGAGACGCCGACCTCGCAGCCGAGGGCCGCGGCGACCGCCAGCGTCTCGGCCATCATGGTCTCGATGACCCGGCGGGTGCCGCCGTGCAGGCACATCTGCCGCATGGTGGCGCGGGCCAGGGCGCTGATCGGGTTGAAGGAGATGTTGCCCAGCAGCTTCAGCCAGATGTCGCCCCGCAGGTCCGGCTCCACCGGGCACTTCAGGCCGCCCGCCCGCATGGCCTCGCTCAGTGCCAGGCACCGCGCCGACACCCCGCGGCCGGGCTCGCCGATGGAGAACCGGGTTCCTTCCACGTGCCGGACGACGCCCGGCTGTTCCAGTTCGGTGGCCGCGTAGACGACGCAGCCGACGGCCCGCTCGGGCGCGAGCACCGCGCTGACCGCGCCGCCCGGGTCCACGCTCTGAAGCCGGCGGCCGTCGTACGGGCCGCCGTGCCGGTGGAAGTACCACCAGGGGATGCCGTTCTGGGCGGCCACGATCGCCGTGGTGCCGTGCAGCAGCGGCTCGATCAGCGGCCCGCACGCCGCGTACGAGTGGGCCTTGAGCCCCAGGAACACGTAGTCCACCGGGCCGACCTCGGCCGGGTCGCCGGTGGCCCGGGGACGCGCGGTGAAGTCGCCGCGCGGGCTGCGCACCCTTACTCCGTCCCGCCTCATGGCCGCCAGATGCGGTCCACGGGCGATGAGATGCACGTCGGCGCCCGCACGGTGGAGCGCGGCACCGACGTAGGCGCCGATCGCCCCGGCGCCGAGGACTGCGACCTTCATGGCGGACGAGCTCCGTTCGGTCGAGGGATACCGCGGAACCGCCGACCGGACCCGGACCCGGCTCCCACCGGTTCCGCGTGTCTGTCGACGAAATATTGTCTACAGTATGGAGGTTGGGCCAGCAAGGCTTTGTGCAAGGACAGTGGTTGTCCGCTCAACCGTCTTCTCAACCGTGTGACGCCTGCCTACGGTTGGGGACTCATGAGTCCCCCCGTCGCACCCCCGGGCTGGAGCCGCTGGCTCGTTCCCCCCGCCGCCCTCTCGGTCCACCTCTCCATCGGCCAGGCGTACGCCTGGTCCGTGTTCAAACCGCCCCTGGAGTCCGCGCTCGGCCTCAGCGGCACGCAGAGCGCGCTGCCCTTCCAGCTCGGCATCGTCATGCTCGGGCTGTCCGCCGCGTTCGGCGGCACACTCGTGGAACGCAACGGCCCCCGCTGGGCGATGACCGTCGCCCTGGTCTGCTTCTCGTCCGGCTTCCTGCTCTCCGCCCTCGGCGCGGCCGTCGAGCAGTACTGGCTGATCGTCCTCGGCTACGGCTTCGTCGGCGGGATCGGCCTCGGCATCGGCTACATCTCGCCCGTCTCCACGCTCATCAAGTGGTTCCCGGACCGGCCCGGCATGGCCACCGGCATCGCCATCATGGGCTTCGGCGGCGGCGCGCTCATCGCCTCGCCCTGGTCGGCGCAGATGCTGGAGAGCTTCGGCAGCGACAGCTCCGGGATCGCGCTCGCCTTCCTGGTGCACGGACTGACGTACGCCGTCTTCATGCTGCTGGTCCGGGTGCCGCGCCCGAAGGCGGGGGCGGACGGCGGACCGGCCGCGCCGGCGGGCGTCCAGGTCTCCGCCCGCGGGGCGATGCGCACCCCGCAGTTCTGGCTGCTGTGGATCGTGCTCTGCATGAACGTCACGGCCGGCATCGGCATCCTGGAGAAGGCCGCGCCGATGATCACGGACTTCTTCGCCGACACCTCCACGCCGGTGTCGGCGACGGCCGCCGCCGGTTTCGTGGCCCTGCTGTCGGCGGCCAACATGGCGGGCCGGATCGGCTGGTCCTCGACCTCCGACCTGATCGGCCGCAAGAACATCTACCGCGTCTACCTCGGCGTCGGCATCCTGATGTACGCCCTGATCGCGTGGTTCGGCGACGCCTCCAAACCGCTGTTCGTGCTCTGCGCGCTGGTCATCCTGTCCTTCTACGGCGGCGGCTTCGCGACGATCCCCGCCTACCTCAAGGACCTCTTCGGCACCTACCAGGTCGGTGCCATCCACGGGCGGCTGCTGACCGCCTGGTCCACGGCCGGCGTCCTCGGACCGCTGATCGTCAACTGGATCGCCGACCGGCAGGAGGAGGCCGGGCGGCACGGCGCGTCCCTGTACGGACTGTCGTTCGGCATCATGATCGGTCTGCTGGTCGTCGGCCTCGTCGCCAACGAACTCGTCCGGCCGGTCCACCCCCGCCACCACCACGTCCCCGCCCCGGCACCGAAGGAGGCCGCCGATGTCCCACGACAGCAGCCCGAGTCCGCGTGAGGTGCCCGGCCGGCGGCCGCTGATCGCTTTCGCCTGGCTCTGGGTGGGCATACCGCTCGCCTACGGTCTGTACGAACTCGTCCGCAAGGCGACCCAGCTGTTCACCGGGTGACCCCGGGGCTCCCCGGGCTCCCTGGCGGGCGTCCGGGGACGCGCCGGTGGCGTCGCGGGTGCTGACCGAAGCCGACAAGGCGGGCGTCCGTTTCCTGTCGTATCACCTGCCGTCGTACCCGTCGGTCACTGATCACACTGGTGGATCCCGTACCCGAGGCATCGAGGACTCCACCCATGCACGGCTCCCGCATCACCGCCGTCGGCCACTACCAGCCCGCCGGGGTTCTCACCAACGAGGACCTGGCGGGCATGGTCGACACCAGCGACGAGTGGATCAGGAGCCGGGTGGGCATCCACTCCCGCCGGATCGCCGGGCCCGACGAGCCGGTCGACGAGCTGGCCGGCCACGCCGCCGCCAAGGCCCTCGCGGCGGCCGGGCTGGTGCCCGCCGACGTGGACATGGTGGTGGTGGCCACCTCCACCGCGATCGACCGGTCGCCGAACACCGCCGCCCGCGTCGCGGCCCGCCTCGGCATCCCGGGCCCCGCCGCCCTGGACCTCAACGTCGTGTGCGCGGGCTTCACCCACGCCCTGGCCACCGCCGACCACGCCGTCCGGGCCGGCTCGTCGAGCAGGGCCCTGGTCATCGGCGCGGACAAGATGTCCGAGGTGACCGACTGGACCGACCGCACCACCTGCGTGCTCGTCGGCGACGGGGCGGGGGCCGCCGTCGTGGAGGCGTGCGCCGAGGGCGCCGAGCCGGGGATCGGCCCGGTGCTGTGGGGATCGGTGCCCGAGATGGGCAACGCGGTCCGCATCGAGGGCACGCCCCCGCGGTTCGCGCAGGAGGGGCAGAGCGTCTACCGCTGGGCGACCACCCGGCTGCCCGCCATCGCCCGCCAGGCCTGCGAGCGCTCCGGGCTGGCACCCGCCGACCTGGCCGCGGTCGTCCTGCACCAGGCGAACCTGCGCATCATCGAACCCCTCGCCGCGAAGATCGGCGCCGTCAACGCCGTCGTCGCCCGCGACGTCGTCGAGTCCGGCAACACCTCCGCGGCGAGCATCCCGCTCGCCCTGTCCAAGCTGGTGGAGCGCGGCGAGATCGGCACCGGCGACCCGGTCCTGCTCTTCGGCTTCGGCGGGAACCTCTCCTACGCCGGACAGGTCGTCCGCTGCCCCTGACACGCGGGGCCCCGGTGCGCCGTAGACTGTAGACGAAAGACAATCGATACTCGGCGTACCGGTACGGGTGGTCGCTTCCCCCGTGCCGCTCGCGCCGGATCGCTTTCGAGGGGGACCGATGTTGTCCGCAGGACTGCCGCAGGGCGCGGTGCCCAAGCTCGAACGGCCCGGCCCGTTGCGCGACCGCGTCTACGAGGCGCTGCTCGAACTCATCACCACCCGGGCCCTCCGGCCCGGCCAGCACCTCGTCGAGAGCGAACTCGCCGGTCACCTGGGGGTGTCGAGGCAGCCGGTGCGGGAGGCCCTGCAGCGGCTGAACACCGAGGGCTGGGTCGATCTGCGCCCCGCGCAGGGCGCGTTCGTGCACGAGCCGACCGAGGAGGAGGCCGACCAGCTCCTGACGGTCCGTACGCTCCTGGAGGCCGAGGCGGCGCGGCTCGCCGCCGCCAACGCCGGCAGCGCGGGCGTCGCCGCGCTGAAGGAGCTGTGCGAGGAGGGGGAGCGGGCCGTGGCCGCCGACGACGTGGACGCGGCCGTCGCCGTCAACGCCCGCTTCCACGCGAAGATCATGGAGCTGGCGGGCAACGCCGTCCTCGCCGAACTCGCCGCGCAGGTCGACCGCCGGGTCCGCTGGTACTACACGCCGATCGCCCGGCAGCGCGGCCGGCAGTCCTGGATCGAGCACCGCGGGCTGATCGCCGCCATCACCGACCGGGACGAGCAGGAGGCGACGCGACTGATGCGCGAGCACACCGAACACACCCGGCGTTCGTACCACGCGCGCGCACAATCCTGAGGTCAGAGGCTGTTCAGGGGCCGCCCGGCACTCGCGCCGGGCGGCCCCTGCGCGTTCCGATCCGGTGGGAACACGGAACGCCTTTGTCCACTCAGTGGAGAAAGTTCGCAGCAATTCGTGCGTGACTTCTTCCCACACCCGGCGCCCACTGCTACGTTCCCTCCGAAAGCAAGCCAGGGACGTGGCCGGGAACCGGCACACTCGAGGCCGATTGAGGCGGGGAGGGGCTCGTGAGACGGATGACGGCACGACCCGCTAACGGTCACCAGGCCCGACTGCTCCAGCTGTTGCGCGACGGAGGGCCCAACTCCCGCGCCCAGCTCGGCGACCAGGTCGACCTCTCCCGGTCGAAGCTGGCCGTGGAGGTGGACCGGCTGCTGGAGACGGGGCTGGTGGTGGCCGACGGACTCGCCGCCTCCCGCGGCGGGCGCCGCAGCCACAACGTCCGCCTCAACCCCGAACTGCGGTTCCTGGGCGTCGACATCGGCGCGACCTCGGTCGACGTCGCCGTCACCAACGCCGAGCTGGAGATCCTCGGGCACATCAACCAGCCCATGGACGTGCGCGAGGGCCCGGTCGCGGTCTTCGAGCAGGTGCTCGCCATGGCGGCCAAGCTGCGGGCCTCGGGGCTCGCGGAGGGCTTCGACGGCGCCGGCATCGGCGTCCCGGGACCGGTCCGCTTCCCCGAGGGCGTGCCCGTGGCACCGCCGATCATGCCGGGCTGGGACGGCTTCCCCGTGCGGGAGGCGCTCAGCCAGGAACTGGGCTGCCCGGTCATGGTCGACAACGACGTGAACCTGATGGCGCTGGGGGAGCAGCACGCGGGCGTCGCCCGCACCGTGCACGACTTCCTCGTCGTCAAGATCGGTACCGGCATCGGCTGCGGCATCGTCGTCGGCGGGGAGGTCTACCGCGGGACGACGGGCAGCGCGGGCGACATCGGGCACATCCAGGCCGTGCCCGACGGCCGTCCGTGCGCCTGCGGCAACCGGGGCTGTCTGGAGGCCCACTTCAGCGGCGCGGCACTGGCCCGCGACGCCACGGAGGCAGCCCAGCACGGCCTGTCGGCCGAACTCGCGAACCGGCTGGAGGCGAACGGGGGCCTGAGCGCCGCCGACGTCGCCGCCGCGGCCGCCGCGGGGGACGCCACCGCACTCGACCTGATCCGCGAGGGCGGCCGGAGCACCGGCCAGGTCATCGCCGGACTGGTCAGCTTCTTCAACCCGGGCCTGGTGGTGATCGGCGGCGGGGTGACCGGCCTCGGCCACAACCTGCTCGCCGCGATCCGCACCCAGGTCTACCGCCAGTCGCTGCCCCTGGCGACCGGCAACCTGCCCATCGTCCTCGGGGAGCTGGGCCCCACCGCCGGAGTCATCGGCGCGGCCCGGCTGATCAGCGACCACCTGTTCTCACCCGCGTAGGCGTCACCCGGTACCCGGCCTCCACCGGGTCCCGTCCGAAGTTCACCAGCACAGCGCTCCGCACGGCCCCGCTCTGCCCAGCACTGCCTGATTTCTCATCCATCGTCCTGCTTCGCCCTGCTCTGCCCTGACACCGGCCCGCATGCCCGCCGAGGGGACCTCACATGGCACCAGAACCACCGCTGCTCAGCATGTCCGGCATCACCAAGTCGTTCCCGGGAGTCCGGGCCCTGGACGGCGTCGACCTCGACGTCCAGGCCGGCGAGGTGCACTGCCTGCTCGGCCAGAACGGCGCCGGCAAGTCCACCCTCATCAAGGTGCTGGCCGGTGCCCACCAGCCCGACACCGGCACCATCCGCTGGCGCGGCGAGGACGTCACCCTGCGCTCGCCCATCGCGGCCATGCGCCTCGGCATCGCCACCATCTACCAGGAACTCGACCTGGTGGAGCACCTGTCGGTCGCCGAGAACGTCCACCTCGGCCACGAGCCGACCACCGCCGGCTTCGTCGTACGGGGAAGGGCGGCCAAGGAATCCACGGCCCAGCTCCTCAAGCGGCTCGGGCACCCGGAGGTCGACCCGGGGCGGCTGGTCGGGGACCTCTCGGCCGCTCAGCAGCAGATCGTGTCCATGGCGCGGGCGCTCTCGCACGACGTACGGCTGATCGTGATGGACGAGCCGTCCGCCGCCCTCGACCCGGACGAGGTCGACAACCTCTTCCGCATCGTCGCCGACCTCACCGCCGACGGCGTCGCCGTCGTCTACATCTCGCACCGCCTGGAGGAGATCCGCCGCATCGGCGACCGGGTCACCGTCCTCAAGGACGGCCGGGCCGTCGCGGGCGGACTGCCCGCGAAGGAGACGCCGACCCGGGAGGTGGTGGCACTGATGACCGGGCGCAACGTCGAGTACGTCTTCCCGGACCGGCCCACCGCCCCGCCCACGGGCGAGCCCGTGCTGAGCGTGCGGGGACTGTCCCGTCAGGGCGAGTTCGCGCCGCTCGACCTGGACGTGCGGCCCGGGGAGATCGTCGGCCTCGCCGGCCTCGTCGGCTCCGGCCGCTCCGAGGTCCTGGAGACGGTCTACGGGGCCCGCAAGCCCAGTACGGGCCAGGTCCTCGTCGAGGGGCGCCCGCTCAGGCCGGGCAGCGTGCGCGCCGCCGTCCGCGCCGGGCTCGGGCTCGCCCCCGAGGAACGCAAGGCGCAGGCCCTGCTGATGCTGGAGTCCGTCACCAGCAACGTGTCGGTCTCCTCCATGTCCCGCTTCTCCCGCGGCGGCTGGCTCGATCACGGCGCCGAACTGAAGGCGGCCCGCGCCGCGACCCGTGAACTGTCCCTGCGGCCCGACAACCCCTCCGCGCCCGTGCGCACCCTGTCCGGCGGCAACCAGCAGAAGGCGGTCCTCGCCCGCTGGCTGCTGCGCGGCTGCAAGGTCCTGCTGCTCGACGAACCCACCCGCGGCGTCGACGTCGGTGCCCGCGCCGAGCTGTACGCGGTCATCCGCCGGCTCGCCGACGAGGGCCTCGCCGTCCTCCTGGTCTCCAGCGAGGTGCCCGAGGTGCTGGGCCTCGCCGACCGCGTGCTGGTACTGCGCGAGGGCAGCGTCGTGCACGAGGCCCCCGCCCGCGAACTCGACGAACACCGCGTACTCGACCTCGTGATGGAAGGAAGCCCGGCGTCATGACGCAGCACGTGTCCCCGCCCCGGGACGACACCGGCAAGGCGGCACCGGCGGACGGGCCGCCCGCCTGGCGGGTCCAGTTGGGCCGCGCCGACGTCCGTACCCTCAGCCTGCTCGGGGTGCTCGCCGTCCTGGTCCTCATCGGCGGCATCACCCAGCCCGACTCGTTCCTGGACACCCGCAACCTCCAGCTGGTGCTCACCCAGGCGTCCGTGATCGGCATCGTCACCGTCGGCATGACCTTCGTCATCATCTCCGGCGGCATCGACCTGTCCGTCGGCGCCATCGTCGCCCTGGCCTCGGTGTGGGCGACCACGGTCGCCACCCAGGAGTACGGCTTCTTCGGCATCCTGTTCACGGCGGTCGTGGTCGGCGTGGGCTGCGGCCTGGTCAACGGCGTGCTCATCGCGTTCGGCCAGATGGTGCCGTTCATCGCCACCCTCGCCATGCTGGCCTCGGCCCGCGGCCTCGCGCTCCAGATCACCGACGGCAGCACCCAGGTCGTCACCGTGCCCAGCGTCCTCGACCTGGCCGAACGCGACTCCTACGTGCTGGGCGTCCCGCCGCTGGTCCTGGTGTTCGCGGCCGTCACCGTCATCGGCTGGCTGGTGCTGAACCGGACCACCTTCGGCCGCCGCACCGTCGCCGTCGGCGGCAACCCGGAGGCCGCCCGCCTGGCCGGCATCGACGTCCGCCGCCAGCGGCTCTACCTGTACCTGCTGTCCGGACTGTGCTGCGGCATCGCGGCCTTCCTGCTGATCGTCCTGGCCGGCTCCGGCCAGAACACCAACGGCAACCTCTACGAACTCGACGCCATCGCCGCCGCGATCATCGGCGGCACCCTGCTGACCGGAGGCCGCGGCACCATCGTCGGCTCCGTGCTCGGCGTCCTGATCTTCACCACCATCACCAACATCTTCGCCCTGAACAACCTCGAGACCGCCGTCCAGCAGATCGCCAAGGGCGCGATCATCGTCGCCGCCGTGCTGGTCCAGCGCCGTACCGCAAGCACGCATTGAGGAAAGGGTTCACCGCCATGACGCAACTCACGAGCCGCAGAGGACTGCTCTTCGGAGCCGCCGCCGTGTCCGCCGGTGCCGTCCTCACCGGGTGCACGAGCAACGACCCCGACGACGGCGGGGACAAGGCCGCCGACACCCAGCCGGCCGCCGACGACAAGCCCGGCAAGCAGGTCACCATCGGCTACGCCGGACCGCTCGCCGACCACGGCTGGCTCAACGCCGTCAACGACCAGGCGCAGAAGCGCGCCGAGAAGTACTCGGACGTCACGCTGGAGACCACCGAGGGTTCCAACGACACCGCCCAGCAGATCGGCCAGATCGAGACCCTCATCAACAAGAAGGTCGACGTCCTGGTGATCCTGCCCGCCGACGGCAAGGCGCTCACCCAGGTCGGGCTGAAGGCCATGCGCGCCGGCATCCAGGTCGTCAACCTCGACCGCATCTTCAACAGCCCTCAGGCGTACCGCTGCTGGGTCGGCGGCGACAACTACGGCATGGGCCTCAACGCCGCCCACTACATCGGCGAGAAGCTCAAGGACAAGCCGAACGCCAAGGTCATCGAGCTGGCCGGCCTGGACAACCTGGAACTGACCAAGCAGCGCACCCAGGGCTTCGACGACGGCCTGAAGAACTACCCGAACATCCAGAAGGTGGCCCGCCAGGCCGCCGAGTTCACGGTCGAGTCCGGCCAGGCCAAGATGTCCCAGCTGCTCCAGGCCCAGTCGAAGTTCGACGCCCTGTGGAACCACGACGACGACCAGGGCGTCGGCGCGCTGCGCGCCATCGAGCAGGCCGGCCGCGACGACTTCCTGATGGTCGGCGGCGCGGGCGCGCTCTCCGCCTTCCAGGCCATCAAGGCGGACAGCGGCGTCCTGAAGGCGACCGTGCTCTACCCGCCGACCATGGCCGCCTCCGCGATCGACCTGGCCCGCGCCCTCGGCCAGGGCAAGGGTGTCAGCGGGCTCGCCGAGTTCGAGATCCCCTCGACGGTCACCTGCTACTCGGCCGTCGTCGACAAGGAGAACGTCGACCAGTACATGCCCACGGGCTTCAAGTGAGGGCCGCCGCCCCACGGCCGGCCTGACCAGCCGGCCGTCGGGCGGGGCCCCACCCCCCACCGCGCCACCACGACGAGGAGGACATCCGCATGGGACAGCCGCAGCAGCCCGAGGGGGCCGGGACGGAGGCGTCAGCCACCGGTACCGGACCCGGCGACGGGACCGGGACCACGGCGACGGGGGCATCCGCGACCAGACCGCCCCTGCGGGTCGGCATGGTCGGCTACGCCTTCATGGGTGCCGCCCACTCCCAGGGCTGGCGCACCGCCGGCCGGGTCTTCGACCTGCCGCTGAACCCGGTCCTGGCGGCGATCTGCGGGCGGGACGCCGACGCCGTCCGGACCGCGGCCGACCGGCACGGCTGGCAGAGCACCGAGACCGACTGGCGGGCCCTGGTCGAACGGGACGACATCGACCTCGTCGACATCTGCACCCCCGGCGACAGCCACGCCGAGATCGCGCTGGCCGCGCTCGCCGCCGGCAAGCACGTCCTGTGCGAGAAGCCGCTCGCCAACACCGTCGCCGAGGCGGAGGCCATGACCCGGGCCGCCGACGAGGCGCACGCGCGGGGCCAGTTGGCGATGGTCGGGTTCAACTACCGCCGGGTGCCGGCCACCGCGCTGGCCCGGCGCATGGTGGCCGAGGGCCGGGTCGGGCGGCTGCGGCACGTGCGGGTGACGTACCTCCAGGACTGGCTGGTGGACCCCAGGTCGCCCCTGACCTGGCGGCTGCGCAAGGAACTGGCCGGATCGGGCGCCCTCGGCGACCTCGGCGCCCACATCGTCGACCTCGCGCAGTACCTGACGGGGGAGCGGATCGCGGGCGTCTCCGCGCTCACCGAGACCTTCGTACGGGAACGCCCGCTGCCCGAAGGGGCCTCCCGGGGCCTGTCGGCGGGTTCCGCGGACGGGGTCACGGGCGAGGTCACCGTGGACGACGCCGCCGTGTTCACCGGCCGCCTCACCTCCGGCGCCCTGGTCTCCTTCGAGGCCACCCGGTACGCCACCGGCCGCAAGAACGCCCTGCGCATCGAACTCAACGGAGAGCGCGGCTCGCTCGCCTTCGACCTGGAGCGACTCAACGAGCTGTCGTACCACGACGGTACGGAGCCCGGGGAGCACGCCGGCTTCCGGCGCATCCTCGTCACCGAGCCGGAGCACCCCTACCTGGAGGGCTGGTGGCCGCCGGGCCACGGGCTGGGCTACGAGCACACCTTCGTCCACCAGGCGCGCGACCTCGTCCACGCCGTCGCCGAGGGCCGCCGGCCCGAACCCTCCTTCGCCGACGGGCTGCAGGTGCAGCGCGTGCTCGCGGCGGTGGAGGAGAGCGCCGAGAAGAACTCCGTCTACACCCCGATCGCCCCCTGAGGAGGCTGGCAGCGAATGCCGCGCAACTTCACGCTCTTCACCGGTCAGTGGGCGGACCTTCCCCTGGAGGAGGTCTGCCGCCTCGCCCGCGACTTCGGCTACGACGGCCTGGAGCTCGCCTGCTGGGGTGACCACTTCGAGGTCGACAAGGCCCTGGCCGACCCCTCGTACGTGGCATCCCGCCACCAACTGCTCGACAAGTACGGGCTGAAGTGCTGGGCCATCTCCAACCACCTGGTCGGCCAGGCGGTGTGCGACGCCATCATCGACGAACGCCACGAGGCCATCCTGCCCGCCCGCATCTGGGGCGACGGCGACGCGGAGGGCGTGCGGCAGCGGGCCGCCGCCGAGCTGAAGGACACCGCACGGGCCGCCGCCCGCCTCGGCGTCGACACCGTCATCGGGTTCACCGGGTCCGCGATCTGGCACCTGGTCGCGATGTTCCCGCCCGCCCCCGAGTCGATGATCGAGCGCGGCTACCAGGACTTCGCGGACCGCTGGAACCCGATCCTGGACGTCTTCGACGCCGAGGGCGTGCGGTTCGCGCACGAGGTCCACCCCAGCGAGATCGCCTACGACTACTGGACCACCCAGCGGGCCCTGGAGGCCGTCGACCACCGGCCCGCCTTCGGCCTCAACTTCGACCCCTCCCACTTCGTGTGGCAGGACCTCGACCCGGTCGGCTTCCTGTGGGACTTCCGCGACCGGATCTACCACGTCGACTGCAAGGAGGCCCGCAAGCGCCTCGACGGCCGCAACGGACGGCTCGGCTCCCACCTGCCCTGGGGCGACCCGCGCCGCGGCTGGGACTTCGTGTCGGCCGGCCACGGCGACGTCCCGTGGGAGGACGTCTTCCGCATGCTGCGCTCCATCGACTACCAGGGCCCCGTCTCCGTCGAGTGGGAGGACGCCGGCATGGACCGGCTCCAGGGCGCCCCCGAGGCTCTCACCCGCCTCAAGGCCTTCGACTTCGAGCCGCCCAGCGCGTCCTTCGACGCCGCCTTCAACAGCTGAACCGTCCGCCCGACGGCAGGTCGGGAAGGGGGCCGGGCACCACCGCCGGCCCTCGGTCCGGCCTGCCCTGATACCGCTTTGTCCTGCATTGGGAAAAAGTTCAACCGGTCCTGGTCCAAGGGGTGTCGGCCCCGGCAGAACGCGGTTACCGTCCCTGAAGTGTTCAGGACACCACTCCCGCCTCCGGGGTGACGGCGCACCCCGGCGCCCGCACCGCACGTCCACGACCCATCCCGTACGGCCCATTCCGTTCCCGGAGGGACTTCGTGCACAGAACCAGACTCAAGAGCACCCGCACCAAGAGGCGTCCCCGACTGCGCACCGGCCTCGCCCTGTTCACCGGCCTGCTGCTGGCGGTGGGCACTCCGGCGACCGTGGCCGGCGCCCACCCCGGCCACCCGGAGCACGACGAACCGGCGGCCGCCGAGGGACAGTTCCAGCAGGTGCCGCTCGCCAAGGGCGAACCCGAGATGGGCGAGCCCATGTCGCTCGCCGTGCTCCCGGACCGCAGCGTCCTGCACACCGCCCGGGACGGCACACTGCGCCTGACCGACCAGGGCGGCGTCACCAAGGTCGCCGGCAAGCTCGACGTCTACAACCACGACGAGGAGGGCCTGCAGGGCGTCGGCATCGACCCGGACTTCGAGAACAACCGGGCGATCTACCTCTACTACGCCCCGCCGCTCGACACCCCCGCGGGCGACGCCCCGGAGACCGGCACCGCCGAGGACTTCAAGAAGTTCGACGGCGTCAACCGCCTCTCCCGGTTCGTCCTCAACGCCAACGGCACGCTGGACCTCGCCAGCGAGAAGAAGGTCCTGGACGTCGCGGCCTCCCGGGGCACCTGCTGCCACGTCGGCGGTGACATCGACTTCGACGCCGAGGGCAACCTCTACCTGTCGACCGGCGACGACACCAACCCCTTCGCCTCCGACGGCTACACGCCGATCGACGACCGCCCGGACCGCAACCCGGCGTTCGACGCCCGCCGCAGCTCCGGCAACACCAACGACCTGCGCGGCAAGATCCTGCGCATCAAGGTCGCCGAGGACGGCTCGTACACCGTCCCGGAGGGCAACCTCTTCGCGCCGGGCACCGAGAAGACCCGCCCCGAGATCTACGCGATGGGCTTCCGCAACCCGTTCCGCATGAGCGTCGACGACAAGACCGGCACGATCTACGTCGGCGACTACGGCCCCGACGCCGGCTCCGCCGACCCGAACCGGGGCCCCGCCGGCCAGGTCGAGTTCGCCAAGGTCACCAAGCCCGCCAACTTCGGCTGGCCGTTCTGCACCGGCGACAACGACGCCTACGTCGACTACGACTTCGCCACCAAGACCTCCGGCGAGAAGTTCGACTGCGCCGCCCCGAAGAACACCTCGCCGCACAACACGGGCCTCGTCGACCTGCCGCCCGCGCAGGCCGCCTGGATCCCGTACGACGGCGGCAGCGTGCCGGAGTTCGGCAGCGGCTCCGAGTCCCCGATGGCGGGCCCGGTCTACCGCTACGACCCCGAGCTGGACTCCTCCGTGAAGTTCCCCGAGGAGTTCGACGGAGACTTCTTCGCCGGCGAGTTCGGCCGCCGCTGGATCAAGCGGATCGAGCAGAACGCCGACGGCACGGTCGCCAAGATCAACGACTTCCCGTGGACCGGCACCCAGATCATGGACATGGAGTTCGGCCCCGACGGCGCGCTCTACGTCCTCGACTACGGCGTCTCCTGGTTCCAGGGCGACGAGAACTCCGCGCTGTACCGGATCGAGAACGCCGAGGACGGCTTCTCCCCGATCGCCGAGGTCAGCGCCGACAAGACGTCCGGCGCGGCCGGCCTGAAGGTGAAGTTCACCGCCTCCGTCAAGGACGCCGACTCCCCGGACCTCACCTACAGCTGGGACTTCGGCGACGGCACCAAGGGCGAGGGCCTGACCCCCACCCATCAGTACAAGAAGGTCGGCACCTACACCGCCACCTTCACCGCCAAGGACCCCGAGGGCAACACCGGCAACGCCAGCGTCCGGATCGTGGTCGGCAACACCGAGCCCAAGGTGCGCATCGACGTCCCGGGCAACGGCACCCTGGCCGCCTTCGGTGAGCCCGTCCCCTTCAAGGTGACCGTCACCGACCCCGAGGAGACCATCGACTGCTCCAAGGTCAAGGTCGCCTACAGCCTCGGCCACGACTCCCACGCCCACGAGCTGACCAGCGAGATGGGCTGTGAGGGCACCCTCAACCCGCCGCCCGGCGACGGCGGGCACGACCCCAACGCCAACATCTACGGCGTCGTCGGCGCCAGCTACACCGACGGCGGGGCGAACGGCCAGGAGGCCCTGACCGGCACCGCGCGCACCGTGCTCCAGCCGCTGCACCGCCAGGCCGAGCACTTCACGAAGCAGCAGGGCGTCGCGGTCATCGACAAGACCGGTGCCAACGGCGGCAAGACCGTCGGCGACGTCCACGACGGCGACTGGATCTCCTTCAGCCCCTACAAGTTCGACGGGCAGAAGAAGCTCACCGTGCGGGCGTCCTCCGGCGGCGCCGGCGGATTCCTCGAACTGCGCACCGGCTCGCCCGACGGCCCGCTGCACGGCTCGGCGCACATCCCGCCGACCGGCGGCTGGGAGACGTTCCAGGACGTCGACGTGCCGCTGCGGGCCCTGCCCAAGAAGACCACCGACATCTACCTGGTCTTCCGGGGCGGTGACGGCGCGCTGTTCGACGTGGACGACTTCGAGTTCTCCAAGGAGCCGTTCAAGGACGGCAAGAAGGTCCTGGTCTTCTCCAAGACGGCCGGCTTCCGGCACGACTCCATCCCGGAGGGTGTCGCCGCCCTGAAGGAACTGGGCGCCCCGGCCGGCATCTCCGTCACCGCCACCGAGGAGGCCGGACAGTTCACCACGGCCAACCTCGCCAAGTACGACGCGGTCGCCTTCCTGTCGACGACCGGTGACGTCCTCAACGCCGACCAGCAGAAGGCGTTCGAGAACTACGTCAAGAACGGCGGCGGCTACATGGGCGTCCACGCCGCCGCCGACACCGAATACGACTGGGAGTTCTACGGCGGCCTGGTCGGCGCCTACTTCGACTCGCACCCGGCCATCCAGAAGGCCACCGTGCGCGTCCACGACCACGACCACCCGTCCACCGCGCACCTCGGCGACGCCTGGGAGCGCACCGACGAGTGGTACAACTACCGCACCAACCCGCGTGAGCAGGCCAAGGTCCTCGCCACCCTGGACGAGACCACCTACCAGGGCGGGAACATGAAGGGCGACCACCCGATCGCCTGGTGCCAGAACTACGGCGGCGGCCGCTCCTTCTACACCGGCGGCGGTCACACCAAGGAGTCCTACGCCGACGAGGCGTTCCGCACCCACCTGCTCGGCGGCATGCAGTACGCCACCGGCCAGGTCAAGGCGGACTGCAAGCCGAGCAAGGACTACCGGAAGATCTTCAACGGCCAGACCCTGGACGGCTGGAAGCAGGCCGGCCCCGGGAAGTTCGTCGTCCAGGACGGCACCCTGGTCTCCGAGGGCGGCATGGGCCTGCTCTGGTACCAGGCCAAGGAGCTGAAGTCGTACTCGCTCAAGCTCGACTGGAAGATGCGGGGCGACGACAACTCCGGGATCTTCGTGGGCTTCCCCGCCTCCGACGACCCCTGGTCCGCGGTGAACAAGGGCTACGAGATCCAGATCGACGCCACGGACGCGGCGGACCGCACCACGGGCTCCGTCTACTCCTTCAAGTCGGCGAACATCAAGGCCCGTGACCAGGTCCTGCGGCCGCCCGGCCAGTGGAACTCCTACGAGATCAAGGTCCAGGGCGAACGCCTCCAGGTGTTCCTCAACGGAGTCAAGATCAACGACTTCACCAACAAGGACCCGCAGCGGAGCCTGACGGACGGCTACATCGGCCTCCAGAACCACGGCGCCGCCGACCAGGTCTCGTTCCGTAACATCCAGCTCAAGGAACTGTCCTCCTAGGGCTACCGGAACGGCGGCGGGCGGAGGACGCCGGACCTCCGCCCGCCGTCCCGCCGGGCCCCGCGCCCGGCACCCCGCTCGTCCGCCTCCGGCACACTCCCACCCGGTT
Organism: Streptomyces sp. BK79; assembly: GCF_044142145.1. NCBI lineage: Bacteria > Bacillati > Actinomycetota > Actinomycetes > Kitasatosporales > Streptomycetaceae > Streptomyces > Streptomyces sp. BK79. Next base: position 393,808 of record NZ_JBHVOC010000003.1, read on the forward strand.
CGCGTACGACAAGGAGGCTGCCCATGTCCGCCGAACCGTCCCCCGCCACCCCCTCCACGGCCCCGCGCTTCGGCGTCTGGCTCATCGGGGCACGCGGCTCCGTCGCCACGACCGCGATCGCCGGCTGCGCCGCCGTCGCCGCCGGGCTCCACCCGCCGACCGGCATGGTCACCGAGACCCCCGACTTCACCTCCTGCGGGCTGCCCCCGCTCGCCTCCCTCGTCTTCGGCGGTCACGACACCCTCGACTGCCCCCTGCCCAAGCGCGCCGAACACCTCGCCGCCGGCGGCGTCCTGCCGCACGGTCTGCCGTCCGCCGTGCACGCCGAACTCGTCGCCGCCGACCGGGAGATCAGGCCCGGCGGGCCCCTGCCGGGGGGTACGGACGGCGGCCCGGAGCGCACCCAGGACGAGTGGATCGACGTGTTCGCGGCCGACATCCGCGACTTCTCGCACCGTCACGGCCTCGCGGGCACCGTCGTGGTGAACGTCGCCTCCACCGAGCCCGCCCCCACCGACGGCACGCTGCCGCCCAGCTCCCTCTACGCCGCGGCCGCCCTGCGCGCCGGCTGCCCCTACGTCAACTTCACCCCCTCCACGGGCCTGCACCACCCGGCGCTGGCCCCGCTCGCCGAGTCCTCCGGCCTGCCCTACGCGGGCCGCGACGGCAAGACCGGGCAGACCCTGCTGCGCTCCGTGCTCGGGCCGATGTTCCTGCAGCGCGCCCTCGCCGTACGCGCCTGGTCCGGCACCAACCTCCTGGGCGGCGGCGACGGCGCCGCCCTCGCCGACCCCGCGGCCGCCGCCGCCAAGAACGCCGGCAAGGAACGCGTCCTGGCCGACACCCTCGGCGCCGCGCCCGAGGGCGAGGTCCACATCGACGACGTGCCCGCGCTCGGCGACTGGAAGACGGCCTGGGACCACATCGCCTTCGACGGCTTCCTCGGCGCCCGCATGGTGCTGCAGACCACCTGGCAGGGCTGCGACTCGGCGCTCGCCGCCCCCCTCGTCCTCGACCTGGCCCGGCTGACCGTACGCGCCCGGGAGAAGGGCCTGTCCGGCCCGCTCGGTGAACTGGGCTTCTATTTCAAGGACCCCGTCGGCGACGGCCCCTCCGCCCTCGCCGAGCAGTACGGGGAGCTGAGGCACTTCGCCGGACGCCTGCGCGACGGCGCCGACGACGACCGCGGAGCGGGGCGATGAGCCGCACGGCGGCCCCGACCGGGGACACACCCGGCGGCACGGGCGGGGACACGGTCACGCCGGCCGGGGGAGCGACCGGGGACACGACCGGGGACACGCCCACGCCGACCGGGGGAGCGACCGGGAAGACGGTGGCGGACGGTGGGCCGGCCGGGGGCACGGTGACGGACGGCCCCCTCCCCGGGGACTTCGGGGCGAACACCTCCGACGGCACCGCCCGCCGCCGTACCCCCGGGGCCCGCCGCCGTACGTCCGGTGGCCGCACCGGTGGCCCGGACCCCCGCGCCTGGGCTGAACTGCTGCGCCTTCCCGCCCTCTTCACGGTCCCCGGAGACGCCCTGGCCGGAGCTGCGGCGGCCGGTGCGCGGCCCGGTCCCCGGACCCTGCTCGCCATCGGCTCCTCCCTGTGCCTGTACGAGGCCGGCATGGCCCTCAACGACTGGGCGGACCGCGCCGAGGACGCGGCGGAACGCCCGCACCGCCCGCTCCCCTCCGGTCGTGTCCGTCCCGCCGCGGCCTTCGCGGCGGCCTGCGGCCTCACCGGCGCCGGACTGGCACTGGCCGCCGCCGCGGGACGCCCGGCCCTCGCGGTGGCCGCGCCGCTGGCCGCCACGGTGTGGGCCTACGACCTGGCGCTGAAGCACACGCCAGCCGGCCCGGCGGCCATGGCCGCCGCCCGGGGACTGGACCTGCTCCTGGGCGCGGCAGCCACCGGCGGCGGCACTCGCGCCGCACTGCCCTCCGCCGCGCTGCTCGGCAGCCACACCCTGGCGGTCACGGCCGTCTCCCGCCGGGAGACCACCGGTGGCTCGGCCCTGGCCCCGCTGGCGGCCCTCGCGACGACGGGGGCGCTGACCGCGCTGGTCACCCACCGCCGCACCCGACTCCCGGCAGGCCGGCGGGCAGCAGCCGCCCCCGGCCTGCCGGGCCCCACCCCGCCGGCGCGCCCGGCCGGGGCCGGCGGCGCCCTCACCGCCGCCCTGGCCGCCGCGTACACGGCCACGGCCGCCCGGCCCTACTTCCACGCCGTGCTCAACCCCTCACCCCCGCTCACCCAACGGGCCGTCGGCGGCGGCATCCGGGCCACGATCCCGCTCCAGGCCGCCCTCGCCGCCCGCTCCGGCGCGAGGGCCACGTCCCTCCTGGTCGCCGCCCTCGCCCCGGCCGGCCGGATGTTCGCGAGGAGGGGCGGGATGAGGAAGGTGAGCATCACATGAGCCGAAACCCGAACCAACGCGCGGAGGACGCCGCATCCGCCTCCGCCTCCGCTTCGGCTTCCGCCTCCGCGCCCGCGCCGGTGGGCCTGCGGCGGGAACGGGGTGCCGGGGCTTCGTCCCCCCTCCGCTTCGGTTACGGCACCAACGGTCTCGCCGACCTCCGTCTCGACGACGCCCTCGCCCTGCTCGCCGACCTCGGTTACGACGGCGTGGGCCTGACCCTCGACCACATGCATCTCGACCCGCTCGCCGACGACCTCGCCGCCCGCACCCGCCGGGTCGCGCGGCGTCTGGACGCGCTCGGTCTGGGCGTCACGGTGGAGACGGGCGCCCGCTACGTACTCGACCCGCGCCGCAAGCACGGTCCCTCCCTCCTCGATCCGGACCCGGACGACCGCGCCCGCCGCGCCGGCCTCCTCGTCCGCGCCGTCCGGGTCGCCGCCGACCTGGGTGCCCACGCCGTGCACTGCTTCAGCGGCATCACCCCGCCGGGGACCGGCGAGGAGACGGCCTGGAAACGCCTGGCGGAGACCCTCGCCCCGGTCCTGGACGCCGCCGACGCCGCCGGCGTGCCGCTCGCGGTGGAGCCCGAGCCCGGCCATCTCCTGGCCACCCTCGCCGGCTTCCACCGGCTGCGCCGTGCCCTCGGCGACCCCGAGAACCTCGGCCTCACGCTGGACCTCGGCCACTGCCAGTGCCTCGAACCCCTCCCTCCCGCCGACTGCGTACGCGCCGCCGCCCCCTGGCTGCGGCACGTCCAGATCGAGGACATGCGCCGCGGCGTCCACGAACACCTCCCCTTCGGTGACGGCGAGATCGACTTCCCGCCCGTCCTCGACGCCCTCGCGGCCACCGGCTACCAGGGACTGACCGTCGTCGAACTGCCCCGGCACTCCCACGCGGGTCCGCTCTTCGCCGAACGCTCCCTCCCGTTCCTCCGCCGGGCCGCGGCGGCCTCCCCCCGCACGAACCGCTCGGGCGAGCCCTCCGCCACCCACTGAAGGGAGCAACCCCATGACGCAGCCACACGCCCCCCACGCCACCCCCGGCACCCGGGGGGCGGCCGCCGGCCGGGACGCGGCCGGCACCCCCGCCGGGCAGGACTCCCAGGGCACCACCCCCGCCCACGTCCCGCCCGCCGACCTGCGTGCCGCCCTCACCGCCGAGCTGGGTGGAGCGGCGCGGGCCTGGCTGGACCAGGCCCTGGACGAGGCCACCGCCCACCCCGGCACCCACGGCCCGATCTCCGTGTGGGAGCTGCGCCTGGCCGAGGCGGGCCGGCGCTGCGGCCCCGCCCACGCCGACGCCGCCCGCGTCCTGGTCCTGCACGCGGCCCGGGCCGACACCGAGGCGCTGGCCCGGGTCTACTCCCAGGGCACCGCCGACGAACGCCGCGCCGTCCTGTACGCGCTGCCCCACCTGGTGCCCGGCCCCGACGCCCTCCCGCTCGTCGAGGACGCCCTGCGCACCAACGACACCCGCCTCGTCGCCGCCGCCCTCGGCCCCTACGCCGCCCGGCACCTCGACGCCCACCAGTGGCGCCACGCCGTACTGAAGTGCCTGTTCACGGGCGTCCCCCTCGACCGCGTGGCGGACCTCGACCGCCGGGCCGGCGGCGATCAGGAACTCGCCCGCATGCTCGCCGACTACGCCGCCGAACGCACCGCCGCCGGCCGTCCCGTCCCCGAGGACCTGCACCGCGTCCTGGCCCTGGCCGAGTCCCGGAGCCCGGCGAACGCCACGGACGACCCCCACGGCAAGGAGTCCTGATGCGCATCTTCGACCCCCACATCCACATGACCTCCCGGACCACCGACGACTACGAGGCGATGTACGCGGCCGGTGTCCGCGCCGTCGTCGAACCGGCGTTCTGGCTGGGCCAGCCCCGCACCTCTCCCGCTTCCTTCCGCGACTACTTCGACTCCCTCCTGGGCTGGGAACCCTTCCGCGCCGCCCAGTACGGCATCGCCCACCACTGCACCATCGCCCTCAACCCCAAGGAGGCGAACGACCCCCGCTGCCTCCCCGTACTCGACGAACTGCCCCGCTACCTCGTCAAGGACCGGGTGGTGGCGGTCGGCGAGATCGGCTACGACTCGATGACCCCCGCCGAGGACACCGCCCTGGCCGCCCAGCTCCAGCTCGCCGCCGACCACGGCCTGCCCGCCCTCGTGCACACCCCGCACCGCGACAAGCTCACCGGGCTGCGCCGCACCCTGGACGTGGTCCGCGAGTCCGCGCTGCCCACCGACCGGGTCCTGGTCGACCACCTCAACGAGACCACCGTCAAGGAGGCCAAGGACAGCGGCGCCTGGCTCGGCTTCTCGGTCTATCCGGACACCAAGATGGACGAGACCCGCATGGTCGCCCTGCTGCGCGAGTACGGCCCGGACCGGGTCCTGGTCAACTCCGCTGCCGACTGGGGGAAGAGCGACCCGCTGAAGACCCGCAAGGTGGGCGACCTGATGCTCGCCGAGGGCTTCACCGAGGACGACGTGGACCGTGTCCTGTGGCGCAACCCCGTGGCCTTCTACGGACTCAGCGGGCGCCTGAGCCTGGACGTGACCTCGCCCGACGCCACGCACGAGGGCAACTCCATCCTGCGCGGCGGGGAGTGACCCATGCGCTTCCGGCACCCCGACGGCACCACCGTCCACCTCGCCTACTGCACCAACGTCCACCCCGCCGAGACCCTCGACGGCGTCCTCGCCCAACTCCGCGACCACTGCGAGCCGGTGCGCCGCCGCCTCGGCCGCGACCGCCTCGGCATCGGGCTGTGGCTCGCCAGGGACGCGGCCCACGCCCTGGTCACCGACCCCTCCGCGCTGCGCGGCCTGCGCACGGAACTCGACCGGCGCGGCCTGGAGGTCGTCACCCTCAACGGCTTCCCCTATCAGGGTTTCGGCGCCGAGGAGGTCAAGTACCGCGTCTACACACCGGACTGGGCCGACCCCGAACGCCTCGACCACACCACCTCCCTGGCCCGCGTCCTGGCCGGCCTCCTGCCCGACGACGTCACGGACGGCACCATCTCCACCCTGCCGCTCGCCTGGCGCACCGCGTACGACGAGGCCCGCGCCGACAAGGCCCGCACCGCCCTGGACACCCTGGCCGAACGCCTCGACGCCCTGGAGGAGCTGACCGGCCGCTCCATCCGCGTCGGGCTGGAACCCGAGCCCGGTTGTGTCGTGGAGACGACCCGCGACGCCATCGCGCCGCTGACCGCGATCGCCCACGACCGCATCGGCGTCTGCGTCGACACCTGCCACCTCGCCACCTCCTTCGAGGACCCGCACGCCGCCCTGGACGCCCTGACCGCGGCCCGCGTCCCGGTCGTCAAGTCCCAGCTCTCCGCCGCCCTGCACGCCGAACACCCCTCCCGACCCGAAGTCCGCGAGGCCCTCGCCGCCTTCGCGGAGCCCCGCTTCCTGCACCAGACCCGTACCACCGTCGCCCCCTCCACCGGCGACACCGACACCACCGCCCTGCGCGGCACCGACGACCTCGACGAGGCCCTCGCGGACGGCGGTCCGCTGCCGGACACCGCACCCTGGCGCGCGCACTTCCACGTTCCGCTGCACGCGGCCCCCGCCGCGCCCCTCACCTCCACACTCGACGTACTGAAGGCCGCGCTGACCCGGCTCGTCGGCGGCCCGCACCCGCTCACCCGCCATCTGGAGGTCGAGACCTACACCTGGCAGGCCCTCCCGCCCGAGCTGCGACCCCGCGCCCGCGCCCAGCTCACCGACGGCATCGCCGCCGAGCTGACCCTCGCCCGCGACCTGTTGACGGACCTCGGCCTGAAGGAACTGCCATGACCCGACCCCACCTCTCGGACGGACCGGCCTCCTCCGACGGCCCGGCGCCCTCCGCCGGACCGACCCCCCTCCTCGTCCTGGACGTCGTGGGCCTCACCCCCCGCCTCCTCGACCACATGCCCCACCTCAAGCAGCTCGGCCAGTCCGGCTCCCGCGCCGCTCTCGGCACCGTCCTGCCCGCCGTCACCTGCGCCGCCCAGTCCACCTTCCTCACCGGCACCCACCCCTCCGAGCACGGCATCGTCGGCAACGGCTGGTACTTCCGCGAACTCGGCGACGTCCTGCTGTGGCGCCAGCACAACGGACTCGTCGCCGGCGACAAGCTGTGGGACGCCGCCCGCCGCGCCCACCCCGGCTACACCGTCGCCAACATCTGCTGGTGGTACGCCATGGGCGCCGACACCGACATCACCGTCACCCCTCGTCCCGTCTACTACGCCGACGGCCGCAAGGAACCCGACTGCTACACCCGCCCCCCGGCCCTGCACGACGAACTCACCGGCAAACTGGGCACCTTCCCCCTCTTCCACTTCTGGGGACCCGGTGCCGATCTGGTCTCCAGCCAGTGGATCATCGACGCCACCCGGCACATCATGGCCACCCGGCACCCGGACCTCACGCTCTGCTACCTCCCTCACCTCGACTACGACCTGCAGCGCTTCGGCCCGGACGACCCCCGCTCCCTGAAGGCCGCCGCCGACCTGGACGCGGCGCTGGCCCCGCTCCTCGACGACGCCCGCGCCGAGGGCCGCACCGTCGTCGCGCTGTCCGAGTACGGCATCACCCGCGTGAACCGGCCCGTGGACATCAACCGCGCCCTGCGCCGCGCCGGACTGCTCGAGGTGCACACCCAGGACGGCATGGAGTACCTGGACCCGATGGCCTCCCGCGCCTTCGCGGTCGCCGACCACCAGGTGGCCCACGTGTACGTCCGCCGCCCCGAGGACCTCGACGCGGCCCGCGCCGCGCTCGAAGGGCTGCCCGGGATCGAGCAGCTCCTCGACGACGAGGGCAAGAAGGCACACCACCTCGACCATCCGCGCGCCGGCGAACTCGTCGCCGTGGCGGAGCCGGACGCCTGGTTCACGTACTACTACTGGCTCGACGACGACCGCGCGCCCGACTTCGCGCAGCTCGTCGAGATCCACCGCAAACCCGGCTACGACCCGGTCGAGCTGTTCATGGACCCCCTCGACCCCTACGTCAAGGTCAAGGCGGCCACCGCCCTGGCCCGCAAGAAACTCGGCATGCGCTACCGCATGGCGGTCGTGCCCCTGGACCCCTCACCTATTCGAGGCAGCCACGGCCGCCTCCCCGCGAGCGACGACGACGGTCCGCTCCTCATCTGCTCCACCCCCCGCGCTGTCGGAGACCGCGTCGCGGCCACCGATGTCAAACAACTCCTGCTCCAGCTCGCCGGACTCGGCTGACGCGGCACCACGTGCGGCCCCCGGGATCCGACTACTGAGAGTGAAACACACGGCACTGACAACGGCCCGCCCCGCGGTATCAGGGCAGGCCACGACGTAGAAGGCAGGCACCCGTGACCCTGTTCCCCGACCCCTCCCGCACCGACGCCGCCACCGCCCCGGCCGCCGACGGCCCGGACGAGAGCCTGCGCCGCACCCTCGGCGTGAACCGGCGCCGCTTCCTCAGCACCTGCACCGCCGTGGCGGCCGGAGCCGTCGCGGCCCCCGTCTTCGGCGCCGGCCCCGCCCTGGCACAGGACCGCGGCAGAGACCACGGCCACGGCCATGACCACGGCCACGGGCACGGCGGGCAGGTCCTCGTCCCGGCGCACAAGCGGGGCATCATCCTCTACACCGTCCGTGACGCCACCGGCCGCGACCCCCTCGCCACCGACCTTCCCTCCGGCTTCCGCGAGGTGTTCAAGCAGCTGTCCCGGCACGGCTACCGCCAGGTGGAGTTCGCGGGCTACCGCCAGCACGCCAACGCGCCCGGCGGAGCCAGCCTGGAGTCCGTCGAGGGCGCGAAGCTGCTGCGCTCCTGGCTCGACGACTACGGTCTGCGCGCCCAGGGCAACCACGGCTTCATCCCGCCCTCCTGGCCACTGACCACGGCGGACCTGGACACCTTCAAGAAGAACCTGGAGATCGCCAACATCCTCGGCATGGACCACATGGGCACCGGCGGAGACCCCACCGGCAGCTCCCACCGCGCCGACTGGGACGTGGCCGCCGACAAGTGGAACGCCCTCGGCGCGATCGCCCGCCGCGAGGGCATCAAGCTCTACACCCACAACCACGACGGGGCCTACGGCTTCCTGCTCGACGGCGGCCCGCTGGACGACCAGGGCCGCCCGACCCGCAGCTCCGGCATCCGCAAGCTGGAGTACTTCCTGAAGAAGACCGACCCCAGGCTGGTCTGGCTGGAGATGGACATCTTCTGGGCGCACGTCGCCCAGTACAAGTTCCACACGTACACCGCCCACGACGGCTCCACGCGCGAGAACGTCTTCGACCCGGCCGGGCTCGTCGCCCGCAACAACAAGCGCTACCCGCTGTTCCACGCCAAGGACGGCGTCGTCAGCACCACCAACGGCATGGGCTACGACATGGTGCCCTTCGGCACCGGCGTCATCGACTACACGACGTTCTTCTCACGGGTCGGCGAGCGCAACTACCACAACCCGATGATCGAGGACGACAACTCTCCGAGCGCCACCGACCCCGCGCAGTCACTTCGGGAGGCCAAGATCAGCTACGACAACCTGGCGGCCCTGCGCAAGCGCCGCCGCTGACCCCAAAACCCGGAACACGACCGGGCGGCCCCTCCCGCGTACAGCGGGAGGGGCCGCCCGGTCGTGCGAGGAAGCTCCGTCGGGTCATCCCTCGCCCAGCGGCCGCGGGTTGGGCGTGACACGCTTGTTCTTCGGGCGGCCCGGCGGCCGCAGGAACATCGCCATGAAGCCGGCGAATATCGAGATGCAGCCCGCCAGGGTGAAGGCCCCGTTGTAGCCCCAGGCGCCGACGACCACGGAACCCATGCCCGCGCCCAGACCGGAGACGAGCTTGGAGCTGTAGACCATCCCGTAGTTCGTGGCGTTGTTGTTCTCGCCGAAGTAGTCCGCCGTCAGGGCCGCGAACATCGGGAAGATGGCACCGCCGCCGAAACCGGAGATGGCGGAGAAGACCAGGAACAGCGGCAGGTTCTTGATCTCGGCCGACCAGATGATGCCGAACTGGGCGAGGCCCAGGATCGCGCACACGTAGAGCAGGCACTGCTTGCGGCCGTAGAGGTCGGAGAGCCAGCCGATGACACCGCGCCCGGTGCCGTTGACGATCGCCTTCAGCGACATCGCGGTGGCCACGATCCCGGCGGCGAAGCCCGCCTCCTCACCGATGTCGACCTGGAAGGCGATGCCGAAGATGTTCACCCCGGAGGTGCAGGCGAGACAGAACCACATCAGCGCCACCCGGCCGGTCTTCCACGCCTCCAGCGGGGAGTACTGCTTGACGGCCGGGGGGTTCTTCTCCAGCGATCGCCGCGCCCGCGGGTCGTCCGGCGGGTTCAGCGGGTCGATGGAGGCCGGCCACCAGTTCTTCGGCGGGTCCCGGAAGTAGAAGCCGGCGACGGCCACCGTCGCGGCGAGGAAGACACCTGCCGAGACCAGCACCCAGCGGAAGTTCGACACGTCCATGTAACCGTGGAAGATGAAGACGAACGGCACCGAGCCGTAGGCGAAACCGCCGTTGACGAATCCGGTCTTGCCGCCCCTGCGCTCGGGATACCACTTGCCGACCATGTTGACGCAGGTCGCGTACACCATGCCGGCACCCATGCCGCTGAACACGCCGAACCCGATGAAGGCGAGTGAGACGTGCGGTGCGTACGCCAGCGACAGATAGCCGAGCAGCGTGCCGACCGCCCCCAGCATCATCGCCCAACGCGCCGGCAGCTTGCCGTTCTCACGCAGCCGTCCCGCCGGAAAGGCGACGGCGGCCTGGCAGAAGACCCAGGCGGTCATCATCCAGTAGATGTTGCCGCTGGACCAGTGGTGGGCCTCGTGGAGCGTGTCCTCGGCGGACGCGAACGCGTACTCCGCTGAGGAGATGCCCATCATGCCGATCCACGGCAGGATCACCATCCACTTGCGCTTGCGCCCCATGATGTCGATGTCGGACTCGCCCACGCGATAGACGCGCCCGTTCCTGTCGGTCACCTCCCGGTAGGCGGCGACCCGTGTGACATCGGTGGTTGTCATGTCGTTTGCACCCCTAGCGTCGAAAGATCTGGCCAGCGCCCCCTGTCCCATGCCTTCCGTGCGCGCGCGGGTCCCGGGCCGGCCGACGCGCACCCGTCGGCCGGCCCCACGTCGCCTCACCTCATGAACCGCCCCCCAGCAACCCCGCGGCCCGCGCCCACCGGTACTTCGCACCGAGTACGGCCACCGGCTTCTCCGTCGTGTACGGGTACGCCACCACCCCGCGCTCGAAGAGGTACTGGCACGCCTCCTCCACCTCCACGTCCCCCGCGAGGGAGGCCACCACGGGCTTGTCGACACCGCGCTGGCGGAACTCGGCCACCACGCGCGCGGTGAGTTCGGCGAACACCATGGGGGGAGTGACGATGGTGTGCCAATAGCCGAGGACCAGGGCATGGACGCGCGGATCCTCCAGACCCAGCCGGATCGTCGCCTCGTACGTGGACGGCGGCTCGCCCCCCGTGATGTCCACCGGGTTGCCCGCCGCCCCGAACGGCGGGATGAACGCGCGGAACGCCGTGTCCAGGTCAGGCGGTATCTCCATCAGCGACAGCCCGTTGTCCGTCACCGCGTCCGACAGCAGCACCCCGCTCCCGCCGGCCCCGGTGATGATCACGACGTTGTCGCCCTTCGGCGCGGGAAGCACCGGCAACGCGCGCGCGTACTCCAGCATCTCGTTCAGACCGGGCGCCCGGATGACACCGGCCTGCCGCAGGATGTCGTCGTACACGGCGTCGTCCCCGGCCAGCGCCCCGGTGTGCGACCCGGCGGCCTTCGCGCCCGCCGCCGTACGTCCCGCCTTGAGCACCACGACCGGCTTCCTCGGCACCGTCGCCCGCGCGGCCTCGACGAACGCGCGCCCGTCCTTGAGGTCCTCCAGGTGCATCGCGATGCACTCGGTGTGCGGGTCCTCGCCGAACCAGGTCAGCAGGTCGTCCTCGTCCAGGTCCGACTTGTTGCCGAGTCCGACGATCGCCGACACGCCGGTCTTCGTGGTCCGTGCGAAGCCCAGGATCGCCATGCCGATGCCGCCCGACTGGGAGGTCAGCGCGACCCCGCCCTTGACGTCGTACGGCGTGCAGAACGTGGCGCACAGGTCCTGCCAGGTCGAGTAGTAGCCGTAGATGTTCGGGCCCAGCAGCCGGACGCCGTGCCGTTCGGCGACCGCCACGATCTCGTCCTGGAGCGCCTGCTCGCCGGTCTCCGCGAAGCCGGAGGGGATCAGGACGGCGTTGGGGACGCCCTTGCGTCCCACCTCCTCCAGTGCCGCCGCCACGAACCGTGCGGGGATCGCGAAGACCGCCACATCCACCTCGCCGGGAACGTCGGTGACACTCTTGTACGCCTTGCGGCCCAAGATGTCATCGGCCTTGGGGTTCACCGGGTGGATCTCGCCCGCGAAGCCGCCGTCGACCAGGTTGCGCATCACCGAATTGCCGATCTTGCCGCTCTCGTTGGAGGCGCCGATCACGGCGACCGACGTGGGCTCCATCAGACGGCGCATCGAGGTGAGGATCTCCTCGCGCGTGTACCGGCGGCGCTCCTTGGGCGCCTCGGTCGCGAGGATCACCCGTATGTCGGCGGCGACGGCACCCGCGGGCGTGGCGATCACCGGGTTGAGGTCCACCTCGGCGATCTCCGGGAAGTCCGTGACCAGCTCGGAGACCCGGCGGATCTGCTCGGCGAGCGCCCACCGGTCCACCCCGGTCCGCCCGCGCACCCCGCGCAGCACCTGAGCCGCCCGGATGGAGTCCAGCATGGACAGCGCCTCATCGGCGGCCACGGGCGCGAGCCGGAAGGTGACGTCCTTGAGCACCTCGACCAGCACACCGCCGAGCCCGAACGCCACCACCTTCCCGAACGTCGGATCGGTCACCGCCCCGACGATGACCTCCTGCCCGGCGGGGAGCAACTCCTGGACCTGCACGCCCTCGATCCGCGCCGACGCGTCGTACGCGCGCGCGTTGTCGACGATCCGGCGGAACGCGGCCCGTACGTCCGCCGCCCCCTCCACCCCGACGACCACCCCGCCGGCGTCGGTCTTGTGCAGGATGTCCGGCGAGACGATCTTCATCACGACCGGCCCGCCGAACCGCGCCGCGTACGCCACCGCCTCGTCGACGTCCCGCGCCAGTTCCTCGCCCGGTACGGCGATCCCGTAGGCGTCGGCCAGCACCTTGCCCTCGGGCGCGGTCAGCGCGGAGCGCCCCTGGGCCCGTACGGACTCCAGGAGCCCGCGCACCCGCGCCACCCGGTCCTCGGCCCGCACGTCAGATCACCCCGTTCGACTTGAGCAGGCGCAGTTCCTCGTCGCCGAGACCCAGCTCGCCGACGTACACCTCTTCGTTGTGCTCGCCGAGCAGTGGGGAACTGCGCACCTCCACCGGCGAGTCGGAGAGCTTGAGCGGGCTGCCCACGGTGACGAACTCGCCGCGCTCGGGGTGGGGGACGGTCACGACCATCTCGTTGGCGACCAGGGAGCGGTCCTCGATGATCTCCTTGGTGGACAGGATCGGCCCGCACGGGATGTTGTGGGCGTTGAGCCGCTCCAGCACCTCCCACTTGGGCAGGGTGGACGACCACTCCTCGATCAGCTGGAACATCTTGTTCAGCTTCGGCAGCCGGGCCTGCGGGGTCGCCCACTCGGGGTCGTCGGCCAGCTCGGGCCGGCCGATCAGCTCGCTCAGCGGCTGCCAGCCGACGGGCTGGACGATGACGTACACGTAGTCGTTCGGGCCGCCCGGCGCGCACTTGACCGCCCAGCCCGGCTGCCCGCCGCCGGACGCGTTGCCGGAGCGGGGAACCTCGTCGCCGAAGTCCTCGTTGGGATATTCGGCGAGTGGACCATGGGTCAGGCGCTGCTGGTCGCGCAGCTTCACCCGGCAGAGGTTGAGCACCGCGTGCTGCATGGCCACGTTCACCCGCTGTCCGCGTCCGGTGCGCTCCCGCTGGTACAGCGCGGCGAGGATGCCCGCCACGACGTGGACGCCCGTGCCCGAGTCCCCGATCTGGGCCCCCGTCGCCAGCGGCGGCCCGTCCTCGAAACCGGTGGTGGACATCGATCCGCCCATGGCCTGCGCGACGACCTCGTACGCCTTGAAGGCGGTGTACGGGCCCTCGCCGAACCCCTTGACGGAGGCGTAGACGATCCGGGGATTGATCTCCCTGATGCGGTCCCAGGTGAACCCCATCCGGTCCACCGCTCCCGGCCCGAAGTTCTCGACCATGACGTCGGAGCGCCGGATCAGCTCGGTGAGGATCTCCTTGCCGCGCTCGGTCTTGGTGTTGAGGGTGATGCTCCGCTTGTTGCAGTTGAGCATCGTGAAGTAGAGGGAGTCGACGTCCGGCAGATCGCGCAACTGCTTGCGCGTGATGTCACCGGTCGGCGCCTCCAGCTTGACGACGTCCGCGCCGAGCCAGGCGAGCAGCTGGGTCGCCGAGGGGCCGGACTGGACGTGCGTCATGTCGAGGACGCGGATGCCCTCGAGGGCCTTGGCGGGCGGTGCGGTCATGGGTCCCACCTCACTTGTACATCGTCTGGTTCATGGTTCCGGGGGCGTACGCGTCCGGGTCGACCCAGACGTTGATCAGGGACGGCTTGCCGGACTCGCGGGCCCGGCGCAGCGCGGGGCCGATGTCGGCGGGGTCGCGGACCTCCTCGCCGTGGCCGCCCAGCATCCGCGCGAACTCGTCGTAGCGGACGTCGCCGAGGGTGTTGCCGACCCGCTCGCGCTCCTTGCCGTACTTGGCGGCCTGGCCGTAGCGGATCTGGTTCATGGAGGAGTTGTTGCCGACGATGCCGACGAAGGGGAGGTCGTAGCGGACGAGGGTCTCGAAGTCCCAGCCGGTGAGTGAGAAGGCGCCGTCCCCGAAGAGGGCGACGACCTCCTTGTCGGGCCGCGCCTGCTTGGCGGCCAGCACGAAGGGGACGCCGACGCCGAGCGTGCCCAGCGGTCCCGGGTCCATCCAGTGCCCCGGTGACTTGGGCTGCACGACCTGCCCGGAGAAGGTGACGATGTCGCCGCCGTCGCCGATGTAGATCGAGTCCTCGGTGAGGAAGTCGTTGATCTCGCTGACCAGCCGGTACGGGTGGATGGGGGAGGAGTCCGACCTGAGCTGCGGCAGCCGCTTGTCCAACGCGGTCCGCTCCGCGGCGCGGAGTTCGTCGAGCCATTCCTTGCGCTTGGCCGCACCGCCGTTGATCCGCCCGGAGGCGGCCTCGGTCACCGACTTCAGCACCAGCCCGGCGTCGCCGACGATGCCGAGGTCGATGTCGCGGTTCTTGCCGACCGTGCGGTAGTCGAGGTCGATCTGCACGACCGTCGCGTCGGGGGAGAGGCGCTTGCCGTAGCCCATGCGGAAGTCGAAGGGCGTGCCGACGATCACGATGACGTCGGCGTTCGAGAAGGCGTAGCGGCGCGACAGCTGGAAGTGGTGCGGGTCGCCGGGCGGCAGGGTGCCGCGGCCCGCGCCGTTCATGTACGCCGGGATGTCGAGCGTGCGGACGAGGTCGACGGCGGCCTCGGTGCCGCGCGTCGTCCACACCTGGCCGCCGAGCAGGACGGCCGGCTTCTCCGCGTGGACGAGAAGGTCGGCGAGCTTCTCGACGGCCTCCGGATCACCGGGCGAGCGGGTCGAGGCACGGTAGGCCCCGGCCTTCGGCACCCGGGCCTTGTCCGTCGCCACCTTGGCGTCCAGCACGTCGCGCGGGATCTCCAGGAAGGAGGGCCCGGGCGCGCCGTGGTAGCACTCGCGGAACGCCATCGACACCATGTCCGCGGCCCGCGCGGTGTCCGGCACGGTCGCCGCGAACTTGGTGATCGGGGTCATCATGTCGACGTGCGGCAGGTCCTGGAGGGACCCCATCTTGTGCTGGGTGTGGGCGCCCTGACCGCCGATCAGCAGCATCGGGGACTCGGCGCGGAACGCGTTGGCGACGCCGGTGACGGCGTCGGTCGTCCCCGGTCCCGCGGTGACCACCGCGCAGCCGGGCTTTCCGGTGACGCGGGCGTAGCCGTCGGCGGCGTGCGCGGCGACCTGCTCGTGGCGTACGTCGACGACCTCGATGCCCTCGTCGACGCAACCGTCGTAGATGTCGATGATGTGGCCGCCGCACAGCGTGTAGATGCGGTCGACCCCCTCGGCCTTGAGTGCCTTGGCGACGAGGTGACCGCCGGAGATGACGTCCTGGGTGGTGTCGTCGGGCATGGCGAAGTCCTGTCCCTTCACGAGGGGTTGGGGGGCTCACGCGTACATTGCATACAGTCGACGAATACTGTATGAAGCTTGTTATCCCGCATCCGGTGGGTGGTGTCCAGGGGGCGTGCGGCACTTTCAGTCAGGAGCCGGAATGGACCTGTACGAACACCAGGCAAGGGAACTCTTCGAGGAGAACGGCATCGTGGTGCCGAGGGCCGAGGTCACCGACTCGCCCGAACGGGCCCGCGACATCGCCCGCAGGCTCGGCGGACGCGTCGTCGTCAAGGCGCAGGTGAGGACCGGCGGCCGGGGCAAGGCGGGCGGGGTGCGGCTCGCCGCCGGTCCGGCCGCCGCCGAGGACGCCGCCCGCCGGATCCTCGGCATGGACATCAAGGGCCACACCGTCGGCGCGGTGATGCTCGCCGAACCCGTCGACGTCGACCGCGAGTTCTACGTCTCCTACGTCCTCGACCGCGCGGCGGGCCGATTCCTCGCGATCGCGTCGGCCCAAGGCGGAATGGAGATCGAGGAGGCCGCGGCCGAACGGCCGGAGGCCGTCGTACGCGTCCCCGTCGACCCGGCCGAGGGCGTCACCACGGCCGTGGCGGCACGCGTCGCCGACGCCGCCGGCCTGCCCCCGCAGACCGTGGACGTGCTCGTACGCCTCTGGGAAGTCCTGGTCCGCGAGGATGCCCTCCTCGTCGAGGTCAACCCGCTGGTCCGCACCACGCGCGGCGCGATCGTGGCCCTCGACGGCAAGGTCACCCTCGACGACAACGCCCTCTTCCGCCGGACCCGGTGGGGAGGCGGACGGACGACGCCCGCCGACCCGCTGGAGGCACGGGCGGCCGGCAAGGGCCTCACCTACGTGAGACTGGACGGCGAGGTCGGCGTCATCGGCAACGGCGCCGGACTGGTCATGTCGACGCTCGACGTGGTCGCCGGCCAGGGCGCCCGGCCCGCCAACTTCCTCGACCTCGGCGGCGGCGCCTCCGCCCGGGTCATGGCCGACGGGCTCTCCGTCGTCCTCTCCGACCCCGCCGTGAAGTCCGTACTCGTCAACGTCTTCGGCGGCATCACCTCCTGCGACGCCGTCGCCGACGGCATCGTCCGCGCCCTGGAGGAGGTCAGGCTCACCAAGCCGCTCGTCGTACGCCTCGACGGCAACAACGCCGCCCGGGGCCGCGCCGTCCTCGCCGCCCGCGCGCATCCGCTCGTCGAACAGGCCACCACCATGGACGGCGCCGCCCGCCGTGCCGCCCGACTCGCCACCGCGGCGTAAGGAGACCCCCGACATGGCGATCTACCTCACCAAGGAGAGCAAGGTCCTCGTCCAGGGCATGACCGGTGCCGAGGGCATGAAGCACACCCGCCGCATGCTGGCCGCCGGCACCGACGTGGTCGGCGGCGTCAACCCGCGCAAGGCGGGCCGCACCGCGGACTTCGACGAGCGCGCCGTACCCGTCTTCGGTTCGGTGCGCGAGGGCGTCGAGCACACCGGCGCGGACGTCACCGTCGTCTTCGTGCCCCCCGCCTTCGCCAGGGCCGCGGTCACCGAGGCCGCCGACGCCGGCATCGGCCTCGCCGTCGTCATCACCGAGGGCATCCCCGTCCACGACTCCGTCGCCTTCACCGCCTACGCGAAGGACAGGGGCACCCGGATCATCGGCCCCAACTGCCCCGGGCTGATCACCCCCGGCCAGTCCAACGCGGGCATCATCCCGCCCGACATCACCAAACCCGGCCCCATCGGCCTGGTCTCCAAGTCCGGCACGCTCACCTACCAGCTCATGTACGAACTCCGCGACCTCGGCTTCTCGACCTGCGTCGGCATCGGCGGCGACCCGGTCGTCGGCACGAGCCACATCGACTGCCTCGCCGCCTTCCAGGACGACCCCGACACCGAACTCATCGTCCTCATCGGCGAGATCGGCGGCGACGCCGAGGAACGCGCCGCCGCCTACATCCGCGACCACGTCACCAAGCCAGTCGTCGGCTACGTCGCCGGCTTCACGGCACCCGAGGGCCGGACCATGGGGCACGCCGGCGCGATCGTCTCCGGGTCCTCGGGCACGGCGCGGGCCAAGCAGGAGGCACTGGAGGCGGCCGGCGTACGGGTGGGGAGTACCCCGACCGAGACGGCACGGCACGTCGTCGCCGTCCTCGGCGGCGCGGCACGGGACGGAGTGCCGGCATGACGGCCGCTGCCGAGGGCGCCGCCGCCCCGACCGCTACGGCCCTCACCCTCAAGGCGGGCACCTCCTGGGCCGACGCCTGGCAGCGCTGCCTCACCGTCGCCCCGGAGGCGTTCCGGGACGACCGCGTCCTCAACCTCTGGGGCGGCACCTGGCGGGCGGACGGCCGGGTCCTGCCCGCCACCAGCCCCGTCGACGGCACCCCGGTCACCGGCCCGCCCCGGCTGGACGGCGAGAGCGCCCACCGGGCCGTACGCGCCTCGCTCGACCAGCACCGCGCCTGGCGCCACCTCCCGTTGCCCGAGCGCCGCGCCCGTGTCGCCGCCACCCTGGACGCCCTCGCCCAGCACCGGGACCTCCTCGCGCTGCTGCTCGTCTGGGAGATCGGCAAGCCCTGGCGGCTCGCGCGGGCCGACGTCGACCGGGCCGTGGACGGGGTGCGCTGGTACCTCGACGGAATCGACGACATGCTCGACGGGCGTGCCCCGCTGGACGGACCGGTGTCCAACATCGCGAGCTGGAACTACCCGATGAGCGTGCTCGTTCACGCATTGCTGGTACAGGCCCTGGCGGGCAACGCGGTCATCGCCAAGACCCCGACCGACGGCGGTGTCGCCTGTCTCACCCTGGCCTGCGCACTCGCCGCCCGCGAGGGGATTCCCGTCACCCTCGTCAGCGGCAGCGGAGGAGAGCTGTCCCAGGCGCTGGTGCGGGCGCCCGAGATCGGCTGCGTCTCCTTCGTCGGCGGACGCGACACCGGCGCCGCCGTCGCCACGGCCCTCGCCGACCTCGGCAAGCGGCACATCCTCGAACAGGAAGGACTCAACACCTGGGGCATCTGGAACTTCACGGACTGGGACGCGCTCACCCGGGTGATCCCGAAACTCTTCGACTACGGCAAGCAGCGCTGCACCGCCTACCCGCGCTTCGTCGTCCAGCGCCGGCTCTTCGACGCGTTCCTCGCGGCCTACCTCCCCGCGGTCCGCACGCTGCGCGTCGGCCACCCCCTCGCCGTCGAGAACCCGCACGCCCCCTACCCGGAGCTGGACTTCGGGCCGGTCATCAACCCGGCCAAGGCCAAGGAGCTGCGGGACCAGGTCGCCGAGGCCGTCGACCGCGGCGCCGTACCGCTGCACCGCGGCAGCGCCGACGACGCACGCTTCCTGCCCGGCCAGGACACCTCGGCCTACGTCCAGCCGGTCACCCTCCTGAACCCGCCCCGCTCCTCGCCGCTGCACCACGCGGAACCGTTCGGCCCGGTCGACACCGTCGTCCTGGTCGACACCGAGGCCGAGCTGCTCGCCGCGATGAACGCCTCCAACGGCGCCCTGGTCGCCACGCTGTCCACGGACGACCGCGCGACCTACGACAGGCTCGCGCCGCAGATCCGCGCGTTCAAGGTCGGGCACGGCGTCCCGCGCTCCCGGGGCGACCGCGAGGAGCTGTTCGGCGGGCACGGCGCGTCCTGGCGCGGTGCGTTCGTCGGCGGAGCGCTGCTCGTGCGCGCCGTCACGCGGGGCCCGGAGGGGGAGCGGCTGCCCGGGAACTTCCCGGACCACCACCTCATGCCGTGAAGCCGGACCGCCGGCGCACGGCCGGGCGGCAGGGCGTGTGCGCGTGACCCCGGGTCAGCCGATGCCCTGCCGGTCCGGTCGCAGCGCGAAGGCCCGGTCCGCCGGGGACGGCGCGGCCCGCTCGACCGCCTGCCGCAGCAGCTCGCGGTGGCGCAGCAGCGGTTCGCGCCGCTCCGGCGGGGCGAGCAGCAACAGGTCGTCGAGCCCGGCCAGCATGCGCCGCGTGACCTGCGGCGCACCGGCGCCGCAGGCCCGGACCTCGGCGAACCCGAGGTCCACCAGCTCGGTCCAGCCGGGAACGGGCTGCACCAGCCGGGGCACGCCCCGCCGGTCGCGGTGCACGACGGCGTCCAGCGGCCGCCTGGACAACGCGGCCAGGATCTGCACGACCCGGTCCAGCGCCTGGACGGCGGTCGTCGGATCGTTGACCGCGCTGGACAGGGCCCGCAGCGCGATGTCGGACAACTGGCGCAGCCCGAACCCCAGGTCCTGGTGAAAGGTGCGCTCCACCCCCACGGACAGGGCGTACCGCAGCGCCCGGCGAGGTGGCGCCTGGCCGCCGTGCACCGCGAGGACGGGGGTGCCGGGCACCAGGAAGTCACCGATCCGCGGGACCAGCCGCAGCACCACCCCGTGGGCGCGCGCCACCCGCACCAGCCTCGCGGTGTGCACGTCCCGCAGCACACCCGCCCGCCCGTCGTGGGCCACCCACGCGGTCACGGGACCGAGAGGGCCTTCGGCGTTCCCGCCCGGACCGCGCGGCGTCGTGCCGTGGACCGGCGCCGGCATCAGCGCCGCCACCCGGAAGGACTCCTCGGCGATCCGGGCGATCACATGACCGACCCGCATCAGCCGCAGCGTCGCGTTCACGTACATCACGAAGAGCAGCAGGCTCAGCGCCACCATGACGAGCGTCAGCGCCGACTGCACGATCGGTACGGACGTGATGTCACGAGGGTCGGGGGTGCTGTCGTAACTGGTCAGGACGAGCAGCGTCAGGACGAACGTGGCGAGGAAGACCGCGAAGGTCGCCTTCGTGATCCGGCTGCGGACGAAGAGCCGCACCACACGCGGGGTGAACTGCCCACCGGCCATCTGCACGGCGACCAGCGAGATGCTGAACACCACACCGATGAAGGTCATCATGGCCGAGCCCACCGCGGACACGACCGTCTTCGCGTCGTCCGCGAACCGCACCAGCTCGGCGAGCGTGTCGTGGTCGCCCTCATCCCGCAGCGTCCGGACGAGAGCGGCATCGAGTTCCTGGGCCACCCACCACACCACGAAGACGCCCACCATGGCAGCGGTGGGCGCGAACCAGAACGTGTCCCGCAGGTGCTCCCTGAGCGGCGACAACGCCCGCGGCCTACGACGCGGAAGCGGGCTGTGGGTAACCGGCCAGTCACTCATGGTGCGACCTTAGATGCGGTGGGCCCTTCCGCCCCGGGCCGCCGCTCAGGGGAAGGAAACGCAGGTGAAAGGCGCTGCGAAACCTTGGTATGGTTGTCCATGTCGCCACGGGGGAACAGCCCGCCGAGGCGACGGACACCTGGTCCGGGTGGCGGAATGGCAGACGCGCTAGCTTGAGGTGCTAGTGCCCTTTATCGGGCGTGGGGGTTCAAGTCCCCCCTCGGACACAACAGAGCAGGTCGAGCGAGATGCCGGCCGGGAGAGATCCCGGTCGGCATCTCGCGTTGCGGGCGAGGGTGCGTGCGGGGGCGCCGCGAGGGCGTGCGGCGGCGCACCGAAAATGCGCTGCGGAGCCCCTCCCGGCTTCCCTAGACTCACCACGACATCGAGATCGAGTGAGGGGAGCCGGGCCGTGCGTATCCGCACCGCTGCCGTCGTTCCCCCGTCCCGGTACGAGGTGATCCTCGTGTCTCCGGCCGTCCGGTGTCCGCTGCGCGGCCGGCACCGGAAGCCCGCGACGAGCATCTGACGAGCGACCACTCCCGCCGCCGTACGGTGGCGGCCTTCGCCTCGCCTCGTTCCGTCCTCCTCGCGGGAATCGCGCCGCCCCGCTCACACTCCAGCGAAAGGCCACGGGCCGTGCGCACCGTCACCAACCCCCTCGCCACCGTTCGCAACCTGGGCATCCTCGCCCACGTCGACGCCGGCAAGACCACCGTCACCGAGCGGATCCTCTACACCACGGGCACCACGTACAAGCGCGGCGAGGTCCACGACGGGACGACCGTCACCGACTTCGACCCGCAGGAGCGCGACCGCGGCATCACCATTTTCGCCGCGGCGGTCAGCTGCTCCTGGGACGGTCACCGGATCAACCTGATCGACACCCCGGGGCACGTCGACTTCGCCGACGAGGTCGAACGCTCCCTGCGCGTGCTGGACGGCGCGGTCGCCGTGTTCGACGCCGTCGCGGGCGTGGAACCGCAGAGCGAGTCCGTGTGGCGGCAGGCCGACCGGCACGGGGTGCCGAGGATCGCGTTCGTCAACAAGATGGACCGCGCGGGCGCCGACCTGGACAGGGCCGTCGACTCGATCCGCGAGCGGCTGCACCCCGTACCGCTGGTCACGCAGTTGCCCATCGGCTCCGAGGACGGTTTCACCGGCGTCGTCGACCTGGTCCGCATGCGCGCCCTGGTGTGGGCCGACGGCTCGGACACGGCCGAGGAGGGGCCGGTGCCCGACGCTCTGCGCGAGGAGGCGGCACGCAGGCGCCGCCTGCTGGAGGAGGCGGTGGCGGAACGGCACCCGGCCGCGCTGGAGGAGTTCTGCGACCGGGAGACGCTCACCGCGGCCACCCTCGCCACGGCGCTGCGCGACCTGACCCGAGCCGGCGACGGAGTGGTGGTGCTCTGCGGCTCGGCCTACCGCAACCGCGGGGTCGAACCGCTGCTGGACGCGGTGGTGGCCTACCTGCCGTCACCACTCGACGTACCTCCGGTCCGGGGCACGCACGACGGCACCCCCGACGGCACGGAGGTGGAAAGGCCCGCCGACCCGGCGGCGCCGATGGCGGCACTGGCGTTCAAGGTGAACGCCACCCCGACGGGACGACTGACGTACCTGCGGGTGTACTCGGGCACGATCGAGAAAGGAGACACCGTGTGGGACGCGGGCACGCGGCGCGGTGAGCGCGTCGGCCGCATCCTGCGGGTGCGGGCCGACCGCCACGACCCGCTCGAACGGGCCGTCGCCGGGGACATCGTCGCCGTGGTCGGGCTGAAGACGGCCCGCGCCGGCTCGACCCTGTGCGCGCCGGGCGCCCCCGTCGTCCTGGAGCCCCCCGGGGTGGCCGAACCGGTCGTGCACGTGGCGGTGGAGGCCCGTCGCTCCACCGACACCGACCGGCTGGCCTCGGCGCTCGCCCGGCTGACCGAGGAGGACCCCTCGCTGGCCGCGCGCACCGACCCGGAGACCGGGCAGACCGTGCTGTCGGGCATGGGCGAACTGCACCTGGAGGTCGCCATGGAGCGCGTCCGCCGCGAGTACGGCCTCGAGGTCGCCGTCGGCCGCCCCGGCGTGGCGTACCGCGAGACGGTGGGCGAGGGCGTGTCGGGCTTCGTCCACCGCCACGTCAAGCAGGACGGTGGCGCGGGGCAGTTCGCGCATGTCGTGCTCGACGTGGAGCCGTGGGAGGGCGACGCGGTGGAGGGCGGATTCGTCTTCCGGTCGACGGTGGTCGGCGGGCGGGTGCCGCAGGAGTTCGTCCGGGCCGTCGAGGCCGGCTGCCGGGACGCCCTGGCGGAGGGTCCGCTCGGTGGGCACCCGGTGACCGGTCTGAGGGTCACGCTCACCGACGGCCAGACCCATGTGAAGGACTCCTCGGACACGGCGTTCCGCACCGCCGGCCGGTTCGGCCTCCGGGAAGCCCTGCGCGCCTCGGCGATGGTCCTGCTGGAACCGGTCGTCGACGTCACGGTCACCGTGCCCGAGGACGCGGTCGGCGGCGTCCTCGGCGACCTGGCCGCCCGCCGCGGCCGGGTCACCGGCTCGGACACGCGGGGCGGGGCGGCAGTCGTCACGGCCACCGTGCCGCTGGCCGAACTCTTCGGCTACGCGACGCGGTTGCGCAGCCGTACGCAGGGCCGGGGCACCTTCACGGCCCGGCCGACCGGCTACGCACCGGCACCGGCATCGGCACCGGCCACCACGCCGGCGGCGCGGTAGCGTGCCGGGCTGCCTCCTCCCCTCTGCGGGAGGGGGCAGCCCGCCCTCCAGCCCGCCCTCCAGCCCTCCCTCCGGCCCTCCCAACCCCCAGCTCCCGGCAATCCGGTGAACCCCTGCTCTCGATCAGCGTGGGAGAGCGCTCTACCGGCCGCTGGACCTCGCCGGTTAGGGTGCGGGCATGAGCAGACGGGCGCCGACCCTGGAGGACGTGGCCCGGGAGGCCGGCGTGTCCCGGGCCACCGTCTCGCGCGTGGTGAACGGCGTCCGCAACGTCGACCCCGCCATCCAGGACCTGGTCCGCCGGGTCGTCGAGCGCACCGGGTACGCCCCCAACCAGGCCGCCCGTCAACTCGTCACCCGGCGCACCACGACCGTGGCCCTGGTGGTCTCCGGCGCGGGGGACGCCACGGAGACGGAGCGGAACGCCTTCGCCACCCGGGTGTTCGCCGACCCCTTCTTCGGCCGGGTGGCGGGCGGCGTCGTCGGACACCTGCGGCCACGCTCGATGCACCCGGTGCTCATGTTCGCGGAGACCCCCGGGGCACGGCAGGAGGTCGTGACGTACCTCCGGCAGGGCGGTGCGGACGGGGCGCTGGTCGTCTCCACCCATCCCGACGACCCGCTGCCCGCGCTGCTCGCCGGGGCTCGGCTGCCGGCGGTGCTGTTCGCCCGGCCCGGACGCCCGGCACCGCTCAGCCACGTCGACCTCGACCACTGCCACGGCGGCCGGCTCGCGGCCGAGCACCTGCTGGGGCGGGGCTGCCGCCGGATCGCCACCATCACCGGGCCGTTGGCCGTCGCCGCGAGCCAGGAGCGGCTGGCCGGTTTCCGGGACACCCTGGCCGCGCACGGACATCCCCGCGTCCCGGTGGCCGAGGGCGGCTTCACGGTCGACAGCGGTATGGCGGCGACGACCTCGCTGCTCGCCGAACACCCCGCTCTGGACGGCCTGTTCGCCGCCAACGACCTGATGGCCCAGGGCGCCGTCCAGGCCCTGCGCGACCACGGTCGCCGGGTGCCGCAGGACGTCGCGGTCGTCGGCTTCGACGACTCGGGCGTGGCCGTCACCTGCCGGCCCCGGCTGACCACCGTGCGCCAGCCGGTGGAGGAGATGGCGGCCACGATGGCCCGCCTCCTCCAGGAACACATCAGGGGCGAGCGCACGGCCCCCACGTCGGTGATCTTCGCCCCCGAACTGGTGGTGCGGGAGTCGGCGTAGCCGCCCCTCGGTTGCCCAGGGGGGCATCTTCGACGAACGGAACAGAGGCGCGCGGTGGGGCTTATTCCGCCGGGCCGGACGGAATAGTCCCAGACATGTCAAAGGCAACGCGCGACGTGCTGATCGTCGTCCTTCTGGTCTGGAGCGGGTTCGCCTACCCCTGGTTCGACAAGGGCTGCGACATCGCGGAGGCGTACACGGCGGTCATCGAGTACGGGGTGCCGGAGGGCCTCGAGCCCCTCCCGGCCTGCTACGGCTGAACGTCCGGCCGGACCGGCGCGCACGGCCCCGTCGGCCGGCTCCCGGACCGGCGCGCACGGACTCACCGTCCGGGTCCCGGACCGGCGCGTATGGACAGACCGGCCGGCTTCCGGACCGGCGCGTACGGACAGACCGACGGGCCGGCTCCCGGACCGGCGCGCACCGACCCACCGTCCGGGTCCCGGGACGGCCCCGGGACCCGGACGCACCTCGTCACCCGCCGGAGAGCAGCACCTCGAGCTCCTGCGCCGAGCGCGGATGGCGAACCGTGAGCACCGCGCCGCCCTCCGACGGGACGGGCCGGGCCGTCGCCCACGCACCGTCGCAGCCCAACAGGTCCGCCACCGCGTCGCACGCGGCCGGGTGCGCGGAGAGCAGAGCGGCACCCGACGGGACGGGAGCCCCGGGTTCCGACCACTCCCCCGCGCAGCCCAGCAGCCCCGCCACCGCGTCGCAGGTCGCCGGATACTCCGGGAGCAGCGCGGCGCCCCGGGGGCCGTGGGCCGCCGCGTCCGCCCGGCGCGCGGGGAGCGGCGCGGCGGGCATCCGCCACGGCGGCACCCACGCGTCCAGCTCCGCGAGCCGGCCCGGGAAGATCCGCCCGGCCTCCCGGATCAGCAGCGGCGCCAGCTCGGCGGCGCCGGACCGCAGGGTCGTGATCAGCAGCGGCAGCCACGGCAGCAGCACCGCGTCCGGCAACCGCCCGAAGGCGTTCGACACCGCCTCCACGACCACGTCCGCCAGTCCCGGCACCGGCTCCAGCGCGTGCACGAAGCCACTGAGGTAGCGCGGATACGCGGGCACCACCAGCGGGTTGTCCAGCAACTCGCCGCACCGGGCCCGCAGCTCCGCCCGCGACAGCGTGCCGAGCTGCACCTGCGCCGCCCACAACAGGGCCGTCCTGGACGGATCCTCCGGATGCGACTGGGCGACCGCCAGCTCCAGCTGGGCCCGGTCGCAGCCCAGCGACAACGCGAGCCCTTCCATGCTGAACAGGAAGCCGAGCATCGCCGCGACCTGCCCGACCTTCGCGTCCTCGTCCCGGAACGCCGTCGGCAGCAGCGTGCAGTAGTGCGCGTACCCGGTCTTCACGAACGACTCGATCCAGGCCGGCAGGACCGGCTCGGTGGTCCGGTAGTACGACAGCAGCGCCCGGACCCGGCGCAGCACCTCCGGCGCGCCGTCGACACTGCGCTCGGTGGCGAGCACCTTCAGCGCGTGGCCGCCGAGTTCGTCGGCGAGGCGGCGGCTGCGCAGGTACAGCGTCGCGTCCTCGACCGCGGCGAGTACGGTCGCCGTCGTCGCCCGCGGCCCGTAGGCGTCGCGCCGCAGCCGCTGCTCCAGGACCTGTTCGACGCTGACACCCTCGTAGCCCAGCTCGATGAGCGCGCGCTGGTGGGTGCCGATCGCCAGGTCCCACGACTCCTGGATCGACCGCTCGCCGAGCCGCCGCTCACCCATGATCGGCCGCGCCGCCCCCTGCGGCATCAGGCGCCGCAGCATCCACAGCACGTCGGAGCACGCCTGAAGCTCCGGCCGGGACGCCATGTCGAGCAACGCCCGCTGCACTCCGCGCTGCTGGAGCTTCAGCCCGAGCGGCGCCAGCCGGTCGTGCACGTCCCGGGCGAGCGGCGGCAGCGCCTCGTAGCCGACCTGGCCGATCCGGTCGCCGCCCATCATGATCTCGACGAGCCGCCGCACGTCCCGCCGCCCGGGCACGACGTCCTTCTCGATGCACGTGACCGCCGCGTCCTGGAAGTCGTACGGCGTCGGCTTCGCCCGGTCCCGCATGCCGGCGAGCAGGATCGACGTCTCGAAGACCGCGATGGCGTCGGCGGTGGAGGCGAGGTAGCCGGCGCGCCGGGCCGCGCGCACGATGTCCACGGACCAGCCGAGCAGTTCCGCCTCGTCCAGCGCGTCGAGCACGGGCGGCCGGCGCAGGAAGCCGGACAGGTGGTCGGCGGAGGCGTCCGGGGACGGCACTGCGGAGGCGGATGCCGGCCGGGCGGTGGTCTTCTT
This sequence comes from Streptomyces sp. BK79, assembly GCF_044142145.1. Classification (NCBI taxonomy): domain Bacteria; kingdom Bacillati; phylum Actinomycetota; class Actinomycetes; order Kitasatosporales; family Streptomycetaceae; genus Streptomyces; species Streptomyces sp. BK79. Next base: position 420,871 of record NZ_JBHVOC010000003.1, read on the forward strand.
CGCGGACGGTTTCCTCGTGCCCGCCTGGCCCGCCAGCCGGTACGGCCGCACCCGCGTCCGCTTGAGGCTCTTGGCCCACTCCGTCGCCGCGATCGACACCGAGCCGGCGGCGAGGCCGAACTGCGCCTCGATCGCCGTGTGACTGGACGGGATCAGTCCGTACTGCCAGGTGGTGGCGGTGCGCGGGGAGATCGTGAATGTGTCCGCGCTGCCGTGCACGCCGAACTCCTCGACGCGGCTGGCCGCGTGGAACGCCCCGCACACGTACAGGCAGTCCGCCGGATCGGTCCCGGTCGCGCCGAGGTGCTCGCGCATCCGGGTCCACATGTACCGCTCCCGGTCCTCGTCCACCCGGAGCCGGGCGCCGTCGCCGGGGGCGAGCCGCCGGAAGAGGCTGCCGATGAGGAACATGACCTGGCGGTACGTGTCGTGGTCGGCGGTGCCGTCGCCGAGCGGCACCTCGACGTACTGGTGCCACCACTCCGACCAGTGCCGCACCTTGCCGTGGCGCAGCAGGTGCTCCTCCAGCTCGGCGAAGCGCGGCCTCAGGTCGCCGATCTCGACGCCGACGGCCTCGCCGTGCAGCCCGGAGGCGGGCTCGGTGCCGGCCTCGGGTGCGGCGTCCTGCGCCGGGGCCTCGGGCGCCCGCTCGTCCCGGCCGTCCCACTGGAAGACGTGGTCCGAGGAACGGTCGACGAGGACCAGCTCCACCCCAGGAGTGTCCAGCGCGTACGCGATGGCCTGGTACTCGGCGGACGCCTCGGTGATCGGCGCGACGACCGACAGCGGCGCCCACTCGGCGGGGAAGCCGTCGACGTCACCGGCGAACGCCTGCACCGCCACCGGCAGCCGGCAGTTGCGCAGCTCGGCCAGGAGCGGCGCCATGTCCTCGCACAGCTCCAGGTACACGACCTTGGGCTGCTTCTCGCGCAGCCGCCGGGCCATGGCCGTCGCCGAGGCGGGGGAGTGGTGGCAGACGGGGAAGATCTCCAGCGGCTCGCGCACCGCCCGGTCGACGTCGTCGACCATGCCGAGGAGGATGCCCTCCAGGGCGTCGGGCCCGCCCGCGAACGCGGCCGCCGCCTCCTGGAGCTGCCCGCGCAGCGCGGCGAACGACGTACTCTCCTGGACCCCGCTCATGACAGCGTGGCGATCGCGTCGCGGCCGCCCTCCAGGAACTCCGGCCACGAGCCGCCCTCCTCCTTGCTGCGCGGCTCGACGACGCCGTGCAGGTACTTGTTGAGGATGGCGAGGTCCTCGGGCTCGCGGCGGGTCAGGGAGCCGACGAGCGAGGAGGCCAGGGTACGAGCGGTCAGGGCGCGCTCGCCGAAGAAGTTGCTGTGCAGGACGGCGTCCTCCAGCACGCCGATCTGCTCGGCCGTGGACAGCGCGGACTCCAGCTTCTCGTCGTCGCTGCCCGCCGAGGCGGCGGAGGCGCGCAGGTCGGCGAAGCTCTGCAGGAGCACGTCGAGCAGGGTCGGCGGCACGTCCAGGTCGATCGAGTGCCGGCGCAGCAGCTCCTCGGTGCGGAACCGGACGATCTCCGCCTCGCTCTTCTTGTTCGTCACCACCGGGATGCGGACGAAGTTGAAACGCCGCTTGAGGGCGGAGGACAGGTCGTTGACGCCCCGGTCGCGGCTGTTGGCCGTGGCGATGATCGAGAAGCCCGGCTTGGCGAAGACGATGTTGTCGTCACCGCCGCCGCTCTCCAGCTCGGGGACGGAGATGTACTTCTCGGAGAGGATCGAGATCAGCGCGTCCTGCACGTCACTGGTCGACCGGGTCAGCTCCTCGAAACGGCCGATGGACCCGGCCTCCATCGCGGTCATGATCGGCGAGGGGATCATCGACTCCCGCGACTGTCCCTTGGCGATGACCATGGACACGTTCCACGAGTACTTGATGTGGTCCTCGGTGGTGCCGGCCGTGCCCTGCACGACCAGCGTGGAGTTGCGGCTGATCGCGGCGGACAGCAGCTCGGCCAGCCAGCTCTTGCCGGTGCCCGGGTCGCCGATGAGCAGCAGGCCGCGGTCGGAGGCGAGCGTGACGATGGACCGCTCGACGAAGCTGCGGTCACCGAACCACTTCTGCGCGATCTCCCGGTCCAGGCCGTCGGAACGCTCGGAGCCGAGGATGAACAGGCGGACCATCTTCGGCGACAGCCGCCACGAGAACGGCTTGGGACCGTCGTCGATCGACTCCAGCCAGTCCAGCTCCTCGGCGTACTTGATCTCGGCGGGCGCGCGCAGCAGGTCGGACATGAGGAAGAGGCCTTTCAGTACGAGGATCAGGGCATACGACGCGGAGGGCGGCCGCTGATCAGGTGAGGAACGTCTTGAGTTCGTGCACGAGCTTCTTGATGTGACCGGAGATCACCGGCGTGCCGAGGTCCTTGAACCGCTCCCGGAACCACGGGTCGACGCTGCCGCGCCCGGAGCTGGTCACCGAACCGACCGGGATGAACTTCGCCCCCGAGCGGTGCACGGCGGCCATGCTGTCGAACAGCTCCTGGCGGCGCCACTCGTAGAAGTCGGAGATCCACACCACGACGGTGTTGCGCGGCTCGGCGATCTTCGGCTGGGCGAGCGCCATGGCGACGGTGCCGTCGGTGCCGCCCCCGAGCTTGGTGCGCAACAGCGTCTCGAACGGGTCGTGCGCCCAGGGAGTCAGGTCCAACGCCTGCGTGTCGTACGCGATCAGGTGGACGTCCACCTTCGGCAGCCCGGCGAAGATGGAGGCCAGGATGGTGCAGTTGACCATCGAGTCGACCATCGAACCGGACTGGTCCACGACGACGATCAGCCGCTGGGGCGTGGTCTTGCGGCTGGTGTGCCGGTAGTAGAGGCGGTCGACGTAGAGCCGCTCCTCCTCCGGGCTCCAGTTGGTGAGGTTCTTCCAGATGGTCCGGTCGATGTCGAGGTTGCGGAACACCCGCTTGGGCGGCACGGAACGGTCCAACTCGCCGACCGTGGACTTCTCCACCTGGGTGCGCAGCACTTCGGTGACCTCGTCGACGTAGCGCCGGATCAGCGCCTTGGCGTTGGCGAGGGCCACACCGGACAGGTTGCCCTTGTCCCGCAGCAACTGCTCGATCAGGGACATGCTCGGCGTCAGCCGGGAGGCCAGCGCCGGGTCGGCCAGTACCTCGCGCAGGTGCATGCGCTTGACGAGGTCGCCCTCGATGGCACCCAGCTCCGGACCGATCGCGGGGATCAACCGGCTGAGGTCGGGCGTGGGACCGCCGACACCGGTGCCGGTCGGGCTGACCCCGCCGCCGGCACCGCCACCCGCCCGGCCCGAGCCGCCCCGCCCGCCCCGCAGCTCGCCGGGCCGGCAGCCGAGGGCACGCTCGAACCAGTCGGCGTCGGACTGCCAGCGCGCCAGCTGCTCGGCGGTGACGTTGCCGGGCCGGGAGGCGAAGACGTTGAGCAGCACCTTGGAGGCGAGCGCCGCGCGCCGCACCTCGGCCGCCCGGTCCCGCTCACCGTCCTCCTCCGGCTCCGGCACCATCAGTCCGTCGAACTCGGCGGCCAGTTCCGGATGCCGCTGGACGACCGAGCCGACGGACGCGTCGGGGTCGAGCAGCGCGGGCGGCAGACCGATGTCCTCGACGACGGACAGACTCGCCGACTCCAGTGAGGCCTGCTCCTCGGGATCGAACAGCCGGGCCAGCAGCCGCCAGTAGAGAACCTGCCGCCGGTTGTCGTACGCGTCGGGCTCGGGAGTGTCGTACGCGTCGTACTCGGGAGCGCCGTACGCGTCGGGCTCGGGTCCGGGACCTTGCCCGGTACGGGGGCCGGTCATTTCCGCAGCAGCTTTCCGGCGCGCTCGCGCAGCACGGTGACGGCGTCGGTCGCGGCCTTCTCGCCCCGTACCCCCGCCTTGTCGGCCGTCCCCCCGGCCCAGGCCCCGGCATGCACGGCGACCGCCTTCTTGCGCACCGTCCGCTCCACGCCGAGCGGCTGGAGCAGGAACTCCCCGGCATCCCAGCGCAGCAGCCCGAGGCAGGCACTGGACGACGCCACGGCCTCGGGCGTGAGCGGGCCAGCGGCCGGCACGCGGTCGGCGTCGACGCCCAGACGGCACCCGGCGACCTCCAGCACGATCCCGTCGTCCCCCTCCTCCACGCCGTACCCCTCCACCAGGACGGGCACCGCGATCCGGGCCGGATGCCGGTCCAGCGGCGACACGGCGAACGCGGTGGCGGCGGGCAGGGCCACCCGGGCGGTGACGAAGGCGTCGGCGGGCTCGCCCGCACGGGCACACGCGTCGTCCCACACCAGGTCGCCCTCGGCGGTGACGGGCATCGCGTCGAGGTCCATGGCCCTGCCCTCACTCACGGCGGCCAGCAGGGACATGTGCGGCCGCAGCAGCTGCCACAGACCGGCCCCGACGACCGTGTCCGGCTTCGGCGCGGACACCGAGGCCCGCACCAGCCGGGTCGCGCCCCCGTCCGCGGGCTCGAACACCGCGTGCACCTGCGCCTGTACGGCGGTGGCGTGCTCCTGGACGTCCACGCCGAGCGGCAGCAGACGCCCCGTCACCTCCGCCACGGCCGGGGCCGTGTCCGCTCCCGGCAGCGTCAGCAGCAGGGCGCGCGACCACAGGTCGGCCCAGCGGCGCACCGGCACCCGGTCCAGGGTCGCCCCGGGGCAGGAGGCGGCCAGCTCGGCGGCGAACCCGTCGAGGAGCATGGCGAGTCGGCGCGACGCCGGATCGGGCAGCATCGCGGAGACCACGGACGCGGCCCCGCCCACGAGTTCGTGGTCGATGCCCCGCCAGCCGGCCCGGGCCAGGTCGCACAGCCAACCGCGCGCGGCGGTCCGCAGGTTCACCGCGTGCTCCTCCCCGGCCAGCGAGCCGGTGGTGTCGTCGGCCGCGACCGGCCGGCCCACGGCCTCCGCCACCCGCGCGGTGAGGGCGTCGTGCACGGACCCGAGCAGAGCCGTACGAGCGGCGGCGAGCGCGATGAAGTGGTCCTCGTCGCCGGCCCCGGCGGTCGTCTTGTCGGCGGCCTCGGCGACCCGCGAGGCCAGCGGCGTCCCGGCGACGGCGTCGGCGAGCCCGGCCAGCCCAGCGGCCTGCGCGGGTTGCGGACGCAGCAGCCCGCCCACGAGCGCCGCGTCGAAACCGTCCACGGCGGCGAGGGCCTCGTCGAGCCCGTCGACGTCATCGAGCAGCAGATCGGCGCGCATCAGGCGGCCACCGCCCTGGTCGTCGGGAACCACTGCATCTCGGGCGAGGGACGGGTCGTGGGCGCGAGTTCGAGGTAGGCGAGATGCCGCAGGAACCGGCTGAACACCTGCGCCGCTGCCGAACTGTCCCCCGGCGCGGGCCGCGAGGCCGTCATGACGGAGGTGAGCGCGTGTGCCTCGGCGCCACCCTCGGCGTCGATCTTCAGATACCGGGCCACACGCTCGGCCCCGTACTGGAGCACCGCCTCGCCGACGAGCGCCCGTATGTGGTTGCAGAACGAGCCGCGCGCCCCGCCGCAGGGACGGTTGTTGTTGGTGCTGCAGGCGTACGCGTACGACCCGGCCGCGACCGAGGAGACGTAGACCCGCCCGATGTCCGACCCACTGGACACCACACCCTGCAAGCGCCCGTCGGCCAGCTCCACGAACGGCACCTTGGCCAGCTTCCGCGGCCGCGCCGGCGGCACCACCCGTGCCGTGCTCGACTTCTCCCAGACGGACAACGCACCATCTCCCATGCATGCGAAGGGGGAGTTCACGCCACCTCGGCGGAACAAGACCGAATCTATCGGCGGCCACTGACAATCGCCCCGGACGTCGCCCCGAGGCCGCTGCGACCTTGACGCCGGTCCGGAACCGGTCGCTACTTGTGCAGTGCACGTTGGGCGGTTGTCCATGTCTGTGTCAGCGGTGAGGGGAGAGGATGGCGCGCGTTCGTCCCCGGTCTTCGATCCAGGCGGTGAGGCAGTGCGGGCAGTGCAGGCGGTGCAGACGATGCGTATGAGGAAGAGAATCCGCGGCGCGGGAGCCGTCCTCGGCGTCCTGGCCACGGTGGGCGCACTACCAGCACAGGCGTCACCACCCGCATCACCCGCATCACCCGCACCGCCCCAACAGGGCGCTCCCGCCCTGCCCCTGGGCCCCACGCACCTGCCCGAGACCCGCACCACCACGACCCTCCAGCCGGGCGTCACCCTCACCCGCATCGTGCGCGGCACCCCCGACCCGTCACTGCACTGGACGGTGGAGGTCTCCATCCCCGGCGGCGACACCTCGCCGGACCCGGACGCCCCGCCGACCGCCCTGAAGGACAAGGCCAGCGCCGACGAACTGGTCGCCGACCTGCGACGGGACGGTTTCGAGGCTCGGGCGGAGCAGGTGACCACACCAAGGACGGCCGACTACGCGGGCGGCACCCTCGGCTGGCGGGTCCGCGTGGGGACGTACGCCTCACAGTCCACCGCGACGACCGAACGCACCCGCCTGAGGGCGGCCGGGTACACGGGATCCGCCGTTTACACGGGCTGGGACGGCGCACCCACGGACCGCGGCCCGTGGCACGTCGACGTGCTCACCGTCGACCCGCGCACGTTCCGCGGCAGCCTGGACGCGTCATACGGCCCGGACCTGGAGAACCGCGAGACGACCAGCACCCTGGCGACGTCGGCCCACGCGACCGCCGCGGTCAACGCCGGCTTCTTCGTCCTCGACCCCAAGGCGGGCGCCCCCGGCGACCCCGCGGGTGTGGGCGTGTACGACGGACGCCTGCTGAGCGAACCGGTGGCCGGACGCCCGAGCCTGGTGCTCCAGGACAACGGCCGGCGGACGCGGGTCACGCGTTTCACCTGGCAGGGCGAGGTGACCGGCCGCGCGACCGCCCTCCGCCTCAACGGCGTCAACCGCGTCCCGGGCCTGATCCGCAACTGCGGCGGCACCGAGGGCGACGCCCCCACGTCGCTGCCCCTGCACGACGTCACGTGCACCAACCCCGACGAACTGATCGCCTTCACACCGGACTACGGCTGGCACACGCCCCAGGGCGAAGGCGTGGAGGCCGTACTGGACGCCCACGACCGGGTCGTGGAGCTGCGCTCGCCACGGGGCGGCGAACTCCCGCCGGGCGGCAGCTCCCTCCAGGCGACCGGCCGCCGCGCCGCCGACCTGACCGCACTCGCGCGCGCAGGGGACCGCCTGCGCGTACGCACGACGCTCTTGGACGAACGCGGACACCGCCTGTCACCCACACCCCACACGGACATCCTGAACGCCGGACCGGAACTGGTCCGCGACGGACGCGTCCACGTCACCCCCGCCACCGACGGCATGGTCCACCCCGGCGACCCGAGCTGGTACTACGGCTGGGTCCACAAGCGCAACCCCCGCACCCTGGCCGGCGTGGACGCCGCAGGCCGCACCGTCCTCGTCACGGCCGATGGACGCGACACGGACACCCTGGGCCTCAGCATCACCGAGAGCGCCGAGGTCGCCAGGTCTCTGGGTCTGCGCGACGCGGTCAACCTCGACGGCGGCGGCTCGACGACGATGGTCGCCCACGGCGAGGTGATCAACGACCCGTCGGACGCCGCCGGCGAACGCCCGGTGGGCGACGCCCTGCTGGTCCTACCCCGCAGACCCGCCGACTGACGCCCGAGCCGACCCGACTCAGCCCCACCCCCGCACCACAGCGCGACGAACAGCAACCCACCCAGGGAGCCGCCATGTCCGCCAACGTGCCAGCCACCCCGACCCCGTCCAGAACCCGAACCTTCCTGCTAGCCCTGGCCACCCTCCTGACCGTCCTCACAGCCACCCTCGCACCGACAGCCCCCGCGTCGGCAGCGGAGCAGCAGCCGCTCTCCACCCGCCACCCCGGCGCCGAAGTCGTCGCCGTCACGCAGGTCGCCGACCGACAGGTCGACCTGTCCGTACGCTCACCCTCCCTGGGCGGACGCACGGTGAACGTCCGCCTCCTCACCCCGGACGGCTGGAACCCGCACGACCGACGCCACCGGCAGAACTGGCCGACCCTCTGGCTGCTGCACGGCTGCTGCGGCGACTACACGTCCTGGACGAGCAGGACGGACGTGGCGGAGATCGCCGGCCTCCGCGACGTCCTCGTGGTCATGCCCGAGGCCGGCTGGAACGGCTGGTACAGCGACTGGTGGAACCACGGCCGGGGCGGCGACCCGGCGTGGGAGACCTTCCACACCAAGGAGCTGCGCCACCTCCTGGAACGCGACTGGGGCGCCGGCCGCGACCGCGTCGTCGCCGGCCTGTCGATGGGCGGCCAGGGCGCCCTCCTCTACGCCGCCCGCCACCCGGGCATGTTCAAGGCGGCCGCCTCCTACTCCGGCTCGGCCCACCCCCTCCTCAACACCGAGTCGGTCGACCGCATCCTGGGCCTCTTCGCCGGCCAGAACAACGACCCCCTGCGCGTCTGGGGCGACCCGGTCGCCCAACGCCGCGTCTGGGAGTCCCACGACCCCTTCCACCTCGCCAACCGCCTCCGCTCCCTCCCCGTGTACCTGTCCTGCGGCGACGGCACGACGGGGCCGCTGGACGCACCGGGGAGCGTGAGCGCGCTGGAGGCGGACTTCGAGCGCCAGAACCTGGCGCTGGCGGCAGAGCTGCGCCGGGTGGGCGCGCGACACCTGACGACCCACTTCTACGGACCCGGCACCCACGGCTGGGCGTACTGGGAACGAGAGCTGCACGCTTCGCTGCCGATGCTGTTGGGGGCGCTGGGATAGGCGGACGCCGCCAAGGCGGTGCCCGCCGCACCGATCACCATCCTCTACGCTCTCGTTACCACTGAGCCTTTTCCAACCTCATGCCGG